>NZ_JAWRYN010000024.1:0-72624 GCF_046534585.1 Peribacillus sp. SIMBA_075 | reverse complement strand
TTTCTAAACATGATTCTATTCAGCGAGATCAACTTGAAATGATTACGTTAGATCAACTGGTGCCACCGAACCATTTGCAGTAACCAACATATCCGTAGCCGCCTCCGATCAACCCAACACAACTGCTTCATCAACGATTAAGAGGATTAACAAAACGGACCAAATCTGAAACCTCCACCGAATCCAAAACCGCCGTCACAACCTGACATATAGAATATCTCCTTTATTAAAAAGAGGAACTTAAGTGAGTTAAATCATTTTTCGTCCAATCAGGAAAGTGATATGACTTTCACAATTAAGTTTTCGTTCAAGTTGACTATATGGACAAGGGTTTTCACACAGAAAATAGGGGATAACCTTTTGGACTATTCTTTCGCTTTAGTACATTTGGACTTTTGCTTCTTTTTAAAACAAACGATTCCAAAAGAGTGGATTGGGTACAATATGAACAGAACTGATCCATAATAATATTTTGCCCAACAGTACATTAAATATTTTGAAACATAAGGAGGAAGTTTTTATGATTAATGAAAAAGTCGCTTTGATATTAGAAGATAAAATTAACGTTATTAAAGGTGATGAAAAATCCATTTATTTAGTCGGGCCTATCAAATTACCCGTTAACTTAGATGGCGAAACAACTATATTCCAATGGTATTGCTGGTTACCATGTGATAATATGGCAGGTCATTTTTGTAATGAAGGCTCTTATAATATGGAAAAGATCATTGAAACTTTAGCCTCTTCCAATTTAGCGGAAATGCAGCAATCCAGTGTGTTGCTGTATGGAGATTTTCAAAATTCCGCGGATGCTCTTATCCGGATGCATAGCATTTGTCATACTGGTGATATATTTGGCAGCAAACGATGTGATTGTGGCTTTCAACTAAAACATGCTATGAAAATGATTGCTGCTCAAGGAACCGGTGCTTTATTTTATTTAGCGAATCACGAAGGAAGAGGCATCGGATTATTTAGTAAAGCCATGGCTTATGTTCTGCAAGAAGAAGGATTGGATACGGTGGAAGCGAATTTAGAGCTTGGATTTGTGGATGATGCACGTAACTATGATGACGCCATTCGAGTGTTAAAAAAACTGCGCTCCAATCCAGTGACACTTATCACCAACAATCCGAGAAAATTAGAAGCCCTTCAAAATTCAGGTGCCAATGTTGCAGGCAGAATTCCGTTATGGGGAGATACCTCCGAGTTTAATGAAAAATATTTAGAAACTAAAGTCGTACGTTCCGGTCATTTAAAAGATGTTAAACAAAATGAATGATTCATTTGTTTTATATGAAATTGGCTTTACCCCATAAGGTAAAACCGAACTAAATCCCCTTGTTAGATATGTTTACCGAATGTTTCCAAATTGTTGGAATAAGAAAGCATTTTTTAGCGGGGGAACCACATGAATCATGAATGTAATATCATATTTATATTGTTAATAAAATGACTTGTTATGTAGAACAGACAACTAAATAAACTACGGGAAAACCAAATAATACAATCAATGAAAGAAATAACCCTAATTATGTGTCCTTTTTCACTTTGCTCCCTCCTTTCACTAAATTTATTCTGTGTTTTTAATATGCCTTCTTGCATTATTCATACTCTTATATCTACGAATTATTATAGAGATTTTTAATGCTTAATGTTGAACAAAACAACCCCGTTAGCACAAAATATAAAGCGATCTTCTTATTGAAAAATCGCACCCGTCCGTACAATAAGAACTCCTTATTAGGCATAATAATTTTATATAACAATTTCCTCAATGATTGAACTGCCTTCAGTTACTTCAGCGTCAAGCCATTTCCAATTTTAATATGGGCCTAATTCGCCCATCTGGTAAGACTTTTAGGAGTAGAAACACATTTCCTCCTAATTTCAATTTTGCTATTAACATGGTCATACCTTAACCTCTAAACAACTATCCGCTTTTACAATTCCAATCAGTGTTCCTTGTATGATTTGTCCCCACTATATGTTACTGAGATTATATGTCCTTCATGGTTATATTTAAAAATAGTCCTTAAAGAAACTTCTCCGTTAGTCTCAAGTGGGCATTGTAACGGTATTGTCTTTGTGCTGTATTACCATATCTTAACATTATTAATATATATGATTAATAATATATATATTTAGTTTTGTTATATTTAACTTGCTGTCCTAAGGGATAGTAATCATAAATATATAGGAGGAAAAGCTACGTGAAAAAAAACTCAAAAAAATTGATTTCAGTTGCCCTGACTCTAAGCATTGTGGGAGGGTATGGCAGTACTCTCTCTTTGGCAGCAGCTGATTCAAATCCAGATGTTAGTAAAGTGACCGTTACATTTAATGGCAATTCTACGAATTCTAAAGGATTCACTTGGTACACTTCACTGGATTCCAAGAACAGTGATTTACAGATTGTGAAAAAGACGGGCGTTAAGAAGCCTGATTTTAAGAAAGCCTTAAAATTTTCAGGTACTCAAAACATTTCTACAAATTCTCAAAAAGAGTATGTACATAAAGCAGAAGCAACTGGACTTAAGGCAGATACTGAATACTACTACCGTGTTGGAGATGCATCATTAAACAATTGGAGTGAAGTAGGTATGTTTACAACAGCACCCAAAAATGGTGCTTTTACCTTTATTGACTTGACCGATACTCAAGCTAAAACGGAAGATGAGGCGATCCTTTCGTCCGAAACCATTTCAAAAGCTTTAGATACGGTCCCTAACGCCGAGTTCATGGTTCATAATGGCGACTTAGTTGACGATGGAGTCAAAGAGGAACAATGGGATTGGCTACTAGGGCACTCTCAGGAAAGCTTGCTAAACACGACGTTTGCACCATCCGCGGGGAATCACGAGGATGAAAGTTATGCTTTTATCGACCATTTTAACCTGGATGTGCCTGAAAACTCAGCTACCGAAACAGGTGCCTATTATTCTTACGATTACAGTAACGCTCACTTTGTTGTCCTCAATAGCAACGAGGATTCTGAGAAATATGCGAACTTTTCGGAAAATCAAATTGAATGGTTGAAGGAAGATGTAAAAGCAGCCAAAGCTAATGGATCTAAATGGGTTATTGTTAATATTCACAAGGGACCTTATACGACTTCTAACCATGCAACGGATGATGATATCATGGATCCGAACGGAGTGAGAAACCAGGTGGCACCACTCATGGCGGAGCTTGACATTGACTTTGTCCTTCAAGGACATGACCATATTTATGCACGTACGAAACCGATCACGAGTAATGGTACGGCTTCAGAAACTGAAAAAATTATGGAAACTAAAAAAGGACAAACAGTTGAATATACCGTTAATCCAGATGGCGCTATTTATTTGATCCCTGCAACAGCTGGACCAAAAGTATATTACAAAAATCAAGATCCCGTACTTGGAGAAGCTTTCTATAATCTTTTCGAAGTAGCCGATGAAAATCATTCAGCGATCTATGGCCCAGACCCAAGCAATAACACCCGTCCAGTACGCGGCCAAATTCAAAACTTCGTTGGTATCAGCATGGATAAAGAAAAACTGACTGCCGTAACTTATGAGATTGATCAAAACAAGAATAATGCAGAACCTTATATTATTGATCAATTTGGTATCATCAAGAAATAACAGCTTTTCGAAAAGCCAACAAAGCATATTGTTAGGGAGATCTTCAGGGTCTCCCTTTCATTTTGTTTCACCCCCATTATTTTTCTTCTGGGGACACGGGGGCGGAACTTCCATTTACCTCATTTCACTAAATTTTGAACACGTTGATCCTTGTTTAAAAGATGACCTGTGAGGGATTCAAACACGCCCTTCCCTGTACAAACATTTCTTGTCCAATTTAATCTATCGTATTTATCCGAAGACTCTTCGTTTGGTATTCCAATCAAATCGAAAACATGGTCAAGCATCTCATTCATTTCAGCATCAAAAACTTCAATAGCTTTCGACATTACTGGTTCATTCAAAAAAACCTTTTTAAATGATTTTTGTTTTTCATAGTAATTTGAAAATGACTTAATTACATTTATTAATATTTCTTTCTGTTCCATATAGTAACACCTCTTTTATTCATTGCTGAATTAATCAATTAGTATCTTCACTTTTTTTCGCCACGCCAAATAGCAAATTGTTTTTCACTTTCCGCTTTCTGTTCGTCTGTTAATTTCCGCCAAATATAGAACTCGAAAATGTGTTTCATATATTGACTATGAATTCCCCTGCCAGAAAACAATTCATCCATTATTCTATTACGAATATCCTGCTGTATTTCAGGAAGACGATACCGCAAACAATATCCTGCTTCTTCTAAATTTCGAATGTTGGCTAGTCCCTTTGTATCCGGGTCAAATAACTTACTCTCCGTTTTCGACCTTTCAATTTCATCAAATATTGTTTCATCTTCATGTCCACGATAGCCGATTATGTAATTGTCTAATCTTTGATAACATTCTACATCGCCTCTGAATATCAAAAGTTCATCATATGGAACTCCTAAAATCCTGGAGAGTGTTATTAAATCAAGTTTATCAGGAAAAGATTTCCCACAATAATAATTAGAAATCGTTTTTCCTTCTCTTCCCATAATTTTTGCTAATTGTGATTGTGAAAAACCTGCTCTCTGAACTAAGAATTTTATTCTTTGACCAGTTGCTTTTTCAACAATCTTGTCCAAATATGAAAAGTCTTTTATTTGTTTATTTGTCAATTCTACGAGCCTCCTCAAGAGTAAACATATCCATATTATAGTTACGTTTTGTAGGCAAAAGAAGTAGAAAAATTCTTTCTAGAGTCATATAAAATCTTCTTTTACTATCCTGCCCCGTTAGTTGAAGAGGATTATTACATACAAAAAAAATGCTAAAAGCAATGCGATTTCAAGATTTTAGTTTATTGTATATTTCCTACTTCAACTCCTCCCCAAAAAGACAAGGTTATGCCTTTTGTAAAAACAAAATAAGACCTTCAACAATGAAGGTCTTAACTAATTTCCCTTATTAATAATACTTATCTACGCAATCGTTCTCTGTAGCCCACTTCAACAATAATTCTCTTTCCTCATTATCTAGTATATGTTGTTCATTAAAACCTTTCTTTAGAAGTATGTTCAGTCCTATGTATTTCTTTAGTCAAGTAATCGATATGCTTTTCCATGTTTTCTCTTAAAAATTGAGCACGAACTTTGAACTTCATTTTCTATTTGTTTATTTATCAAGCTTTCTAAGACAACTCCTCTTACTCAGGTCTTGTCTTATTGGATATCAGTTTAATTTCTCACTCAAAAGTCAGGTCCAGAGATATTCTCCAAGGAGGCTTCTTTTTCTTGTTTTAGGTAAAGTCGGGTCTCCATTTTCTTAGAGTACATTAATTTATTAGCATTTTATCTAATTCACGAACTTTATCATATGAATCCAATAGTTGTTCAGGTATTAATGTTCTCCCATAATCCCAAGCATTAGTTTCTATTTCAGATTTTAGCTTTTCTTTTTCTTCTTCGTGACCATACATTAAAATCCTTAAATCATGTTTGTTTTTCTTAAAATCTAAATAATATCCAAGCATACGATAAAGAATAATTTTAACAAAGTCTTCCTCTGTCTCTTTAATTCTAATTTTCCCTTTATAACCGTTAACTTGAAGGTAATTGAATTTTATAGTATTGGTCGATACGTTATAACTCATAGGTGCACTTAGATTATTGTCAAATTCACAAATAATATCCAAATGGTGCTCATTTAATGTGTTATTAATTATCTTTTCGATATCGCTTATATAAAGCATTTAACTATCACTTCCCTTTTAAAGACTTACTTCATTATAGTAGTAGATTAAGTTATTCTTCCCTTATCAATATAATAAACTGTTGAGAAATTAAAATCACAAAGAAAAAATAAAGGAAATATTTACTATATAATACTGAAGTGGAGGGTAAGTCCTACGAGAAGTGTGATTAATCCCCTAATAGGAAAGGAATTTACTTTTAATTACTCTTCTATACTTTCCTCCATCTATTTATTTCCCTTTAAAACTTTCTATCATTGGTTGTAATTATTCTTGATATTGTTCTACCATCATTTTTCAAGTGAAGGCATTGTATTATACTTTTCAAGCCAAGAAACGTAATGAAGTGCTACATTATGCGCAATAGCAAAGTAGGGGACAGGTTCGTTGTAACCACTCTCTCTGTGAGCTGAAAATCTATCTCTGAAGTCTTTCATCGTTTGCCAATATTTTGCATAGTCTTCAAGCGGCATGTTCAGACCTTCCAAGAAGTATTCCCGTGCATGGTATTTGGTAGTAAAGGTAATCCAACACATTATAGTAAAGTGTATTTTTCCGAAGAATATGATTATGTACCTTTTAAAGAAAAGCCAAAAATACGGTCTTATTTTTAACCTCCATCGTTAGCAGATAAGCAAAAGGCTTTTCTCAAAGTTCCTTGAAATATTAATTATTACAAATAATTGACCTGTAGTACGTTTACATCCTTTTCTATCCGCCACCATTACGTCACCAATTAAGTAAAAAATACAAAATGAACTAATTCTTTATAAATAAAAAAAGGCCCAAATCCTTGTTACATAAAGGATTTGAGCCTTTGTTAGTTGATGACCTGTAAGGGATTCAAACACGCCCTTCCCTGTCAAAACTAATTCCATTGTAATATAAATAAAATTGTATCAACCAAACTTTTGGCGCTTAATCGAGTATGGATTATTTAAGGTGCCAAGAGCAGGATTCTCATACACTTGACTTGCCCAGGTCTCACTTTACCAAGCACTCTACTATGATAAATCCTTTTTCATAGAAGTATCTTATATAACTACCGAAAGAGAATATAATCATTTTTGCGGTTCGTGCATATCCCAATGAAATTTATATGAGTTATTAAAAATAAGTTCAATATATTTTTAAATTATGGTATTTGCTGTATTATACATTCTAGCAGGTTCCACAGCCTAGCCTTAGTATGTTGGAAAGTCTTCTCCAACAGTAGAATCTATAACTCCACTAAACAATACCAGGACAGTATTAGTTTTTCTCACCGTTTTTCGCATTGCTAACCTCATTTTTTTCAGCCCTTTTTGCTCTCCGCCCCTATAATCCGGTTGGAAAAACATTCTTTTTTCTTCTAATATACTTTCTATTGCACTTCTTTTGCAGGGACTAAGTAAAGATAGTGTCTAACTTTTTGGGTTCACTTCAGTATTCCAGACCTCTTTCATAATCACATCCGATGCGTGAATCAACTACCTTTTGGATTTATCTTTTGTAGATTTTGCTATTGCTAAAAAAATGATGTTAATATAGAAGTAGCTATTTAAAAAAATTATAGGAGTGAAGGACAATGAGTGTACATAAAGCCCTTACGTTACATGCTCAAAAACAAAATCAACTTTTTACTGAATTTTCCCTATTAGACCAACAACGTGAAGATTATATTCAAAGAGCTATAGAATTATGTAAGGCTGAAAAGGATTTTACAACAGACCATATTAATCAAATCACTATGCAAATCAATGTTCTTGCAAACCAAAGGCTAATACCTACTCGTAAATTAGTTACCCCAGAAATGGTTCATTCATATGTGGAGTCATTAAAGTAAAATAATTTACTGATCTCTTAGTCGTAAGAAAAAGCACCGAGCATCGGTGTTAACCCTCGACCTCCTAATCAAATATTAAAGATAATTTATAGCCCCAGAAATGAGGGCTCTTTTTCTTTTAATCTAATAAAAAGAGTTAATTTTGAAAAAATACTTTCGTTGGTTTTCTTGTAATTTATGTTGTTAGCTTGATGGGCATGCCATCAAAACGCGGATTTACAACGCTAAGGAGTGTGTAAAAAATAACCGGTTTTCACCACGGTAAGGGTGTAACCGGTACTTATTACTATTATTGGTTGTTCCACGGTCGTAATGATTCTAAGGTAGTAACCCTTTTTTAATCAAATCGATACTCTAAAAGTTATATTTTGTTAACTTTGTTTCGCTATTTTATCTCTAATCTCCGCAATGGATAAGCCAGATTTCTTTAAGCTTTTAATAGTCTCAACTCTTTCCACTGCTGCTTCTCGAGGGTAACGACGTGTTAAGTTTTCATCTAATTGTTCAAATGGAATTAAATTAGCTTCGGTATAATATTTTAATGTACTGTATCTCAAATCAGTTATTCGAGCCAGTTCACCGATAGATATATACTCAGATTTCAAAATATCTTCTAATGAACGTCTCCTTGACACTTAAATCCCCCCTTATGAACCTGCCGAAGCAGAAGCAATGATTGTAGTAATTGTGTGTGATAACGCATCAATCATTGCAAAAATTTCTTTGTTAGCCGTATCATTGCGAAGCATAGATAATTTGTCATTAAGGTCTTCTTCCTCGAATTTACTGAAATAGTTCTTCAACATACGACTGCCTATTAACAAACTTGAAAGAACAACTGTATCGGTTGAAACTGGTCCCTCTTCTAATAATTCTGCACGAATTTGTTCTACAATTAATTTTTTAGCACCTTCACTGGGTATAAAGTGGTTGGATCGTCCTAATAAGCCAGCATTTGTTTTGGAGACCAAATCCAATTCCACTAAAGAATCACCGACTGCGTTGAATAATTCCTTGAATAAATTTCGTTTAGTAACTATTCCTCTTGCTAATTTTTTCAGGGATATTGAATTATCTTCGGAAATCATATTATAGATTGAACCCAAATACCCTTTATTACTTGGTAAATCTTGTTTTACTGTCACTTGATTCTCCGAAAACGAAACAATATCTTCTGCTATAAGTTCTAAAATTCCACTGGCAACCATAAAAGCACGAACCCTCATACTACCAATAGCGGCAACACTGCCTTTATCATTTAGTGCTAATAATAAATATTTTTGCGAAATTTCCATATCCTTCATAAAAAACACCTCTCATTAGTTTTAGTCCAATTCAATAATGTGACTTACCGTTTATCACTTATTACTTATCACTTATTACTTATTACTTATTACTTATTACTTATCACTTATCACTTATCACTTATCACTTACTACTTATGATTTAAACTATGCATTTTATTTCTTTTTGTGTCAAGTAAATTTAATTTTGGGAGCAAAAAATGGGCTGTCTCAAAATCATTTTTTCACGATTTTGAGGCAGCCCCTTCTTTTTTGATATTAAGGCTTAGTGATTGTTGTTTTTAAAACTAAACTATTTAAGGTTGATTGGAGCGGAAGTGCGAGACTCCTGCGGGAGCAGCGGGACAGGTGAGACCCCACAGGCGTTTACGCCGAGGAGGCTCACCGCCCGCACCAAGGAAAGCGAGCATCTGGAGGGGAAATCAACCACAACTCACTACCTGGTAAATAGCAACAAAGTATTTGAAAACAGCCAATAATAAAAAAAGGGCTAATTTATTAGTCCTTCTTTTATTATTTTGATTCCATTTATGCTTGATTTTTTTGTACGGCCGTACTAAAGTTAGTACATGCGTACAAATGATAAGGTAAATAAACAAGAAAATCGTTCTTTTATTGAAGAAACTAGACGTGCTCAAATTGTTGCCTGTGCAATTAAAGTAATTGCTACAAAGGGTTTTGTGAATGCTTCTATATCGGAGATTGCTAAGGAAGCTGGAATAAGTAAAGGGGTGATTTCTTATCATTTTTCCAGCAAAGATGAACTGATACAGCAGGTCGTAATAGAAGTTTATCATGCAGGTGCAATCTTTATGGAATCTCATATGAAAGGAAAAAGCACTGCAAAAGACATTTTAAAAGCTTATATTGAATCGAATTTAAAATTCATGGATGATAACCCCCAAAATATTATTGCTGTGACAGAGATTTTGGCCAATGCCCGCACGAAAGAAGGAAAGCGCCTCTATGATAGGACAGCAAATGAGCAAATATTAGCACCGATTATTCAGCTTTTACATCAAGGGCAACAAGATGGCAATTTTAGAACATTAAATGCTTTTTCTGCAAAGGTATTAGCAACCACTATTCGTAATGCTATTGATGGGGTTGGATTACAGTTAGCTTTGGATTCTGATTTGGATCTCGAATCCTACACAAAGGAACTGATAACACTGTTTGATTTAGCAACTCGAAAAGAAAATTAATTGTCCTTCAGCGGAATCTAAATTTGAAGAAAGAAGTGTTTTTATGCAAAGTAATAATAAATCAATTGATAATGCTATTGGTCAGGTAATCAAATTACAAATTATCTTTTTTGCGATGAGTATTCTGCTTTTAGTACTGGATTTTATATTTCGAGACAACATTAATGGATATGTATGGCTGCGTTCGGGGGGACTTGCCATCCTTTCACTGGTTTATATAAGATTTGGTTTTAAGTTAAAGGAAAGAAAGCGATCAGCGTATATACGTGTTATGATCATATCTATTGTGGGTGCTTTTGGTATTTATGCATTAGCAATTGGTGGTGGGGATGTATATCCATTATGGATGCGGTTAGAACAAGGGATACAAGGGTTATTGTTAATTATGATGATCATTATTCTTACACGTCCCAAAAATCGAATCGATTTTGCTAAGGAACAGAAATAAGAGAAAAAAGGAAAGCAAATGGTTTTGAAGTATACCGCAATCGGACGCTTTTCTGAATGAAGGATCAGGATCTGATTAATTACGGAAAACCAGCTAATATCTTGATGGGGGATTAGATGGTTTTATCACCGACCCAAAATTATGAAAGCTATGAAACTTTCAACTTAATAGGTATTCGCTGGTCCATATCGAGTTCAAAGGTCCCGTATGGATTGACATGATGATAAAACAAAGGTGTTAATCCCCTAAAATCTTCGGGAGTCATTTTCTTCAGCCAATATTGGTTGTTGACATAAAGAACTTCTTGAGCCATTAAGGTATTCATATAGACTAAGCAATTTTGCAGCAATTGAAGTGATAAGGCAGACACCTCTTGATCCCCTATAGAATTGGAACGCATTTCACTGTTTTTTCCATGAAAAATATAGGTATTCACCGAGTTTCATTGTTCCACTGTATTTAATCCTTCATGAATCTCCCTACGAATCTCTAGCCATTTGTGTTCTGGTTCGTGCAATTGTATTTTACCTTGTGATTCCCTTAGGAAAGCTTCATTTTAATTTACGCGATAAACTGTATAATTGGATAGCGTCAGGAAAATGCGGATTTACAACGTTAAGGGAATTTCGATATTAAAAAACCCAATTTCTCAGCATTAAAATTGAGTGGGCTTTTTTCGTTACTCCATTAAAGCGCCCGATTGATGAATAAAAAACAATTCTTTTTTATTGATTGTTTTAAAGAATATTTTCCGGTAGATGTTTTTTAGCTAGTATTACTTGTTGCACATGATAATAAAAATTAATCTTGATATATTTTTTGAGCTTTCATATTTAAATCCATGATACTGATAATTTTGTTTTTTGTACATTTCTCTAGGAGTGTCTTCTCCGTCGGTTCCCTTGAAATATTAATTATTACAAATTATTGTCCCGTAATACGTTTTACTCCTTCTGTATCCAGAAAAGAGACCCAAACCCCTGTGATATCAAGGATTTAAGCCTTTGTTAGTTGATGACCTGTGAGGGATTCGAACCCACGACCCCTTCCCTGTCAAAGTCCGTGCCTCAATACAAAATCCCTATCCATGTTTTCACAGCCGTCGCTAGAATCAATAGAGCCAATATGACTTGCAGCACTTTTACATTCATTTTTTTACCGGCCATTGCCCCAAGCGGAGATGCTATTAAACTAGCAACAACCATGATCAATGCCGGATAGAAATCAACTTGCCCTGTTGAGATTTTCCCTGCTGTTGCACCAATGGATGAAATGAATGTGATTGCTAAAGAAGAAGCGATGGTAACCCTGGTTGGAATTCTTAAAACGATGAGCATGATGGGAACTAATAGAAAGCTCCCTCCAGCCCCGACTATTCCAGACCCTAATCCAACGATTAATGCAAGTATGGCCGCAAGCCATTTGTTAAAGGTAACTTGATCCAAGGGAATGTCATCTATGCCTTTCTTCGGAATGAACATCATGACAGCCGCTATCAAAGCCAAAATGCCATAGACGATATTCACTCCGCCTTCCGACATCGATTGTGATCCAAAGCTTCCAACCACGCTTCCGATTAGAACGCTGATCCCCATATAGAATATGAGCGTTTTATTTAAATGTCCGCTCTTACGATAGCTCCATACACCTCCGATGGAAGCGAAAAAGACTTGTACAGCACTTATCCCTGTCACATCATGGGCACTAAATGCCACTAAACCGAAGATGGGGGGAATAAACAGAAGCATTGGATAATTTATAATCGAGCCCCCGATGCCGAGCATTCCAGAAACATATGAACCTATAAAACCAATTAAAAAGATGGTAATGATAAAGATGATATCCATTGTACCTGCCTCCCTTAAAAGAAGGGAACCCTAATGGTTCCCTTCTCTTTATCAGCCTTTCCTGATCCAAAATTTCAGTATATCATTTTCTTCTGCCGTTTCCACTAGTTCATGGCCACCGGATCTTGACCAAGCAGCTAAGTCGGCTTTAGCTCCTTTATCGGTTACATGTATTTCCAGCACTTGTCCGGTTTGCAAATCATTCATCGCTTTTTTCGTCTTAACAATCGGCATTGGACATGCAAGTCCCCTAGCATCTAACACTTTATCTGAAATCATTTTTCATCTCTCCTAATGGCTTCATTTTTTATCAGGTTTAGCGAACCGCACAACGATTTGGTCCGATTTCCATTTCGCGCTGTTTTTCATCATCGGGCTCGATTTTCCCCATATTGGTTTCGCGAATGTCTTGATAAGCATTCGGTTGAGGTGGTAAATTACCTGTTACCAGCTCTCTGAATTCTATTTCATCGGCAATGTTCATTCCATGATTTTCAGCAAACAGCGTTCCCAACTTTTTAGCGACACTTCCGTCTTCATTCAATTCATCAATGATCATGAAATGTGATGGCAATACGATTAACTCGTCCGATAGTTCCCTATAACGTGTATACAGTGTTTCTCTCAAGTCCCCTACCCAATCTTCAGCCAATCCCGCTAAGTCCGGTCTGCCAATGGAATCGATGAATAGTATATCTCCGGAAAGCAGGTATTTTCCATCGACCACAAAAGATGTGGAGCCAATGGTGTGGCCAGGGGAGTATAATGCTTCGATATCAATCGCTGAATGACCGATCTTTATCACTTTACCGCTTTCTAATGGCTGATATTCAAAAGTTACCTCAGCTGCATCTTTTGGCGGCAGCCAGTAATCTGCATTTGTCCTTTCCGCTATTCGTCTTCCTCCTGAAATGTGATCGGCATGTAGGTGTGTATCTAGAACATGTGTAATTTTCACTCCGATACCATCGGCGAAATCAATGTAGGCATCAATCATTCTTGTGGAATCAATAACGGCTGCTTCACCATTTGAAACGACCATGTATGATAAACAGCCTTTACCAAGTCGCACAAATTGGTAAATTTCTCCGGCATTGGTCAACTCGCCGATTTTCACCGGTTCCAAATGTTCACTCCATGCTTTCATTCCACCCTTTAAGTAAGAAACATCCAATCCAGCTTCAAAAAGCATCTCAGCTACCATAACGGATGAGCCTTCCTTTGCACATACAACCAGGATTTCCTTATGTGCCGGAATTTGATCGATGATTTCTTCAACGCCATCCAGTAAATCGAAGTAAGGGATATTAAGGAATTCAAAATTCTCCCCTTCCATTTTCCACTCGTTAAAATCACTTTCATTTCGAACATCCAAAATGAATAAGTCCGTTTTATTGATTACTTTCTTTGAAACCTCCGCCGCTGTCATTGGATTAACTGCCATTATTTATACCCCCTACAGTATTTAACATTTCAAATTTTTTTACTTTAAAAGGATAAGGTTACATCAGCATCCTTAGCGAACTCTAAAAATGTGACCGCTCCACCCACTTCGATGCCGTCAACGAAAGCTTCTTTTTCCAACCCCATAACATCCATAGTCATTTGACACCCAATAAACTTAACGTTCATTTCCTGGGCCATAGTAACTAACTCTGGAATGGAAGGAATATTAGCCTTTTTAAATCCTTCGGCAAAATGATCTTTACCTTCAGGCATTGTCAGTTGTACATTTGCTTCTTTATGAATTAAGTTTAAGCCTTCGAAAGTAAAGAAAATGGCCACTTCTTGATCCATTGCTGCCGCTGCCGTTGCGATGTTAAACACTTTATATGCGTCAAATAACCCACCATTACTTGCGATTATAGCCACTTTTTTAGACATGATATATTCCTCCATTTTAAGTCTCTTTTATTTTATTCACTGATTTTTGGGTAGGACCATTCCACTGGCTCATGCCAGGTTCAACATTGAATACCTGTTCAAATCCAGCTGCCGTCAGTTTTTGTGCAGCCAGATCACTTCGGCTGCCAGTGCGGCAAATCACGAAAATCTCGGAATCTTTATCCAATTCACGCATACGTTGTTCCAATTCACCCATCGGGAGGGATTTAGCTGTTGGAATATGATTGAAAGCATACTCTGCCGCTTCTCGTACATCAAGGATGGTGGTGTTTTGATTTCCTTCAATTTTTTGAAGAAGGCTGTCATTTGAAATGACTTTTTGATGCTTCTTCTCTTGTTGCTCTTCTCCGCTTGCTTTCCGAAGATAATGTTTTAGTGTGGTCCCTCCTTCAACCGTACCCAAATATTGATGACCTGTACTTTCGGCCCAGGCTTTCATATCGGCAGTTGACCCTTTATCAGTCGCTTGAACTTCAAGCACTTCCCCTGCTGCCAGGCCGTGCATGGCTTTTTTCGTTTTTACGATTGGCATTGGGCAAGCTAAACCTTTAGCAAAACGGAATTTGTTTTAATCATTTTATTTCCTCCTTATGTTTTTTATAGAGATGGGGGTATATTAAGCTTTAAAAATTATTCTATGGGACCTTCCCATTCATTCATGCCGCCCACCATGTTCAACACTTTATATCCATGATCCTCAAGTAACTGCGCTGCCCTTGAACTTCTGCCCCCTGACCGGCAGACCATGATATACTCTTTTGATTTATCCAGATCCTGCATTCTAAATTCCACTAGGCCCAACGGGATGTTCAAAGCATTTGGTATTTTCCCTGCCTTTACTTCATCCACCTCCCGCACATCAATAATATGGACTGGCGAGTTTCCCTTCAATAATGCACTCACTTCATTCGGTAAAATTTCTTTCATCTTTATCATATCCTCCTTTTATTCGCGCCAAGAACTCATGCCGCCCTTTACGTTGGTGACATCATTAAATCCGAGTTTTTTCAAAGTTTTACATGCATTACTGCTCCGCATCCCGCTTTGGCAAATCACAACAACTTCTTTATCTTTTGAAAGTTCTTGTGCCCTTTTGCCAAGTTCGTTTAAAGGTATATTTTTAAAGACCTTAATATGATTGCCCCTAAATTCATTAGGAGTACGGACATCAATGAATTGCTTACTTCCTTTGTTATTCAACGCAGCTTTTAACTCCGCCGCTTTAATATTTTTTATCCCCTTTGCCGGAACAAATCGCTGATATAAAAACCAAACGATGACACCCAATATGATGAGATTAAATATGGTTCCCATTTGAACTCATCCCTCCGGTACCCCAATTTATATAAATAAGTTTACATTTCCATCCTCTGCTTCGGCTAAATAAGCCGCTACACCTGCATATTCTATTCCATCCATTAATTCCTCTTGCTGCAAGCCCAATAAATCCATCGTCATCGTACAGGCAATCAGTTTCACATCTTGTTCTTGGGCCAACTCAATTAAATTCGGGAGTGACATGGCATTATGTTTTTTCATCACGTGCTTGATCATTTTCGGCCCGATTCCAGCAAAGTTCATGTTGGATAGACCCATTTTATCAGAACCACGGGGCATCATTTTTGCAAACATTTTTTCAAGAAAGCCTTTTTTTAATGACAGCGGCTCATCTTTCCTTAAAGCATTCAATCCCCAGAATGTATGGAAGATGGTCACTTTATGATCGTAGGCTGCGGCACCATTTGCGATGATATAAGCAGCCATTGCCTTATCATAATCACCACTAAATAAAATGATCGTCGTTCTTCTCTTTTCGGTCATATATTTTTCCCCCTAAGCCTATTTCTATTACCTGTATAGGTATATAATCCGTAAAAAAACATTCATTTCTATATACCCTATAGGGTATATAATATGACGAAAAATACTGTTGGTCAACCCTCTTTAAATAGAATTTTCTATTCTTCATAAATTTTTTTATTTAATTGGGCCATGATTGATTTGAGTTAAACCTTCATTTACTTCTAATATTTTCCCATTAACCTCCTCTATGCCAAAACCTTTTAAACGTGCTGTGTGCATAGTCAAGTACTTACAGGCTGATTCCCTTGACTCAAACAGATATATGCCACCAGCTTCCTTCGCTTCCCGATCTTCGGTCCAAATCTTCCAGATCATACCTTCTTTATCATTGATGCTTTTAGCTAAACCAGCAAACCCTTCCACCATCTCGTGACCAAATGGCCCTTCCATTTTAAAATCAACTTGTAATATATAAGCCATGAATAACTCTCTCCTTTTTTAGGTCAGGTGCTCTTTTACCTGCTTTTAATCAATAACTCAACGGCTTCCTTGACAAGATGTTCAGTGCCTTCACCTTTTTCGACATTTTCCCGAACGCATTGTTCTAGATTGGCACTTACGATAACGCCCATGCTCCTATCGATGGCATTACGTGCAGCAGCTAACTGAGTGATGATTTCCCTGCAACCTTTCCCCTGCTCCATCATTCCAATAACTCCCTTGATTTGTCCTTCAATCCGCTTCAAGCGATTAAGGACACTTTTATCATATTCCATATTCTGCCCACCCATCTATTTACAAACACAATCACTGAGTCACATAACTGGTTACCCTAATTCCTGTTCCAATTAAGAAACGCAGCCCCAAGTTCACTTCCAATTTATAAGAAGCAATTACATGAATGTTTTCATGTGGGATTTCTTCATTAAAACATTTCAAATAGGCATAAGGGAAAACCTCTTCATCACATTGTCACGTTTATGATTAGAAGCCCTAATATCAAAAAAATCCTGTACTTCATTCAACTCTTAACAGGAACATACCGTTTATACAAAAACGGGACCAAAATAAGTAAAAATATTACAATAAATAAAATTTGTGCTTTTTACTCTTTAGTTTACTCACTCCTAACTTATGAGCTTATAATATACCTCCAGGGGTATATTGTCAAACTAAATAATTTCACAAAGTATATATACAAAAGAGTTAAGGGCCCAACAAATTATTTAAAATGCAAGTTAAAAACATACATAACACCGTTCAAAATTTTATGAACGGTGTTAATTCCTCTAATTTCCCCATTTTTTTGATGTTTCCCCTTGTTTCTGTGCCCATTTTCTAAATAAAGCAATTACCTGCTTCATTCTCTGTCAACTATCTTTGAAAAGTCATCAAGAGTACTTGAATACTTGATATAGGTTCGTGGTAAAAGATAGAGTTCATCTTTAATACCCTTCTCAATAAATGGTCCAGGAGTTGTCGTAAGTCCAAACAAATAGTATTTCTTCGTTTCTGCTACGACTTTATCGTTGAAATTCCCGTAAGGATACGCAAGAACATTAACTGGTTTACCCGTTATTTTTTGAATTTTATCTTTAGACCCTTTCAGTTCATATTCATAATTTTTTATTTTCGTCAAATCGGGATGTGTAGCAGTATGAGACTGGATTGAGATTATCCCCGAATCAGCCATCAGTTTTAAATCCGATTTCGATAATCTGTTGGAACGACCGATAAAGTCAGAAATAACAAAAATGGTGCCAGTTGGTTTAAAATGTTCGGTTTTCAGTTTTTGAAAGATTGCGAATGCATTCAGATTGTTTTTGTACCCGTCATCAAAGGTAATGAAAATGGGTTTGTTTACTTTATTAATGTCTTGCCACCGATCAAAAGTTAATAATGTGAAGCCATGGTCTCGCAAATACAACATTTGTTTCTCGAAATTCTTCGGGGTTACATATAACTCCTTAGAACCCTGCCCATTAAACTCGTCAATCGAATGATAAATCAAGATGGGCACTTCTAGTTGCTTACCGAAAGCATGAGATGCGGGAGATGCGAACACAAATGTGAGAAATAAGGAAATCAATACAATATTTTTCATAGAACTCCTTCCTGAAGTACTTTGTTTTCATATATGGTCCCACAAAGTCCTAGAAAAAATCAGAATCACCTTGAAAGATTACATGCACACATACCAATCCATCTATTCCCTTCGCGTCCACTTTGAATCCTTTAAATACTCATGATTTTCATAGTACAAATAACATTAAAATGTGCGCGCTACCTCTTGTACGATAAAACGATCATCATTTGTTCTTAACATCCATAATAAACTGATGGTAGCTGCATTGTTAAAATACATTTAAAAAATCCTTACTAGAAGGTTAAAATTAAAAAAATTTGAACATCTGATGGTTATCACGAAAACCTATTGGGCCTTAAAAGAAGAACATTCGTGTTTATGGGAGGAAGTAGGATGCAACACAACGATAGGAAAAGGGAATGGAACGGCTTTTCCAAAACGATTCCTTATTCTCTTTTAGATGTAAAAGATGAATTAAAGAAAAAAGGTAAAAAACAGGCTTCTGTTAAACCGCGGGAATTAACGGGAGAAGAGACAATGTTGATACATGAAATTAAAGAACGAACAAGACAACACAACAGTAATAATGTGACCCGAACACATGCCTATTTTCAGTTTTATCTCCGTTACCCAGAAATACACTGGGCACTACTTGGACATATGGTATCGCGTAATGGCGGTTGGAATATGACGGATTTAAAAGGGGAGTTATATACAAGACTTTTATCGGAAAAAGATCAACTTATCTTCTTTTCTTTTCTGGAACGAGGGAACTGGTTAATCTTCCAAGATGTGTACCCACAATTTTTGTTGTATGAACAAAGTGTCAAAAGATCAAAAAGACTGTTTCATCTTCTACCATTTTTCAATGTATCAACTTTTATGGAAACGTTGTGGAACCATTTTTGGAGAAAAGGCGACCACTATATGTTAGCCATTGCCACCGTTATTAATGAACAAAGCTATTTAGAAAAAAGTGTCTTTCAAAATACCCATTTTAAAAAGACCGTACTAAATAGTATTGGATTCAAACTTTATGATTTTTTTCGCTTTAACCATATTCTTTTTCCATTCTATAAGGATGAAACCAAACAAAAAACATCGCTAGTCGGGAATACAATGAAGCATTTCACCTCCCTACATGAGCGAATATTGCTGGGCAAGCGATTATACTCACAGCTGTTTAGCAGTGAGAACATCTTATCAGGAGTAGTAGAATGGGCACATGATCATCCACATACCGGTTCGCGAAAAGACTACTGGCCGCATTTGTTTAATGATATAAACGAATCATTCCCCCGTGCATTTTATAAACGTCGAACAAAAAAGTGCCAATTAAGAAAAGGTGCGGATCGTTTATACAGTCCGCGATTAATATACTCCTGGAAAGATATTAATCATGAAGAGGAAGAAAGCAAAGACTGGTTTGAGGACTGGAAAATCATGGACTACTTAATCGATAAGGAAGAAAATACAGATGGGGAGGTTTATGATGAGTACTGCAAAACGCTTGAAAAAATTGAACTTGCCATTCTGGCAAAAAAAAACCTCCTACTCCGAGAAGAAGCAGAAGACGAGTAACCTTCGGGCTTTTGTTGCCACCATAGTTCTCTCCTGTTTCATCGGGACTTATTTAGACTTACTGTTTGTCGGTAAACAAATGTATGCCTTTCCAGCAAGACCTTTCCCAGATATATTTACAATCAATGTCGCTTTTACATTATTGATATTGCCAATCTTTACTACGCTCTTTTTATGGATCGCAAAAACGTTGACTACATTTTCAAGAATCCTGTTTATCATTTTGATTGGACTTTGTATAGGTGTTTCCGAACCGTTTGCTGAGAATTTAGGATTGCTTACTCATAGCGAAGCATGGCATCATTCTTATTCCCTTTTCGGCTACATGATCTTCATGCTCCTTATTTGGAATTTTTATCGATGGTTTCAATAACAGGCGACTGTATTATAAATATAAAAAAAACAAAGGGTGTCACAAAAATTCCAATAAACTTTTTGTGACACCAAATGCTAGCAGGGTTTCCCTTCTGGACTGATGATTAAAACCTAAAATAGCTCACTCCTTTGGAAGAAATATGGAAAAACCTTTTTAAACTTTTCAGAAAATCTTGTTCGCAACGATTTTGGCACCCATAGCCAAGATATTAATTGCATGATATATAATGCATCTAAATATAATGGTTGTGAGACGTAATTAGATCATTTTGACTCAGCTTTTTTATTATTTGGGCTATACCAATACCTCTCTTTTTTCAGCATATTTTAAGGAGGAATGTATGAAAGAAATTGGCATCAAATCATATTTGTGTGTTGGTACTGTCAGTAACCCTATTTATGGTCCTAAAAGTAATAAGATAATCTTTATTGCTGATTATTCTGGTTTACCGCAGGTTTGGACAAAGGGTTTCGATATAAGAGAACCAACCCAAACTTCTTTTACTAATGAACGAATCACTTTTTTTAAATACTTAAACAGTTCATCACAGCGCGGCCTATTTATCGGAATGGATGTTGGCGGAAATGAGAAGCAACAACTGTTTTTACTCAAGAGTGATGGTGTACTGATTCCGCTTACCAACTCAGCTGAACATAAACATGAATATGGGGGTCACTCACCTGATGGAAAATGGATTGCCTGGTCAAGCAATCGTCGACATCCTGCCTTTTTCGATATTTATATTCAAAATGTCGAAACATTAGAAATACAAATGGTTTTGTCAAAGGATGGTCTCTATTCCTCCATCATGTGGTCTCCTGATGGTAAATCGTTATTGATTCGGAAAACAAATTCCCAGTTGGATAACGATTTAGGTTTACTGAATCTATGCACAGGAGAAATGAACTGGTTAACAGATCATCAGGGTGAAGCAAGCTATAAAAACCCTCATTTCAGCAAGGATGGAAATCATCTCTATTTATTAACAAATCAAGATCAGGAATTTTTTGGGCTCGCGATCATGGATCTTTCAACAAAAAATATCACCTGGCTGGAGGTGGGACAGTGGGACTTTGAAGGCCTCGCTATGAGTAAAGATCAATCAAAGTTAGCTTTTTCAATTAATGAAGGAGGTATTTCAAGAGGCATTCTTTTAGATTTAAAATCAAGTGCCCTTTATACATGGCAGACACCAATGGGGGTGTTAACTAGCCTAACTTTTTCACCCGACAATCAAAAGTTAGCCTACGTTTTCAATGGGCCTGCCTATCCTTCTGATATATGGCAGGTTGATCTAGGAAAAATGAAGACAGAACGGCTTACTCAATCTCTTCAGTCAAAGCTTTTGGAAAATAAATTAATTGAACCTATTCTTATTTCATTTAAGTCTTTTGACAATCTCCAAGTACCTGCATTTTATTTCAAGCCAAATACCCAGACAGAAAAAATTCCAGTTATTCTATATGTTCATGGGGGTCCTGAAAGCCAAATTCGGGCGGTTTTCAATCCAGTTCTGCAGTATTTTCTAAGCCTTGGATATGCAGTAATTACTCCCAACGTTCGCGGAAGTACAGGATATGGAAAAACATATACTCATCTTGATGATGTTCGTAAACGAATGGACTCCGTAAGAGATCTTGTTTCATTAGTAGATTGGTTAAAGAAAGAGGGAAGCACTGATCCTAATAGAGTTGCCATTATGGGAGGGAGCTATGGAGGCTTTATGGTTCTTGCAGCCATTTCCCATTACCCGGAATTATGGTCTGCTGCGATTGATCTCGTTGGGATTTCAAGTTTCAGAACTTTTCTTAAAAATACCAGTCCGTGGCGACGCAAACTTCGCGAAGCTGAATATGGAACTATCGAAAAGGACGGAAACTTTTATGATTTGATTGATCCATTGAATCAAACTGACCGGATTACCAGTCCGCTGATAGTACTCCACGGGTGTAATGATCCACGGGTCCCAATAGAAGAATCTGAACAAATTGTAAAAAAATTAATGGCACGAAATCATCCTGTACAGTTTATCCACTTTAAAAATGAAGGTCATTCCATCGTAAAACTAAATAATAAAATTACTGCGTATACAGCAATAGAACATTTCCTTAATCAATATATTGGTAAATAATTTATGAGTCTTTTATATTTTGAAGGGTGATTAAAAGGAATTGGAACCCATTAGGAAAAAGTGATCTATTGGCACTGTACTACCCATATTAACTGTATTTGTAAATTTCCTCATACGACTTCGGAAAGAACGCGCTGGGCTTCTTTTGGGTTGCTAAAATGCAATTAGTACACGATATTTATTTTAGTGATCCTCTTAGTAAAAAATGAAAAGCCACCTAATTCGGCAGCTTTCACAAATTACACTAATTCTTCAATTATTTCAGCACCATAAGAGTTGTCGATTATACAGCGCCAGGTACCAATGGAATCCTTCCGAAATACATATGTCGCGGTTCTTTCCATAGAGAATTCGGAATCGTCTTTTTGATTGGCACTAAGCTGGGCTTTTGCCACAACCAATGCCGTATCACCCGTTTCGATTATTGCCATCTTTTCTTGTTTGACGATTAAACTATGATTAAAGTAATCAGCGATAGCAACGAATGCCCGACGTATTTCATCTTTCCCTTTTGCGAATGTTCCAGGTTTGACAACTAAAGTTGCATCCTCTGAATAGAAATCCATCAATTGATCGAAGTCCTCGTTATTTATTGCCCTATCTGCATTTTTTATAACTTGTTCCAGTCCGTGCTTTTCCATATTCACCCTCCAATTCAGCCTCTCGAAAATGAGGCCGGCTTTATACTAATGAATATTCGACTGCCTTGTTGAGGTATCCTGCTCATAAAGTGAATAAGAAAAGTATGCAAAGTAATAATCAGAGTAAGAATGAAATATAAAGGTCCCATCTCTTCTATGATCAAGATTCAACTCACGACAACCGCCATAATGACCATTATTCATTCCTCCTTCAATAGAAAAAGTTATACGAGGTTCTCAAAATAAACTGTGTTGTGGGCAATCCTTCTGTCAACCTACATGCAGTTAGGTAAAGAGGACTAAGGGGTTGGTTCCATTCCCACGATTGCTGCCTCCAGTTTATTTAATCATTAAAGCTTATCCATCCATTTTAATAAACTAGCGAATCTATCTTCATTATTTTTCAAATGCAAATGGATCTCCGGCTACAATTCCACAGAAATTCACTGCTCTAGCCATATGTAATCATTGGGCAAGACCCACACGGTGTTTATCGAAAATTCTTATCTTACAGAGGAGCCCTATTTTTTCAAAGCTGCAAAATACCAAACCATGGGAATGCTGACGCACCCATTCATTCAATAAGGATTAATAGTGGTTTAATAAGCTTTAAAATATTTGAAAGGATTGAATTAAACATTCTTCATTATCAACATTCTGTTTCTTTTCTTCAAAGGCTATATTAAGTTTACTATAAACACTTTTCCAAAATAGAATGGCAGGTTTGTTACTAATTAATTCAAGCGCATAATATTTCCCCTTTTTTTGTTCAAACAATTCTTTTAACAAAGTTATTGTGATACCTTTTCTTCGGTATTTCTTCAACATGAAAATATCATTAATACTGTAATCATAGTCTTTTTCTAAAAAAGGTCTTTCCAATAGTAATAAGAATCCCACAATTGTTGTATCCTATTTTAGTAAATAAGGGGATAAACCTTCTCTCTCCCAAATTAAATCAAATGAATCAAATTCAAAGGAACCATTAGATGAAATCTCTAAACTGCCGGTATACTCTGAGAGGTCGTATAAATAAAGGGAATACAAGTTCTGTAAAATATGCTTTTTATCTTTAGAAATTGGAATTAATGATACAGTCATTGGTATACCTCCCTTACATATTTTTTCTTTATATAAATTCTACTTTTAAATAATTTGTCCTTCTTCCACCAAAACCAAAATCAAGCATTCATTTCGGTTTATCATTTTTATAAAAACTACAATGAGAGGTATATCATACAGTACGATTTCTGCAATCAAAAAAAACTCAGGTTTTAGAATTCGGAACTTTTCACCCATGAACTTTGTGGGATAAAAAACGCCATATTAGCGAATATAAGACGTTTTTTATGCTGAGCAGGGGTAAAGGGGTTTAGAATGTGTAATTCTAAACCCTTTTCCTATTCATATCATTCTTTAACCGTTCACTTTATGTAATAAAATGAAGCTATAAACACACTTTCACGAATGTTAAATAAAACGATTTTGATAGATTTTTATCCGTTGGCAAAAGTGTACTTTTACGAACGGGCTATTGATAAAGTTTGACGCTTTCGGAAAACCCAGTGGATGAAATAAGAGTTCAAAAAATTAAGGGCCTGCTCCCCTCTTGGGAACAGGCCTTTACAATAAGGAGATAGATGTTGTCTACCGACCTATTCTAACTTAAATTAAATGTTTGACTGTTTATCGTATACTTATTGATTTTTCCCAAACTTGGTTCATAGCCAATTCCGGGCAATTCTGGAATCGTGATCGTTCCGTTTTCTACGGTAACTTCAGGGTCAATAATATCTTCTGCCCAGTAGAGGGAGGAAGCGGCTGTATCTCCAGGAAGGGTAAAGTTTGGCAGGGAAGTGATTGCAATATTATGCGCTCTTCCAATGCCTGATTCCAGCATCCCCCCACACCATAGTGGAATTTCATGTTTAAGACATAAATCATGGATTTTCTTAGATTCAGTTAAGCCTCCGACGCGGCCAATCTTAATATTAATAATTTTACAGCTGCCTAATTTAATAGCTTTTCTAGCATCTTCTAATGAGTGAATGCTCTCATCCAAGCAAATAGGTGTTTTTAACCTTGACTGTAAATCGGCATGGTCAATGATATCGTTATAGGCAAGCGGCTGTTCAATCATCATTAAATTAAAATCATCCAAGGCGGATAACCGGTTTATATCTTGTAAGGTATAAGCTGAATTTGCATCTGCCATTAGAGGGATTTCAGGATATACTTTCCGGACCTTGTCTATTAATTCAACATCCCAGCCCGGTTTTATTTTAAGTTTAAACCGTTTATAGCCTAGACCGAGACAAGCTTCAATCATATCCAGGGTCGAATCAATCGAGTCCTTAATTCCGATGCTTACCCCCACTTCAATTTTCTTTTTTGTTCCACCTAACACACTCGAGAGAGAAGCATTTTTCTTTTTCGCATACAAATCCCAAACAGCACCCTCTAAAGCGGCTTTTGCCATATAATTGCCGCGAATATGGGCGAAATATTTTTCAGAGATTTCATCAGGATGCTGGATTTCACTTTTTAGAATAATTGGAATTAGATAATCTTCGAGTATATGCCAGTTTGTTTTTAAGGTCTCTTCATTATACAGGGGGTCGAGCATCGCAACCGATTCAGCCCAACCGGAAATGCCATCATCGCTTTTTGCTTCTACAAGGATAAAATCCCTATTGTATTCCGTCCCAAAGCTAGTTGTAAAAGGTTCAAGCAAGTCTAGCTTAAGATGCCTTAAAATAACTTGTTTAATTTTCACTTGGAAACTCTCCTTTTGTGATAAACCTGTAAAAGACACAGTCTTACCAATTTTTTATTAAATAGGCTGACAGCAGCCTGAAATTACGGGCTCTTATTAAATCTACCTGCTTATTTCTTTGTTAGTACATAAAACTGAACTGGAATTTCTGTCGTTGATTTCTTTATAAAATCTGTTACCTGCCATCCTTGCTGAAATAAATCGCTAAAAACGTCCCTGGATTTCATTCGCCATTCATTGGCCGCTTGGATATTTGTGGCTCTTATTGTTCGAAAATCCTTTGGAATGGCCACAAAAGCTGTATCACATTCTGGTTCAGGCAGCCCAAGAGTGAAAGAAGGAACAGGCAATCCCTTTTCAATGGTATCCCATTGAATAAGCGAGTTCTCCATTACTAATACTAAGTCCAGCGCGATTCCCCTTCCTCTAGAATCCGTTGTCTCCTTCTTGCCAATATGCCATTCGACAAGAAAGCGGTCAGAAGGAACTCCACTGTTTAATAGATCTTCCATTTCACCATAGCAGTTTGCGATATATGTAGAACAGACCCCACCAAGCTTGCCTATATTTAAATACCCATTAATACTTTCTAACGGATCGTATGTCCAGGTAATAAGGGAATAGCCGAGCTTTATCGCTTCTTCACGTTGTGCTAGTTTTAGCTTCTCCCCTATTCCTTTGTTGCGAAATTGCTCATCTATGCCTAGAATATGTGAACAAAGATAGGCTGATTTACCATTGAAACCTGGAAAGCTGTATTGAAATCCAATCAGCTGATCCTTACAATAAGCTCCTAAAACCAAACCACCGTTTTTCACTGCTGTTATGGTTTGGTGTGAGGGAATTGAATCAGTCCCCCCCCAAATGTTACATTCTAGCTTTCTCACTTCCTCAAGTTCTTCAATTCGATGAAGGGAACGAATTATAATTTCCTGTGTTTTCGTCATGGTCAACCTCCTAAGAAAATCCCAAGCGCCTTGATTGCCCAAACAACCAAAAGCTGGTCAAGTTAGTTAAACGGCTGATCGCTTGTCGGGCTAGGCACTTTACCCCTTATTTAAAATAAAATGTAGTACTTCCCTATCTTTTTGACAAAGAAATCATTCCCGATTACTGAAATCAGCTCCTTGCAATGGAATCATTTTTGTTCTCTTTACGATTTTATAGCCTAGAAAAGCCAGGAGAAATAAAGGAAGCCCTATATAAGAAATTAATATTCCATACCAGTCAATCTCAGAGCCGAAAAAAGCAGAATAATTTTGTCCCAGGATAGCCGTAACACATAAAATTGTGGCTAATATTGGACCGAATGGATACCATTTTGATACATAAGGCAAATCTTTCAAATCTCTTCCTTGTGCAATAAACGCCTTCCGGAATCGATAATGTGTAATCGAAATTCCTAACCAGGATATAAAGCCGGATAGTCCTGCAGCATTTAATAACCAAGTATAAATAGTGCCTTCACCGAAAAGAGAGGTTAGAAAAGCTGCCATCCCAACGATTGTAGAAAAATACACAGCGTTCACTGGAATCCCGCCTGCATTCACTTTTCTTAGAAACGAAGGGGCTTTTCCTTCTTTCGCCAGCACCCAAAGGACGCGAGAAGCTCCGTACATGGCGGAATTGCCTGCTGAAAGAACAGAAGTAAGAATTACCACATTCATAACGGAGGCAGCGATAGCAAGCCCTGCGTTTTGAAAAACTAGAGTGAAGGGACTTACCGCAATATCTTCAATATCTGAGCTTAACAAACGCGGATCGTTATAGCTGATTAGAAATCCAATCACAATGATCGCCAATACATAAAACAAGAGCAGTCTCCAGAAGATTTGCTTAATAGCCTTTGGAATATTTTTTCTCGGGTTTTCACTCTCCCCGGCTGCAATTCCTACTAACTCGGTGCCTTGAAAAGCAAATCCAACCACCATAAAGACACTTATAATGGATAAAAAGCCACCTTTAAACGGAGCTTCATCTTTGGTGAAATTTTCAAAACCTACTGCATGACCGCCCATTATTCCAAAAATCATTAATAATCCTACTGCTATAAAAATGATTATCGTTAAAACCTTTATAATGGCAAACCAGAATTCTGATTCTCCATATCCTTTTACCGATAAGATATTCAGTCCAAATATGATTGCAAGAAATAATGCGCTCCAAATGATGCCCGGGACAGAAGGGAGCCAAAATTTCATGATCAGGGAGGAAGCTGCTAATTCCAGAGCGACTACGATTGCATTGTTATACCAATAGTTCCATCCGATCGCAAATCCCAAAGCTGGATCGACAAACCTTGATGTATATGTGCTAAAAGAGCCTGTAATAGGAATAAAGGCGGCCATTTCCGCTAAGCTTGTCATCAGAAAGAAAACCATGATCCCGGCAATAATATAGGCGGCTACAGCTCCTCCAGGACCCGCAGTATGAATGATGGAACCGCTTGCTAAAAATAGCCCTGTTCCAATGGTTCCGCCGATTGCAATCATGGAAAGATGCCTTGGTTTGAGTTTGCGCTCCAGTTGTTTTCCATCAGAAGCTGCTTGGACATCCGTTTGTGATCCGAGTGCGGTATTTTTCATGAAACACCTCTTCATTAAATTTTTATTGTGAACTTCTCTTCTTCCGCCACCAGTATTACTGTGTTAATTAAAATTTTCGTTCCAATAAGGGCTTGTAAATATGTAACATTCTCAAATGCGCCATCATTGATCATTTGAAGAGCGCCTTCTCCTTTTTCTTCCGCAGGCTGAAATATAAATCGGAGAGTAAGTTTAGGGCGGATTCCGCTGAGGCAATGGCCAACGCTAAATATAAATATAAAACGATTGTGCTATGTGGATCGTGTCCACATGACTGATTGGCCGTTGCAACTCCATTTACTTCCTGAACAAGCGCATCCATATCAGTCCTCTATGCCACAACCCTTTTTGAGAGGCCTGGGATTCAATAATTCTTGATGCTGATCAATATATTGAATTGGGTTCATATTGATTTACCTCCTTTAAATGAATTTTAACTTTATTAAAAACTCATTCATTAAACACTTCATAACTTGAATATAGCCTTTCTAATTTTTGCTGATGGGTATGAATCCGTTTTGCGTCTTTTTCATGTATGCCTGCAATAACCAAGTCCAATAAGCTAATGACGGAAGCGATTGAATTGGTTCCGGTTTCTGCATTTTCTTCAGTTGTCAGTGCAATATCAGAGATACGACCAACAGGTGACAGGAGGCGGTCTGTAACGACAATTAAACAAACCCCTTGTTCTTTTGCGCACTCCGCAACTTTTACTATTTCATTCGCATATCTTGGAAAGGAAAAAACAATTAATACTGACTTGTTAGTGAGGTTACAGAACTTTTCATAGAAGTCACCTGTTGGCGAACATAAACTTACATTTTCCCTTAATGAACTTAGCGTATAGGAGAACCAATAGGCGGCGGCATGGGAAATCCGATGTCCTGCAATTAATATTTGGTCAGCCTGTATCAGGACATCGACTGCTTTCCATATATCCTGAACGTTCGTATGATCTAATAGATGTCTTAAAATATGAACTTCATTTTCTATCACTTTGGTAAATGGATCTTGATTGTCATCAATGCGGAGATTGGTATCCCTATTGGGTATATCTATTTGATTTTGGTGCAGTAGCTGTTTTTGAATTCTTGCCTGCATTTTACTAAACCCTTCAAATCCTAATGAATAGGAAAACCGAATGACCGTTGTTTCACTAACCTCCGCTTTTTGCCCAATTTGAAAAGCAGTTTTAAAGGCGGCTTCATCCAAATTTTCAATTAGGTAAGCGGCAACTTTTTTTTGACCTCCCGATAAATGGTGAAATTTTTCTTTCACTAATAATTTAAAAGATGGCTGTTCCATAGCATATCTCCTACCTTGGTGAATTAAATACTTCTTTTTAAAAAAATGTTGAATCAAATACTTTATGTACACATTATCATAATAAAATTAGAAAAAGAAGTATTTTTTGATTTTTTAGATAATTATAACTATCAGATCTAAGCAGCAAATTTTTCATTCAGATAGTATTTAAATTTTGGTCTACAAAAAATGACTATAAGAAGAAATTCCTTCTCATAGTCAATAGAGATTAGGAGATCATTGAATATTTACTTTGATGGGATATGTGTCTTCTAATCGGCTAAGTGTAAAAAGCAAATTTAATAAAACTAAGGTAAAAGCCGTAATTTGCCTTCCTATACTGTAAAATTCTTTTAGAGTTTTAATCAGCGATTAATATGTTTCAATCAAAAGTGATTCGTATTATTCTCCAAATTACTTTATTTGTAAATTTAACAACTTCAATGTCATTTAACACCATTGGATATGTTAGAATATTCTGTATTGTAGTATTAACTTATTTAAGGGGGCAGTTTTATGGAGAAATCATTTGAAGGAAACGCACTTTTACAAGTTTTAACAGAGGGAAAACAGCCTCCGAATTGTGATTTAACGTTACAGATTAAAGCAAATTATGCCCAGGAAGGAATTGCAAGGGGTGTATGGAAAGTGGATGAAAAATTTATAAACGGAAACGGTGTAGCAATGGGTGGATTTGTCACTTCTGCGGCAGATATTATAATGGCTTATGCTATTTCTTCTAAATTAAGTATCGGACAATCATTCGCATCTATTGATTTACATACGACCTTTCATCGGCCAGTAAGATTAGGAGACGTACAGGTTGAAGCAAAAGTAGATCGAATCGGAAAAAAAACAGCTTATCTACTCGCTGATTTATTTCAAGATGATAAAAAAGTGGCAAGCGTTGTGTCATCAGTTATGATTCTTTAAACTGGCTAATAAAAGCATGTTGCACAAAAAGCCCTTTGTAACATGCTTCCCTTTTACTAATCTAAACTAGCATTAAAATCGGCTTACAAATTTCTGATAGGTATTTAGATGTTATGCTTATAGCCTTTGCGGAAAGGAATAATAGAGGGTCATAAAACAGTAAGATACGATGTAAACAAAATCATTTATAAAAACAAAATATAGTGTTTATAATTGCTTTTTAAAAAAATTCGGAGATTGAAATCAGTGTGGAAAGTAGGGCACTCGCTTTTCCCGAAAGAGTCCACACCCGTTCCAATCAACTTGAAATGATTACGTTAGATCAATTGGTGCCTGAGAACCATTTGGTTCGTAAAATGGAGGCCGACATATGTTTCTCTTTCATTTATTACATGGTGAAAGACATACAAAAGTACGGAAAGTAAAGATCATCAAAAAGTAGTGTCTCGTCACATTTGGCAAGAATACGTGGACGAATTAAAAGAAATTGCTTGTCTTAGAAAAGCATCTTTCGTAAAAATCCGCTGCAAGTTACCAGTCCCTTAAAGACCTCACTCTCAGTTTTCACCAAACTCCCCGACAGTTCCAAAGAGCCTTACTAACGCTAAAATCATCAGTATTCATTGAGTTCTTCAATATAGCCCAAAATCGGACAAATGGCTTGTCTGTTAACTAAGTTAAACAGATTTTGAGTAGAGTCTAAGCGATGAATATGGACAAAAAAGGCCCGACCTTCCTGCGAGAGAGAGAGGTCTGACCAGAGTAGAGTCAATTGAAATTCTTATTTGGTTAATAGCTTAACAAACCGGGGATTTTGCAATTCTTTCTATTCTTTCTCATTTTACGAAATTGACCTATTAGTATCGGTAGTAGGTTTCTAATGCCAGCCCCTCTCTACTTAATATTCTCAACATATTGATCTGATTCACCATAAGAATCTATTTGATTCTTATTTCCCCGATTTTTTATATAGTAGACAAGATAGCATAAAGCAATGAATGGTATTCCACAATACAGGGCAATCCGTTGGCTCGGATCGAAAGCAAGACCTACAATAGAAGCGAAACATAAAACAAAAGCGGCTATGGGCACATAAGGGTAAAGTGGTGTACGAAATTTTAAATCTTTAATATCGCCACCCGCTTTAAGATAATGTTTACGGAACACATACTGTGATAATGCAATTCCCATCCATACTGCAACAACCGCAAATCCAGATATAGCCACAAGCACCATATAAACTGTATCCGGTGCAACTACACTAGAGAATAATGACAAGCAGGCTACTGCCATACTTACAATCAAAGCATTAAACGGAACTCCTTTTGACGTTACCCTTCCTAAGAAAGGATTTATCATCTTCTCGTTTGAAAGGGACCATAACATACGGGTAGATGCATAGAGACCGGAATTTGCTACTGACAGTAAAGCAGTAATAATAACAAAGTTCATGATATCAGCTGCATAAGGTATCCCTATGCTATCAAAAACCATAACGAACGGACTTTCAATCACTCCCGCTTCTTTCCAGGAGATTAATCCAGATAGCACAAATATGGCACCAACAAAGAAAAACATAGTCCGCCAAATTACATTTCTAATGGTTAGTGGAATGTCTTTTTCCGGGTTTTCACTTTCTCCAGCAGTAATGCCGATAAGCTCTGTTCCTGAAAAGGCGAAATTCACGGAAATCATGGTTATAAATATCGGAAGGAGTCCATTTGGAAAAAGGCCCCCTTCCCCGGTAAAATTAGAAAGCATCGGAGCAGCTGCACTCCCGTTCATAGGAATGAAGCCAAACATCGCTGCTCCACCTAATATGATAAAGAAAATAATAGTAATTACTTTAATGCCGGCAAACCAAAATTCAGTTTCCGCGAAAAATTTTACAGAAAAGGCGTTCAGCAGAAAAAGTATAATCGCGAAGAGTGCGCTCCACATCCAGACGGAAGTTTCAGGGAACCATCTCTTCATCAGCAGACCGGATGCAGTAAATTCCGAACCTACCGTAACTACCCATGTAAGCCAGTAGAGCCAACCAATGGTAAATCCGGTAGCAGGACCCACAAACCTCGTAGCATATGTTTGAAACGAACCGGTTACCGGCATAGCTACAGTTAATTCGCCAAGGCATAGCATGACTAGATACATGATAAGCCCACCAACCAAATAAGCGAGAATCGTTCCTCCCGGTCCAGCCTGATTAATCGTATTACCTGTACTTAGAAAAAGACCCGTTCCAATTACCCCACCTAGCGAAATCATGAACAAGTGCCTGCTTTTCATTGAACGCTTCAACTGATTTTGATCGGTACTATTGGCGTCTAGCATCCAGTCTCCTCCTTTAAATATATGATGCAGTACAATACGATTGACCTCGGGTCGATGCCTATAAAGCTATCAATATCACATGAACCTTTTCTATCATCTTTTGCTCGAAACTTTAAAACAAACCACTTTTGTTTCAGTCATTTCTTGGAGTGCAAACTTTATTCCTTCACGGCCTATACCAGAGCCCTTCACTCCCCCAAAAGGCATAGCATCTATACGATAATCAGAGCTGTCATTCACCATAACCCCGCCTACATCCAATTCACGTATAGCTCCCAACGCCCTATTTAAGTCACGAGTGAATATGCCTGCTTGCAAGCCGAAATCCACATTGTTAGATTGGAAAATGGCGGTATCCAGATCGGGCACACTGTGAATGGTAACAACTGGTCCGAAAACTTCTTCAGTTGCCAGCTTACAATCTGCTGGAACATTCTCTAAAACAGTTGGATAGTAAAAAGAACCTTGACGTTTGCCGCCACACAGCAATTTTGCGCCTTTCCCAACAGCTTCATTAACCCAACTCTCAACTCGCTTTGCTTCTTTCTCTGAAATCATAGGCCCCATGTCGGTTTCCTCTGAGAGTTTATTGCCTACTCGATACTGTTGAGTACGGTTAACAAACTTTCCAACAAAGTCCCTATAAATATCTTCTTGAACATATAATCTTTGCACTCCCAGGCAATTTTGACCTGCTGCCCAAAAGGCGCCGGATACTGTCGATTCAACCGCTTCTTCTAAGTCAGCGTCTTCCAGAACGATAACCGGTGAGTTCGATCCCAGCTCCAAATTCATCTTTTTCAAACCTGCCTTTTGCATGATCGCTTGGCCAGTGGCGAGACCTCCTGTGAAAGAAATCATTCGTATGGCTGAATGAGTAATCAGACTCTCGCCCATATCACTCGGATACCCCGTAATGACGGACAATACTTTAGGCGGTAAACCTGCTTTTTCAAAGGCTTCTGCCAATAAAAGAGCACTTAAAGGTGTAGCGGGTGCCGGTTTTACGATGATGGCATTTCCAGAAGCAATAGCAGGTCCCACTTTATGGGCAACAAGATTTAATGGATCGTTGAAAGGCGTTATAGCTACAATAATCCCAACAGGGAAACGATAATAATAACCCATGCGATCTTCACTTCCCGGCATTTGGTCAAACGAAATCGTTTCGCCATTAATTCGCCTTGCTTCTTCTGCGCTAATTCGAAGTGTTTCGATACAACGCACCACTTCTTTTCTCGCCTCTTTAATGGTCTTACTTCCCTCACGGGCGATGGTCATTGCATATTTTTCCTTATGCTCATAGATCCAATCGGCAGCACGATTTAGAATGGCGATTCTTTCATGTGTTGGCATGTCCGCGGCTATTTTCGCTCCTTTTTTTGCCTCTTCAATGGAATGAAGTACATCCTTCTCATTAGCAGCAGGAACGGTTGCAATTAAACTATTATCCTGTGGATCGAGCACTTCAATTATTTTTTCGCCGGATACCCATTTTCCAGCAAGAAACATCTTATTTTTCTTTGTAAGCGCTTCAATAAGTGTCATCGATAATCACCCCGTATAAGTAATTTTCCAGCTTATAACTTGTGGTATATAAGATCATAATTGCCCACGGCTCATATTGATTAAATCAATCAGAATAGAGAATCCTGTTTCTTTGCGACCAGCTCCGGCACCAATCAACGTAATCGGACCGGCCAAGTCACAGTTATACGTAATAGCGTTTTGTGCTCCCAAAACCCCAGCTAGAGGATCTGTAAGAGGTATAGCTTCAGGACCTACCTTTGCGATTACTTTATCACCATCCTTTTTACATTCAGCAATAAGCTTCCACCTTTTCCCTGCAGACTTTGCCCATTGAATGTCTTGCTGTGTAAGATGACTAATTCCTACACATTCTACTTCCTCTCGTTTCATCGGAATATTCATTACAACATTAGCAAGAATAGTAGCTTTATACTGAGAATCATATCCCTCTACATCGCTAGTAGGATCTGCCTCTGCATAGCCAAGAGCTTGTGCCTCAATTAATGCATCCTTATAGCTCAATCCTTCTTCCATTTTGGTCAAAATATAATTAGTCGTTCCATTTAAAATCCCCCGCAATTCAAAAATGTTATTTCCCGCCAATGAGACGAGAGGCATTTTCAATGCTGGTGTTCCACTCATAACAGTACCTTCGAAGCCCCATCGCACATCATTCTTTTTGGCCAACTCAGCTAGTTCTTGGTAAGCTAAAGAAACGGGACCTTTATTGCTCATTACTACGTTCTTTTTACTTTCAAATGCCGTCTTACAATGATCGATGGCAGGTTGTCCAGTCTTTACATCCGTGAAAGTGATCTCTACGATGGTATCCGCATTACTCTCAAGGATTGTCTTAAAGCTGTCCCATCCCCTTATCAACCCAGGGGTTTCAGGGTAACTCTCCAGCTTTCCCGTTTCCTTTACAACTTGTAATACTTGAGAGATATCCAACCCTTCAGGGTGATAAAGAGAGCCCTTCATGACATCGGAAATTGCAACAATTTTAGCATCAAAGCCAAGTTCACTGCGTAAAGACTCACCTTTATCTTGTAAAATTTCTGCCAATCCTTGGCCGACTACACCAAATCCAAGCAAAGCAATTTTATGTGTCATATCCCATACCTCTTCCATTATTAATATCTTTATTTGCAGCTACCGTTACTGGTAGTTGTGATTCCAAATGGGCAAAAGCTTGTTCCAAATCAGAAATAAGATCTTCCGTATCCTCAATTCCTGCGGAGATACGAACCAAACCTTCCGGGATACCAAGAGCTTGACGTTCTTCAAGAGTACATTCCACATGACTGGTCGTTCTTGCGGGTCCATATATAGTTTCAACAGCTCCAAGATTCCCGGCTTTATTTGCATATTGTAATTTTGGCAATAAAATTTTTATTGCATCCATCTCACCTTTCAATACAAAACTTAAAATTCCGCCGAAACCCCTCATCTGTTTCTTTGCAATATGGTGATGGGGATGTGTTTCTAATCCAGGATAATTAACCGCTTCTACAAGCTTTTGCTTTTGCAGATACTTTGCGATTTCCATTGCACTCTTTTCTTGCTGGCGTACTCGAAGTTTTAACGTTTTCATCCCTCTTAAAATAAGATAGGCTGACCAAGGATCCATCGTCGCTCCATTGATTTCTCGATAATGATAGACTTTTTTCATCAGTTCCTTGGTACCGCATGCAACACCTCCTAATGCATCGGCATGTCCGCTTAAGAATTTAGTCGCACTATGAATGACAATGTCAACTCCTAATTGAATGGGATTTTGATTAATGGGAGTAGCAAAAGTATTGTCTATGATAACCAATGCCCCCACCGATTTTCCGGCTCTTACCATTCTCTCAATATCAGTGATCTTCATCGTCGGATTGGTTGGAGACTCCAAATATAAAACCTTGCAGCCTTTGGCCACTTCAGCCTCGATTTCTTCATGATTTCCTGTGTTGCATAACTGCACATCTACATCGAGATTCGGTAAGAATTCGGTAAAGATTTTATTGGTTCCCCCATAAGTGTCTTTAACCGATATAACCCGGTCCCCCGGTCTTAAAAATGTATATAGTGTGCTGCTTATAGCGGCCATTCCTGATGAGAAACCAATTGCTGCCTCAGCTCCCTCGAGGATTCTCACTTTTTCCTCCAGAGCTTGAACAGTGGGATTTGTCATGCGATTGTAGATATACCCAGGCTTTTTTCCAATGGCCACTTCATGCCACTCGTCTATGTCCTCATAATTGTAGGCAACACTTAGCACCACAGGAACTTGAGTTGCATTGTAAGCAAGAGATTCTTTTTCTCCTGCCCATACAGCCTTTGTACCGGCTTGTATATCTTTAAAGTTTTGCTCACTCATGTTCTTTCACCTCTAATTTTCATAGTTTTGTCAACCACATCTCTTTGTTGTTCGGATTTATATAATATATTGTATATTGTATTTTTATAGCTTCCTTTGCCGTACTAGTTTTCGCTTCTTTTTTTACGTTCTTACATTTTTTGCCATTTTTATTATGAACGTGCTCTTGTTAGCAACTAATAACACAACATGTTTTAATATATTGTATATTGTATATTGTGTATTAATTACCCTCTCCTTTTCTTATACTAGTCACCACTTCCTTTTTTTCACCTGCTTAAATTTATTCTTTGCCAATTTTAATATGAAGGTGCTTTTGTTAGAAGAGCTATTAACTCAGCATATTTTCTTGTTATATTGTATATTGTATATTGTATAATATGCTGAATAATCAGAAATATCATTCGTATTAAGACATATGATACACTGGACTCTTCCCCTTTTCAATATATTTTATTAGTTTACTCTTAAAAATACTTTCAATTAACACGTATAGTTTTAATGATGTTCAATATTCTATATCCTTGTAGAAGTCTTAAAACCCAAACTACAATTGTTCCCACACTCCGTGGTTCTCTCAATTCGTTTAAGATCTGAATTTCTATGGCAGCATCGCCTCATGTGGACTTAGGGACTGATTGGGATGCAGGTAATAATGAGCTGCGATAATTACTAAACAGTAGAGCTATTGAAGAATTTAGAAGCCTATGCTATACAAAAATTAAGAATTTTCAATTTTATATTGTATATTGTATAATAAATGTATCAATTTTTAGCATAGGGGAGAAGGACTATCAAAAAGAGATACCAATCACTTAAAGACCATGTATATAATCATATTGCTGAAGAAATTCAGAATGGAACATTGCTTCCTAATCATAAGGTAAATGAAGTAGCACTAAGCGAGAAGTTAGAAGTAAGCAGAACCCCTGTAAGGGAAGCTTTGATACAATTAGCTTCAGAAAATTTACTTGAGTATTTTCCTCGAAAGGGATTTATCGTTAAAGAACTTGATACAAAGAATAAGCTTGATGTTTTTCAAGTTGTTGGTGTGCTGGACGCCCTAGCAGCCTCATTATCTTTAGCGCATATTACAGAGAGTGATATTGAACTAATGGAAGAGCTGGTTAAAAAAATTGACCTGTCAATTTCACAAAAAAATTATTCGGATTATCAGCAATTCCAAAATCAATTCCATAAAGTATATATTGATAAATGTAAAAACGATACATTAATAGACCTTCTTAATTCTTTACAAAACAGTTTTGTTAGACAAATCTATTTGAGCAAAGACGAAGAAAAACTTTTTGCCGTATTAGAACAAATGAATGAACATCATAAAAAAATGATCACTTACTTTAAAAAAGAAGACAAAGAAAATTTAGAGCAACTTATTAAGAATGAGCATTGGAAAATAACACATATTGATATGATATAGGATAGATGTTTTGGTACAAAAATGATTTACTTGAAGGAAAAGTCGTATCTTTCCTATCAACTTACAGATTTCCATTTAATTCTCATCAATTTATGGATAAATTTCTTTTGTTTTTGGGCAGATTTGACCCTTTAATGAATCTGTCCTTTTTTGATAATGTGCAAAAGGGTTTAGATTGTTTAATTTTTAATTTATTACTTGCACTATAGAACCAATCCCCTTTTTAGCAAAACAATTAAATTTTTCGGTTTATTGCCATTAGCATCTTTTCATACCCCACTTTTTATTTACAAATGTCCCTACCGAATTTCCAGTTTTTCTTCTTCAACTACCTCAGGTTAATATGATTTTCTCACAAATACTCGCTTAATCTCAGGATTTCATCGCCCTTGAATTTATGTTCAATATTAAATGGAGTGATTACAGGACATGAAGATTTCCTTAAGGCATAGTAAAAAAAAAACCTACGAACTTTATATTCAAGGAAGTAGGCTTTCTTTATATTAATTTTTTCTATAGCAAGTAACGTGGAACGCCTGTATCTTTCACTGTGTCATTTACACCGATTACGTTTGTTTCACGCTCTTTAAATCTTAAAACATCCACATCCATGTGCTCCCTTTTCAGTAAAACCCACTTGGTTCTATTCAACTGATTCGTACACTTTGGTTTTTAAGTATTTATGTATGACACTCATTAGTTAACCTCATCAGCTCTGCTCTAACCAGTTTACCTAAACAAAATGAGCGAGTCCTGTTTTGGCCACAGGTGCATGTAGATTGTACAGGAGCTCCCAGAAGAAAAATTGGAGGCATCAGCCACTCTTTCTTTTGATGCTAATGACGGAACAACCAAACGATTTACTTAAAGATATCCATTCCAGCTTTAAAAAATGAGTTTAATCCATTAGCCACTGATTGAACCGTATTCGCATTATTTAGTAGTGACCGTTTATTCTCCGCAGTTGGATTCGCTTGTGCTTGTAGAAAGGAGGCTTCCAGAGTTGACAGCTTTTGTCTCAATTCATTGATTTGCCCTTGTACTGACTCCTTAGTAACAATTGCAATAGCGTCTCTGAAGTATTGTTTACCTTCTGGCTTTATCGTTGCTTTGCTTATCTTCCCAGTCGTACTCTTTTTGATATCTATGAGGTTTTTGTTCACAAGTATCACTAACTCGGCCCTTATCACTTCAAGACTTTTATTGTATTTTTCAGCAATTTTACTTACACATCTTTCTCTATTGCATTCCTCAAGGAAAAAGAGTATTTGCTTTTGTAGATCGTTCATATTTGTTTCTCCTTTTAACTTTCTTTCATTTGTGAGAATTCTTAAGCTTCTTTCTGCCGGTTCTTTGAAGTTTGTATGCCATTAACCCCAAAAACACAGATATTGTTATTTAATGTAGTATTTTCTCTTAAAAAGTAGCTTTAATTTATCACAGGAACCACAGAATCTAATATAAAACTACAGAAACCAACAAATATTTTTTAAATATTCAAAAAAATAATACAAAAATTGGAATTATACAAAATCATATGATATGACGACATGGCCTCTATTGGATATACCCAGGATAAACAATTTTCTGGGACCCTTAGATTGTTCTTAAAGAAAATTGGCTTTTTTTCAGAATATATTCCTAAAATGGCGATGTGTAAGATTGATGAAACATTTTGAAAGTATAAAGCGATGCGTGGGCTTATTCGTGCATCACGTGGGAGCTACCGAATACTAGATCGAATGCTATCCAGTATCAATAAAGAAGTCATCTATTTTATTCATTTATTAGTCTACAAAAAACTTATTCACTAACTATTCCTTCTTTAACACTCTTAATCTATCCATTTTGCCCGCGAGAAAAAGGTTGCCGCAGCATTAATGAACCAAATTAAATATGAAAACAACTTGTTGCAGGGCCCAACATCTCCATCAAGCTAAAAATAGATTTGTTATCTCTGCAATGGACAAATTTTATTATTTTTGAAATATGAAATGAAGCCGGGGGGCGATTACCTTAGTAACAGATAACCTTAAACGTTCGCTAAAGCATGAAGGATTCAATATGAAAATGCGTAGTTTGAAACTTCATTCAATATCCCAAAACTGAGTTTGATAAGGGAAGTCATTTCGAAATCATACATATTCTAAAAAGATAACTATACGGCTTCTATGAGAAAATTCAAACATGACCTGTAGGACTATCTGTAATAAATGTGCAACAGGAAACCTTGTTTAAGTATTAAACATACTTAATGAATACTTTTTCGCCATCATTTCCAAGAGTTTTACCCCGGCAACGCTGTTCCCCTTCTCATCCAGCGCTGCACCATAAATTCCAATTCCGCATTTTCCAGGGACAGCCCCCATGATTCCTCCTGACACGCCGCTTTTGGCCGGAATGCCAACATTAATGGCAAATTCACCTGAGGCATTATACATGCCGCAGGTAACCATGAATGTCTTGCAAATACGAGCAATGTCTTCGGGGATGATTTGCTTTCCCGTCAACTGATCTTTCCCATTCATGGCCAGCACACAGCCTATCCTCGCCAAATCCTGACTGTCCATTTCAATGGCACACTGCTTCGAATACAATTCGATTAAGTCCTCCACATCTTCGTTTATTACATTATGCTGCTTTAAAAAATAGCTTAACGATCGATTTAAGTCTGCTGTATTGTATTCTGAACTGGCAACTGCTTCATTAAAATCGATAATAGGATTTTGGGTCAACTCCCGGATAAAATATAAAATACGCTTAAACCTCTCATTTACATTGACACCTGAAACCATGTGGGTAACAGTCAATGCTCCTGCATTGATCATCGGGTTTAACGGCTTGGATGGCTTATTTGTCTCTAACTTGGCAATGGAATTAAAAGGATCACCGGTAGGTTCTTTTCCTACAAAAGAAAAGACATAGTCCTCTCCTTTTTCCATTAATACCATAGCAAGTGTCAATACTTTTGAAATGCTTTGGAGGGTCATTTTGACACTTACATCCCCCGCACAATATCTTTTTCCGTCAGGATAGTAAATAGCCACAGATAAATCTCCAGGATTCGCCTTTTCAAGAGCCGGTATATAGTTTGCCACGTTTCCCTTAACGGTAAATTTTTTTGCCTCATCAACAAGTTGCTGCAATTCTACATTGGACCTGCATTGATATCCCATATTTTTCACAATTTACCCTCCTTTAAAGGCGAATTCTTGGCAGATAGTGGACTGACTATTTTACAACATCCCATTGTTATTTTTCACAAAACCAGCAAGTAGATAATAAACAGAAAGTAAAGTTAATATTAATAGGAGAAAAGAATAATCAGGATTTCACCCTATTTGCTGCCTGATTTCCTGAATGATGGTTTCCAGTGATGTCACGACGCCTTTTTCATCCTTATAACTAATATGCTTAGGTTGAAAATGAACGGGCGAATCCAAACCTGCTGCTGCTGAAATTCGAAATAGTCCTTTTCGAAGTGTCACGAGAAAGTTGACGACGCGGTATTTCTTTTCGTCAATCACGAGAGCCCTTTGCAATTCTGGGTCTGTTGTGGCTACCCCAACTGGACAGGCATTAGATTGACATTTCAATGTTTGGATACATCCTATGGCAATCATGAATCCACGAGCTATATTGACAAGATCAGCCCCCATCGCCAAAGCAATCGCAATCCTGTCAGGGGTGAACAGTTTACCTGAAGCAATAATTTTAACCCGGTCGCGTACCCCATATTTTTGAAGGGTGGAGACAACAATTGGCAGGGCTGATTTAATCGGCAAACCGACACTATCAATCAATTCTTGATAAGAAGCCCCTGTTCCGCCTTCCCCTCCATCCACAGTGATAAAGTCCGGACCTTTGCCGGTTTCCTTCATATATTTGGCTAATTCCTCTACGCTATCATTACTTCCTACAACCATCTTCAATCCAACAGGTTTACCCGTATGGCTGCGGATTCTTTCAATGAATTCACACATTGTCGGTACATCATTGAACTGATGAAAACGATTGGGGCTATCAATCGATTTGAATGGTTCCACTTTGCGAATTTCGGCAATTTCTGGAGTAACTTTTTCAGCATCAATATGTCCCCCGCGTGTTTTGGCACCTTGGGCGAGCTTAACCTCAAATGCTTTTATTTGAGGAATTTCACTTTTCCGCTTTAACTCGTCCCAATCCATTTCGCCATGCTTATCGCGCACCCCGAACATGGCTGGGCCAATCTGCATAATGATATCGACGCCACCCTTTAAATGATAAGAAGAGAGTCCGCCTTCCCCAGTATTCATCCATGTGCCTTTCGCTAAAGCCAATCCTTCTGATAAAGCTGTAATGGCATTATGTCCTAATGAACCATAGCTCATCGCCGACATCCCAATTAAACCTTTTAATCTAAATGGATGTTTTGTATTTGGGCCAATGATTACGGCATCATGGTCATGTAATAAGTAAGCAGACGATTCCTCATCCTCCCATTTTTCCTTTCGCTGCATAAGAAGCGGATCTCTCAATAAGATATATCTTTTAGTTATCACCTTTGTTTCTCTATCGAATTTTTCTTCTTCGGTTAATTTGGGGAACATAGCATTCCGAACAAAAAGGCCTTCTTCATCAAAATCACGTTTTGAACCAAACCCGATTACATCCCGCATATATTTTGAGCTTTTTACAATATGTTCATAATCATCTCTTGAAAATGGCTTCCCTTCAGTATCCTCGTTAAATAAATATTGCCGAAATTCCGGTCCGATTTTTTCTAAAAAATAGCGGACCCTCCCTAGTACTGGATAATTCCGTAGTATAGCGTGATGCTTCTGATTTCGGTCTAATATTAATAAATAGACTAGAAAAATGACAAGTGCTATTACAACAAGTGCAATAGTAATAAATGAAATGATAATTAAACGACTTGCGATATCCATTTTACCCCTCCTAGTAATGATTTTATTTTGTTTAATTTACTCTAACTTGAATCTCTTTATACAATGGAGCGAATATTATTGAAAAGATTTTTAATACTCAATTACATAATTTCATGTAGGCAAAGCCAACATATAGGGAAGAAATCAATGGTCGAGGAGGGAATAGTATGAAGGCATCTGATTTGTTTATAAGATGTTTAGAGAATGAAGGTGTTCAGTATATTTTCGGGATACCTGGTGAGGAAAATACGGATCTTGTTGATTCTCTAATAAGCTCTGATATTAAATTTATCTTAGTCCACCATGAACAAGCTGCAGCATTTATGGCAGACATCTATGGGCGGCTAACTGGAAAGCCTGGCGTTTGTTTGAGTACATTGGGACCGGGTGCAACCAATTTATTAACAGGGATAGGAAGTGCTTATTTGGATTATTCCCCTGTTGTTGCGATTACTGGTCAGGCGGGGCTTGATCGAATTCATAAGGAGTCGCATCAATATGTGGACATTATTGGAGTCTTTAAGGAAGTAACGAAATGGAATCAACAAATTAAGGTGCCTCATACGATTCCGGAAATTATCCGTAAAGCATTTAAGACTGCAGTTATTGAAAAGCCGGGTGCTGTTCATATCGAGCTCCCGGAAGATGTGGCAATGATGGATACAGAAGGTGAACCACTTCCGGTTACACCAATCCCTAGATCCAATCCGGCCGAAGAAGAAATCAAAAAAGCTGTAGAATTAATAAATCGCGCTAAAAAGCCTATTATTCTAGCTGGTAATGGCGTAATCCGCGATGGAGCTACGGAGTCCTTACGTAAATTTGCTGAAGAGAAACAAATTCCTGTTGTGAATTCGTTCATGGCCAAAGGAGTTTTACCTTCTAACCATCCGTTGACCCTTTTTACAGTTGGGATGCAAGCAAGGGATTATGTTCTATGCGGGTTTGATTTGGCCGATCTTATTATCACCGTCGGCTATGATTTCGTCGAATATTTGCCAAAGTATTGGAACGATGAGGCAATGAATCAGATTATTCATATTGATGCTCGACCGGCTGAGGTTGATGCTTATTACCCCGTTCAAGCTGAATTGGTCGGGAACGTAACAGAGTCACTTGAAGCATTGACCACTGATGTAGTAAAAAAAGAGCTTTGGCCAGAAGTGAAAAGATTAAGGTCTCAAATTATTGAAAAATTCCATTCTTCAGATGATGTATCAGGAAGCCCTATCATCCCTCAGCGGATTATCGCTGATTTGAAAAAGGCGGAAAAGGGAAATGCCATTGTCATTTCTGATGTGGGTGCACATAAATTATGGATGGCCCGGATGTATCAACCGGAAAAGCCTAATCACACTATCATTTCTAATGGCTTTGCATCGATGGGGATTGCCATTCCCGGTGCGATTGCGGCAAAACTGGCAAAACCTGATAAACCTGTCATTGCGGTTACAGGGGATGGTGGATTTCTAATGAATGGGGTTGAATTGGCAACTGCAAAACGTCTGGGCCTTGCCTTCGTGATAGTCATTTTCCACGATTCAAAATACGGCCTAATTGAGTGGAAGCAATTGAATAAATTTGATCGTACGAATGCGATTGAATTTACCGACCCAGACTTTTTAAGCTTCGCAAAAAGTTTTGGTGTTAAAGGAGTGAAAGTAACCCATTCCGATGAATTGCTTCATGCATTAGAAGAAGCGATTTCGAGTCAGGAAATTGTCTTGATTGATGTGGATGTCGATTATTCGGAAAATGTAAAGCTCTCGAAAACACTGGGTGATTATATTTGTAAATTATAAAACATGTAGTATTGGAGGAATGTCAGATGAAGAAAAAGTGGCAATTGTGGATCGGTGGTAAATGGCGGGAAGCTAAATCGTATGAGCCGTTATTTAATCCCCATTCAAATGAAGAAATTGCACAAATCGGACAGGCTGAGCCTGCGGATGCCATTGAAGCAATAGTTGAGGCAAATGCCGCTTTTCAGAAATACCGATCCTTCCCGGCGCATGCTCGAGCCGAAATTTTAATGAAAGCTGCAGCAATCATGGAAGAACGCAGTGAAGAACTTGCGAAAATCATTTCTCTAGAGGCGGCGAAAACGATTCGAAATGCTCGTGAGGAAATGAATCGTACGGTTCAGACCTATCGTTTTGCTGCAGAAGCGGCAAAGAACAATTATGGGGAACAAATTCCGATGGATGCAGCAGTGGGTGGGGTAAACCGTTTTGGCTTTACAATTCATACCCCTATTGGCGTCGTAACGGCGATCACCCCATTTAACTTTCCATTTAATCTTGTCGCCCATAAAGTTGGTCCAGCTATTGCGGCTGGTAATTCGATCGTGTTAAAACCTGCCGAACAAACCCCTTTGAGTGCACTGGTTCTTGCCGATATCTTTCAAGAAGCAGGGCTGCCGGAGGGAGTTTTGAACATCATTCCGGGTAAGGGAGATGTTTTAAGTGAAGCGTTGACGACCCATCCACATGTAAAAAAAGTGACTTTCACAGGCAGTGTAGAGGTCGGACACCTTATCCAGCAGCAGGCAGGCTTCCGCAAGCTTACCCTTGAACTCGGATCCAATTCGCCTTTCATCATTGATGAAGGAGTTGACATCGATAAAATTATTCAACGAAGTGTGATGGGTTCATTTACGAATAATGGGCAGGTGTGTATCTCGATCCAAAGAATTTATGTCCACAAATCACTGTACCAACAATTTTTAGATCGATTCGTCAGTGCAACAAAACAGCTTGTCATCGGTTCCCCCTTGGAGGAAAATACAAATATTACAGCGGTCATTTCAAAAAAAGAATTGGAACGGTTACAAAGTTGGATAGACGAGGCAGTACAGGAAGGAGCAAAAATCGAGTGCGGCGGTACAGTGGAAGGCAATGTACTAGTGCCTACCGTCTTAACCAATGTAAATCGTGATTCAAAGGTATTTCGTTTCGAAGTATTTGGTCCAATCGTCTGTATTTTCCCATTCGAAACGCTGGATGATGCCATCAAGGATGCAAACGATTCACGTTACGGATTGAACTCAGGAGTGATGACACCAAGTATAGAACGTGCTTTCTATGCGGCAGAACGCTTGGAAACAGGTGGAGTCGTCATCAATGATATCCCAACTTATCGGATTGATAATATGCCTTATGGCGGCTGGAAGGACAGCGGTGTTGGTCGAGAAGGCGTCAAATATGCGATGAATGAGATGATGGAACAGAAGTTTATTAGCTTTAAAATAAGAGACGAATGATAGCAAGACCCTTTAGTGCTTGTTTGTATCGGCACGAATCGCTCGACCGGAATTCAAGCGGGCATTTGTTGGTACAACTTGATAAGTCAACTTTCTCCATTTTCACTGTATGGAACCTAAGAAAATTCAATTTAGCTATAGTTTAAAATGAACTCCCTTATTTAGAAAACATAGGTCATTAAGTGGAAAATGGTTAAGAATGGCATAACAAAACCACCTTTCAGATGAATACTTGATTAAGGTGGTTTTGTATGCTTGATTATAGGAAATTCCTTGTCTTGACATGACTTTAAAGAGTAACGACTTTTTTCAATAATTGATGGTTTTACTAGCATGGTTTTAGCTAGTATTTTAGGTGTTGGCGTACCCTTTTCCGAAATACCTGTGTTTCTCTACCAGGTGAAATTACAACTATCCAAATGTAATTAAACAACACTTGTCAGAACCTTTACTTGCAGAACTAACCCTACATGTGGAGCACCCAACTTTGTTATTGGTGAAGATAAGTAAGCAAATTCGTGTAGCTTTTTAAGATTATTACCCAAAATCTAAAGACCACCACTTCCTTGTGAAAACTTCAATTTAAATATTCTAGCGAGGTCTTTACCTAAATATATTATAATTTGTTTAATTTAATACCCATTAATATGCTCGCGGTGAAATGGTTCAAATAGGTTAAATTTGTAAATGAAATTTTTATTATTCACATTGGGATTCTCAAAAAATACTGCCATTTGCAGCCATTATTTATCTATCATTTGCCCTTGGATAAACTAACCTTCGCAGAAAAGGACTTATGAGATCCATGGTGAATAGACCGTAATCAATGACAACCATTTCATTATTCTCATTAAATCCGACATTATCTAAACGCAAATCTATTGGAATGATACCGTACCTCAGGAATTTCAATTCCAACTTGATCAGTTTCGTATATTCCCTGATTGACACTTTCGTGTCCACCTTCTTCATGATAATCCAGCCCAGCCCATACTCTTTAACCGGACATAGATACTTTTTGACTTCCTTATTACAGTTATTATATATATAGGCCTCATTTGCATTGCTTATTAAGCCTACTTCTGATAATGCAATTTTTAATATATAGCCATTATTTAAATCATAGACAACTCGGTTTAAACCATACCCAATCATTTTATACTTGAATTTTAGCGTTTTACTAGCAGTAGACACTATTTGTCTTGCGGTTTTATAAAATTGGTATGTCCACATTTGAGATACCCAAGACTCAATGGCTTTTATCTCTTGCTGGGACAGTAGTTTTCTTTTATTCGGCTGATGTATCCTTTCCTTACCATTGTTAATTGGCCACATTCCATATGCGTCTCCTTTTTTTAAAAATTTGTGACTAGTGAGATGGATTTCCAGATAGATGAAAAAACAAGTACATAGAAGAATCAATAATAAACAAAGGCTGTTTTTTACCAGGTAGTGAGTGGTTGATTTCCCATCCAGATGCTCGCTTGCCGCGGGGCGGGCGGTGAGAACGCCTGTGGGGTCTCACCTGTCCCGCTGCTCCCGCAGGAGTCTCGCACTTCGCTCTAATCAACCTTAAATAGTTTCGTTTTAAAAACAACAATCTTTACGAAAAGAGCCTAAACAAAAGATTTAGTTCTGGCTGTTTATATTGGAAACTAAAGCAAAAATTAAATCCAGGTAGTAAAGACCTTTCTATTTGTTCGTTCCTAAGCCATTTTCATCATCCATTGATCCATTACCTAGCATGTCCTCAGTTTCTTAGGATTTTCCCTTGTAATATGATATGACTTTAATATAAAATCGCTTGTACTATAGCTGAGAAATCTCGCGAAAACACACCAAAGGATGGTGATGGAGAGATCAAGGCAGAAAGACCATGGTACCCCAGGTGAATTGCCAAGGCTTTTTTCTTTTTTCCCACCAGATTATGTTGTGCGAGACCATCTTGTCGTCAGATGCCCTGGAATCCGGATTCCTCCAAAAAAAACGCCTAAAATCGCTGACGGCACAAGAAGAATAGTTCCTGATCGGCAAGTTTACGCATAGATTAATAAAGCCGTTGCTCATGAAGACTGTTGCTTCCGCTAAGAGGATGGCCCGTTATGTCCCCTACATATCTCAAAAAGCCCCTTGTTGGTTTTTCTCTCCTTTTTACATTGTTTTCGCTTTTGATAAAAAGATATAACGCCCCAGTAGTCTAATTAAAGAACAATGCTTTAATAAAAAGAGAAATAATTATATTGCAACATGAATGCAGTTAATTTTTTATGCAAACTCAAACTGTGTCGATTTTCGGCAACAAGATGGGTACTCTTCCTTCATTTGCGAAAAAAAGGTATATTATAGTTTATGGCATCGATAGTTTAAGGAGTGATGAAATATTCGTAAAAGATGGACCATTTCAATAATTGCTGGATTATTGCTTATTTTTTCAAGTGTTATAGCCTTCAATTATTTCGGCAGCGATAATAAGACCGAAAAACGGAAAAATGCAGAAGCCAAGGAGTCCAAAATTCCTGAGGTACAGGAATATGGCGGGACCCATCTTGAAAGAGTCGGCGATAAGGTCCGCCAAAAAGATTGGGGAACACTCACATTACTAGAAACGAAGTCTATAAATGAGTCATTTGAATTGGCTCCAATGGCCATCACAATCAAGGATATCCGCATGATTCAATTTTCTTCACTCACAGATGAAGTAAAGGAGGAGCTCAAATCCTATACGGGATTGAGTTTTGAAGAAGCCTATTCGATATACTATAAAGAGAATTTAACCATGGAGGAAATCGATCAGCAGTCTGCCTGGTCTAAAACGGATATCGGCAAAGAGGTAACTTATTTTGAAATAACTTATTCTGTGGAAAATAAAGGTCCCAAGGAACTGCAGTTCTTCAGCATGGAACATGTTACTTTCAATGATGACCTTACATATAATGTGCCTTCTAAAAATTTCATCCACTCCGGGGATACTTTTATGGGGACAAAAAAAGTAAGTCGATTAGATTACCAACCAGGAGAAACAAGAAAAGGCACAATTGGCTTATTAATCGATTCCGAAGAAAAAATCGACGGGCTCAAGTCCTTTTCATTCACTACCGACGATATAGCAGATGGTGAGTCTCACGAATTATTGGTGGATGGGACTTCATTTGATGTTCACCTATAAGGAAAGTAGTTTTATCGAGAGAACACGAATACTTGCAGCGGGATTGGGGGACGAATCATATTGGAGAAAGCAATAATTATCGGAGGAAGCATCGCAGGGAAACAGCTGCCAAGCCCTATTACTTTTCGAGAATTAATCATCTTGGAAGCAGGTGAAAGATGGACGGAAAAGCCGCTAGGCAAAAGAGTGCCATAAAGCTACCATTCTCATGTTTTATTAAAAGGAGAGAAGCAGCAATTGAGGAATTGTTTCCACACTTCTTTGATCGATTAATAGCGCCCCCCTCCACCTTTTTCACCCTAAAGTAAGGTTTGCTATTTTGACCAATCAGAAGAAAAAGAGTAAGAAGTCGACATCCTATGAAAAGCTAATCTACAAATATCGTGATCTCTTTCAATCATTAAATGCAAGCAATCGGGCGCTTTAAAGAGCGTCTTTTTGGGTTATGGTGCCTTTACAGCAACAACAGCAATTTCCACTATATCGGGAAGTGATAAGAGGGCGTATTTTCTTCATTAAGATTCCAATACGAGGCGGCGGTGAGTTATTTAAAAATTACATTCCTTATGATATTTATAACTGTACTAACAAGGATTGAGCTTGTTCATTTCGACAGCAGTAAAGCCTAGTTTTGAATATTAAGATGGAGGTGACGCGTTATAGATCAAAATGATCAAGTAAATAAAGAGATGACCAACTCATTTAGAATTTTTCATCACTGTTAGCTTCCTTCTACTTTATGATTCCCGTTAATACACACACAGCCCTCGTTCCTGTGCTTTGGTTACTTTTCTAAAAATCGTTGGATACTTTTTATACATTGATATTCCTGCATTTTTTGAACCACGTTTTCCTGTATCTTTCCATCATCCATTTTCACTTTATCAATCACCACATTCATAATTCAACATATAATACAACAAAGGAAAACCGGGGGTATCAACATGCAAGACAATCAACATGGATTGCAAATGAATGAGGTTGAAAAGTTTGATGAATGGGTAAAAAAGTTTTTTCTGGATCCGGAAACTTGTGCGTTGGATCATCAACTTTTTTCAATTGATATATACGAAAGTGACGATGAGTATATGGTGGAAGCGGTTTTGGAAAATCATGATGTGAAAGATATTAAAGTTTGTTTACGTGATAATGAGCTATCGATCATCGTTGATGATTCTCATAAGCCATTACTTGAAAAAAAAGCGGATACAATACCCACACAGAGAAAAATCCCTTTCCCCTTTTCGATTTGCTCACGAAGAATTACCGCTGAATTCTCAAATCCAATATTGGTGATTCGCATCCATAAGTTTTCCCCCGGAAAAACAGCTGATGATATTAACATAGAGTAGTTCATTCCTAAAAATTAAAAAGAATGGCATGGGAGCCACTTTCACTCCTTAGCCATTCTTTTTTTCTTGATTTATCCAGCAAAATAGAAGGACGTACGACTCCCTTTTTGTGTCGAGATGACTTGGAGCTGGGCATCTATTCTTTCTTTTAATTCTGGAACATGAGAAATTATCCCGACTAATCTCCCGGTGCTTTGTATATCCATTAATGCTTCAATCGCATGATCAAGAGATTCAGGGTCGAGGGTACCGAAACCTTCATCGATGAACATCGTTTCGAGTGAGATCCCGCCTGCATTCTGCTGGACGACATCCGCAAGACCCAAAGCAAGTGCAAGGGATGCCTTAAAGCTCTCTCCTCCCGAAAGGGTTTTGACATGCCTCTCTTGTCCTGTATATTGATCATACACAGATAACTCCAGACCGCTCTGGATATTCCTTCGTGTAGGATCAAGCTTTCGCAATAACTGATATCTTCCGCTTGTCATTTTCAGCAGCCTTGAATTGGCTTCTTTTAAGATATCATCTAAAAAGGCTGCCAGTACATAACGTTCAAAAGTTATTTTGAAGGAGTTTTGACCTTTGGAAATCTCAGACAGATGACCGACGATACTGTACCTTTCATCCAGATTTTTCTGATCTTCCCTGATATGCGCCAATTTCCTTTCGATTTCTTCATTAGTCCTTTTTTCGGCATGTAATTCATTCTGATTTTGGCGTAGCGACTCCAATTCTGCATCTATGAAATCAAATGTCTTTTTCAATCCTTCAAGGTCCGGTTTGACTACATCTTTTAACTTCATTTCCAAATCATGAAACAGACTTAAAACACTTTGCCAATTTTGATTATACTGCAGCACTTGGTCCTCTAAACTCCCAAGAGCCGCTTCCGACTTTTTGGCTGCTGTATATTCTTTATAATTGGAAAAGCCTTGATTGGTCATATCCGTAATTAACTTTTCCCGTTCCTCTTTCAATTCTTGATTTAATGCCTCTATATTTCCACTTAGGGATTCTTTTTTTGCATTGATTGCCGATTCTTTTTCTTTCACCATTTGAAGGTTTTTTTGTGCATTTTCCAAGGCCGATTGTAAGCGTTTCTGCGTATTTACAGCCATTAGATAAGCTACATTATATTCTTCCTCTGTCCGTATTCCGTCTGGCAGGGAATCGGTTAATCCTGTCAGTTTTGTCGAGTTTTCAATATACCTGGTTTTCCCTTGGTCCTCTTTTCTCTCTAAAGAAATCAGATTTTCCTTTAGCTCGGATGCTTTCTCTTTTAAATCCAGCAACCTTTTTTCCAGATCATTTAATACTGACTTTTTCCGCATCAATTCTTTTAGCTGTTCTTGCAGCACTTTTCCTTTTTGTACAAACTGCAGCAAATGCTCATTAATATCTTCATTCCTAAACTCCGGCATGTCATTTTGTAAGTCACTTAGCTTCTCTTGTGAAGACTCCAACAATGCGTCATATTTGGATTTCGCCTGATAATATTCACTTTCGGCTTGGCTTTTTTGTTGTTCCGCCGTTTTCAGCTTGTTTTCTTGCTCTTTCATCTCCAAATCCGTCGGCATATGCTCATGCATCTGTGCTGGTTTTGGATGACTTTGTGAACCGCACACAGGACAATTTTCTCCAGAGTGCAGCATGGAAGCAAGCATACCCGCTTGGCCTGATCGCCAGTTTCGGTTCAGGGTTTCCAGTTTTTCCTTCTCCTGAATGTGTATTCTTTGTAACTCCTGGAACCGATTATTCTTTTCATCCAGCACTCGTTTCGTATTCTGGATTTCATAAAGAACTTCTTGAAGCTTTTTAATTTTCGATAAAGCTGAATGATTTCTTTCTGCTTCAATTTCCTGATCACGATAAAGAACAGCCGCTTTTTCCGCTTCTGTTTTTTCTTGAGCGACTTTCTCAGCTTCCACTTCGACCGACAGATGTTCCGAAACAGTTTTTTCACGAAGTCGTTTACAAGTTTGCCACTCTTTTTCATCTAAGGTAACCTGTGCTTTTAAGCTTGCAAAAGTCATGACAGCCTCTTTTACCTGCTCAAGCTGATGAACAGCTCGGACTGCCTGCTCTCTTTCATTTTCCTTCAACATTTCCTTATCATAGCAATCCTGCTTCTCAATGCGCTCAGTTCGTAACTTCTCGGACTGCTCGCTTAACTTTTGAAGTTCGGCATTCGCATCTTGCACTTGTTTGCCAATTCGCAAATAGTATTGTTCCTGCTTTTCAAGTGATGCCGCTTTGTGTGCCATTTTCATTTGGACTTTCACTAGTTCCATTTCTGGCAGCTTTTCTTCAAGGGCCTCTTTTTCTTTTCGAAGTTTTTCTTTTTCCGAAAATCGATTTAATAAATCGACAGCTTTTGAAAGTTCTTGATTTACTTGATCACGAGCTTTTTGCTTTTCCTGTATTTGTTTATTTACATCCTCATTTTTTTCTGCCGCTGCCAAAATGACTTCCTGTAACAGTGGTAAGATCAGCTGTTCGTTAGGCACCTCCGCTTCCAATTGTGCCTGCAATTCTACATGATTACCAGGCTGGATGCCTTTCATTAATTCAATTCTCCTCTGAGCGCTTTTTTCACTTTGCTTTCTAAGGATGGTAGCCTCTTCTTTTAATTTTTCTTCGATTCGTTTATAAAGTTCAGTATGAAATAATTTTTGGAGAATCTGTTCTTTATCTTTGCTGTCGGAAGTTAACAGTTTTCGGAATTCATTTTGTGGAATCATCAGGATTTGCCGGAATTGATTGGCATCAAGTCCAATGAGTAATTTGATTTTTTCCTCAACCTCACGCACATTCGCACCAAGCAATTTTTTTCCTTCAGCCAATATCTCATATAATTCAGCCTTTGCTCCAACCGTTGTCGTTCCTTCTCCTGCTTTTTTCTTTCGTTCCTGCTGCGGTGACCGGGTCACCCAATACGTTTTCCCACGCAGGGTAAATTGCAGCGAGACTTCCGTCATCACATCATCTTCAGCAAACTGACTCCGTAAATCTTGCCCGCTTCGGTCTTCACCACTGGCTTTTCCATAAATCGCAAAACTGATCCCATCAAATATCGTTGTTTTCCCTGCGCCTGTCTTTCCAGAGATGACAAACATGGTCCGTTCTCCAAGGGAATTAAAATCGATGGTTTCCCTCCCTGCATATGGTCCGAATGCCTGCATCGTTAAAATATGGGGTCTCATTTCAAAGCCTCCTCTTTCTTCACGGCTTCAATTACCGAAACCATCAAATCTTGCTTTTGAGAATCAAAGTCCCGATCTGTCATTTCTTGATAAAACGTTTCGAACAAGTCCAATTCTGATTTCCGTTCATCTTTTACAGAAGAGAAGGATTTTTTTCTTCTAAGGTCGGTCAAATCCCATTTTCGTTCCAGATGAAGTACATTCGGGTAAATCTGGCGCAAACGATTAATCGGATCGATGAGTGACCCCTCGTCATTTAATGTTATTTTCAAGTAGTCATCCTTTTTTTGCAATTGATAAAAAGCGGAATCTAGTAACTCTTCCATCGTTCCGGATATTTCCCTCATATCCAGCTTGGGCGCCAAAGATCGATAGCGTATATCGAAGCTACCATCTTCTTGCATATCGACAATGGAAAGCGACTTATTTTGCTTGGCCTCAGAAAAAGAGTATTTTAATAGTGATCCAGAGTAAAACACCTTTGGATGACGTATCGCGTCAGGACTATGTAAATGTCCAAGTGCCGTATAATCGAACGCATCGAATAAGTCTGATGAAACACATCCGGAACCACCTACTGACAAAACTCGCTCTGAATCGCTCGTTTTTCCGCCTAATACAAAAGCATGTCCTACGAAGACATTCGGTTCATCCTTATTGAAAGTCTCTGCAATCATTCCGGTTATCCGCTTCATCGCTTCTTGATGGGAATGGATACTTTCATCTTCAAAAAGATGGCGAACCGTTCCAGGTTCTGCATATGGAACACAATAAAAATTCACTCCCTTAATGCGAACCGGCTCAAATGTTTTTGTCAATTTCCCATGAATGTATAACTGACTATGACGATACCATGATGAACCAAATGCAAGCCTTTCCGCAGAATCATGGTTTCCCGATATTGCAACGATTGGTGTATTCATTTTCACATTAATCGTATAAAGGATTTCATCAAGAAGCTCCACAGCTTCAGTCGGCGGAACCGAACGATCATAAAGGTCACCGGCAATCACAACCGCATCAGGTTTTTCTTCTTCAACAATTTCTATGAATTGCAAAAGGGCATGCCTTTGGTCATCTGTCATATGTACCCCGTGTACGATTTTCCCTAAATGCCAATCAGCCGTATGGATAAATTTCATAGTTTCACTCCGTCCTCACTTTTACTTACTATTATTATATCAAAAATTTAAAGAATAGCATGGCTTGGGTACAAACGTTCTAATTATTACCACACTGTCCCATTCTTTTCAATTATTCAGAATAAAAAAAGGCAAACTCAAAAGAGTCTGCCCTTTTCATCATTAGCTGAATAAGTGTTCATATGGACCCATATTCACTTTTCTTTCAGCTAATTTTTTTTGTAAAAATTTATGGTCACGTTTTGGTGTGGCAATGATATAGCCGCGTATCACTAGATCTTCCGTAATATCGCCCACTTTTTCCTTTAACGCCAACTCTCCGATTTTCCCCGCAATTTTATGGCGTGCAACATCACGAAAAAGTTCCGGTACAGGGCTCACTAAATCTTCGAGTAATTCCTTTTGTTGATTTGACCATAAGTGCTTTGTTTGGTCCAAATAGTATTCTTCCCAATCCATATCGGATTTCCCGTCTTCTTTGGGGAATCTTTTCAGGAACTTTCGAAACATGAAAAAGCCACCTATGCTCATCAAAATAATTAAAAGGGCTACCCAAAATAGAATAAACCATAAAAACCATCCACTAAGCAAAGTACCACCTCATATGTATAGAATGATCGTCACTATTATTATAGACAGTAACCCATATCTTTACAAGACTGGCAATGTAATCATTCCGGATCGTTCACTTCCAGCAAGACCAGTGAAAAATCCCCTACGGCATTTTCTTCATATAGATTCGTGACCGAAGTCGCATAGTTAAAGATCTCTGCTCGAAATTCCTCGTTTGACTGAGGAATCTTTAAATCAAATACCATTTGATAAAGCAGTGTTGTAATATCATGATATTCACTATTTGTAACCTTGAAATTAAAACTGACTTTTCTGATTTCTCTTCCTTCAGAATCCTTTACATTTTCAGTAAGAAAATCAGTAACATGCAGTGGAACATCATTTAAAATGACCTCATCTACCATTTTATCAACATCTCCTTTAAATGTGGTTAAAGCCATGTTATCACTAGGGTTCTTCCTGCGCCAATGATTCAGCCTCGAAAAGCTCAAAAAACCTGAGTCATTATGATATCGACTCAGGTTTCCTGGATTATCCCTTTGATCCTATTTTACATGTATCACACCATATTACTTCCACTTAAACTGGCAGCTTTGACTTTTTTGTATTGATATAGCATGGCAATTCTCCATGGAACGATCATAGCAAATGCAAGTAAGAAAAACATACCACTCAAGACGCCGACTTCAATCGTGCTTCCCAGCATCAGTTTCGCCACCAGCCGTATCACCATGAGACCAATCAATATGAATATAAACGCTTTAGAGCGCAGGATATAAATTTTTTCATCTCTAACTTCGAATTTGGATGTTTTAATTAATAGGATGGAAAACAACATCCCTGCAACAAGAGCCTCCAATAATTCATATCGAGTGACCCGGAACATTGGAAAAATAAACATCAAAGCACCCGTACTCATAAACACCGGCGGTAAGATGATTTTCTTTTCGTTCACTGGTTTTTTCGTTTCCTTCATCCGTAACATGAAAACACCCATAGCCATCACAATCGCTATACCTGTTGATATATATATCATCAAACCATCCCTTTTAATTAAAAATAGGTAAGTACCATTAAAAATTATATATGACTTCAATGAATAAACAAAGTATATATTACCTATTTGAGATAAACAAGGAGCGTGTTTTTAATTTAGCGACCTATTGATGGCATTTAATACCCTGCTCTCGACAAAAGGCTTGACGATAAAAATCTTTCGCCCAAGCTACAACAACCATTTTTCTGCTGACCCATCGAGCATATAATTATATCCTTTGCAGCCCAAATTTTCTTCTTAATTTCTTCATGATTGGCATGGTAATATCCATCGTCACCAGTTCGAATCAAATTTCGAACAGCACAATAAAACCTAATCAAGGAAACTCCCATTAGAATAATTTTGAAAAAATAACTTATTATGGACTAAAACCCCGTAAAGCCACCGAATAGTCTAGACAGGACTGCTATTATTTTGGTCATCCAATTAAAAAACAAAATCACACCCATTACAATCATTAAATATCCGCCAATCTTCATGATGTATTGGCTGTACTTTTTGATCCATTTCAATTTTCCGACAAAGAAGGATAATATGAAAAACGGGATGGCAAAGCCTAATATATAGGCAGTCATATAACTCATGGCAGCGCTAGAGTTAGTCGCACCCAAAGAGATGACAGCACCCAATAGTGGGCCAGCACAAGGCGTCCATCCAGCCGCAAAAGCAAGTCCGATAAGAATCGAACCTATATATCCGCCAGGTCGGTTTTTAAATTCAAAACGACTATCCTTCATCAAAGATTTCGGCTGAAAGATTCCTACAATGAATAATCCAAAAATAATAATCAGGATCGCACCAATCTGACGAATCAGTTCTTTGTATTCCGAGAAAAAAGAACCTAAAAAGGTCGTACTAAAACCAATTGCAATAAAAACTAGAGAAAATCCAAGAAGGAAGAATAGAGTATGCAGCATACTTCTACTTTGGAGCATGGCGTTCTCGGATTTGATTTCACCAACACTCATACCAGTGATATAAGATAAAAAGGCTGGATAGAGCGGTAAGCAGCATGGCGAAATAAAACTCAAGAAGCCCGCCCCAAAAGCTAAAAACATATTAATATCATTCAAATGAGCTCACTCCTATGTATGTCAACCTATAAACATTGTAACAAATAAGATAAAAAAATACATTTATGGAACTGTGAATATTTAATGACAACTAAATGCCAAACATTTAAAGGAGAAGGGGGCCACTGCTTAATTTTCATTAAGTTAACTTATTTGAATTCATTAGTCCGAGCCGATATAATTGTTATATTCATACAAATTTTACAACAGAACACATAAATAAAGGGTACCATGAAAAAATGTTGGGGCCAGAAAGGAAATATAATGGCTAAAAAGAATGAATTTCTCGAACAGATTGAATTAAAGAGAAATGAACTTATCAAGATTGTCGCTAAAGATGGTTTAAACTCCCATGTTGCCGTTGAATATAGCCAGCAACTTGATCAATTATTAAATAAATATAATGAACTTTTTTATAAAACTGGTACAGGTTTTTAATCCCGTTCATCTCCCATTGATAACCACCCATGTTATTATATGATTTATTTTACCGGTCAATCTCTCCTTTTTCGATTCTTTCTCCATTCGAATACATAAGAATAAACTTTTCTTTCTATATAAAAAACAGGCAAACGCTACGGGCGCACTGCCTGTTTTTGCATTAAAAAGGATGCACATTTCAACATTAACATCGTGTGTCGGTTCTAGTTTGTCACAACAGGAACAATAGGAAATCCAGCTAAGATGGAAGCACCAACCGGATTAATAGTCAAAAGACTTCCTACCTTAGTTCCACCCTTTAATATAAGGGAAACCAATCATATTGCAAATGTTCATTATTTAAGGCTCTTTTCGTAAAGATTGTTGTTTTTAAAACGAAACTATTTAGGTTGATTGGAGCGGAAGTGCGAGACTCCTGCGGGAGCAGCGGGACAGGTGAGACCCCACAGGCGTTTACGCCGAGGAGGCTCACCGCCCGCACCAAGGAAAGCGAGCATCTGGAGGGGAAATCAACCACAACTCACTACCTGGTAAATAGCAACAAAGTATGTGAAAACAGCCTTATTTAAACATCTTAAGTAATGAGCGGCCTGTGTTCTTAAATAATTCCTTAATTGTACTTTCAGGTCGGCGCCCTCGTAAATAAAATTGAATTCCATGTACTTATCACGAGTAAAAGTGTGAAAATCACGAGTAATTACTTAAATCACATCTCCCTTTAATATAGAAACCTCGTTCCCTTTTCCCCACAGCAATCATTCAAATGTAAATTAAAATTATGTTGACAAAACACTCAAATTACATTATCTTTAATTAAAGATATTTTAACTCGAGATAAAAACCCATGTTTTTTTTAAAATCAAATCTCGAATTAAAGATATCTTTAATCAAAATAAAATTTCAGGAGGCATCATAAATGATTGGTATAGGTTTATTAGTTATACGTGTAGTAATCGGGTTATCGTTTGTTGGACATGGAGCTCAAAAATTGTTTGGATGGTTTGGCGGTCATGGCTTGAGAGGCACAGGAGGCTGGTTTGATTCGATCGGGATGAAACCAGGAGTTACGATGGCACTATTTGCTGGTCTTTCAGAGTTTATTGGAGGAGCTTTATTTGCTTTAGGTCTCCTTACACCCTTTGCAGGTATATTAATTGCGCTTACAATGCTCGTTGCGATCGTTAAAGTCCATGGAGCCAATGGCTACTGGGCAACTCAAAACGGTTATGAATATAATCTTGCCATTCTTGCAGTGGCGATTGGCGTTGCGATAACCGGAGCTGGACCATACTCACTTGATACCTTTCTATTTTAAGATGAAAAATTAATCATTACGAAAACATGGAGTGGATTCGCCCCACTCCGTGTTTTTTTCATCCCGGCATCCTCTTGCAGGGGAAGTGAATGTCAACAAAAAGAAGACCTGATCATCATAATGACAGGGTCTTCTTTTTGTTGTTCACTTTTTCCGAGTGTTATCGAATTCTTGTGACAAAATAGTAACGTTTAATTAATACGGAGACAACTCCTATTCAATCCCCGGGAACCATCCTGGAGAATGGATGATCGCTTGCCATAATGGATCTGGAATATCAAGTTGCTGCTGATTATCCTTGTTTATTTTTGTCACGATTTCAGTTTCCCTGCCTTGTTCCACTTTTTGTACCCACTCAGGGTCGATTATAAGTTCACGGCCCAATGCGATTAACGGAACCCCTGATTGCAGTGCTTTGATTGCATCATCCGCTGTATAGATGGAACCAACGCCGATGACAGGAACTTGATCTCCGACACGTTCTTTTATAATTTCTATCCGAGGTCGGTCAGCCTCGACTCCCCGTCTTGCTTTCGACCAGAAATCCATTAATGAAACATGGAGATAATCAATATTTTTTGATACAAGCCCATCAATCAATGCAAGTGTATCATCCATGGTGATTCCTGGTGTTTCAGGCTCCTCCGGTGAAAAGCGATATCCTACGATGAACGGATTTTTGGCATATTCAGCAACAGCCTTTTTCACTTCGTCCACAACCGCTAATGGGAAAGTCAGACGTTTTTCAAGCGATCCGCCCCACTTGTCTTCACGACGGTTTGAATGCGGTGAAAAGAATTGCTGGAGTAAATAACCATTGGCACCGTGAATTTCAACACCATCAAATCCAGCTTCAATCGCTCGTCGAGTGGTTTCACCAAAATCGAGAATGATCGATTCAATTTCTCTTTCAGTTAGTGGACGTGGAACAGGTTTCCCTTCGCCTTCCGACGGAATATTGCCTGCACTTACAACATCACCATTTGGTACTAATTCCGGTGGAACCTCACGGCCGCCATGAAATATTTGTAGAATTGCTTTTGCACCTTTTGCTTTAATCGCAGAAGCCAAACGATGTAAACTAGGAATCATTTCATCCGTATCTCCGCCAAATTCACCATGAAAACCTTTACCATTGGCCGTCACGTATGTGCAAGCTGTTATTACCATGCCTACCCCGCCAGACCGACGTTCATAATAGTTAACTTCTGCATCGGTTACAGTCCCGTCAGGATTCGAAGAGAAATTTGTCATAGGCGCCATCACCAACCGATTTTTCACTTCCATCCCTTTTCCTAGATTGAACGAATCAAATAATGGTGTAAATTTAGAATTCATTTAGTAATCCTCCATTTTGTTACCAACCCTTTACAGGTATTGGTCGGTATAAGTCCTTTTTTTATTTAGGCTGTTTTCACATACTTTGTTGCTATTTACCAGGTAGTGAGTTGTGGTTGATTTCCCCTCCAGATGCTCGCTTTCCTTGGAGCGGGCGGTGAGCCTCCTCGGCGTAAACGCCTGTGGGGTCTCACCTGTCCCGCTGCTCCCGCAGGAGTCTCGCACTTCCGCTCCAATCAACCTTAAATAGTTTCGTTTTAAAAACAACAATCTTTACGAAAAGAGCCTTTATTTAACACATACTACTCATGCATGCTTTTCAATCAATGCCGCAATGGCTTCTTTAGGCTGTAAGCCAATTGCCTGATCTACTTTTTCTCCATCTTTGAAAAGAATAAGGGCCGGAATTCCCATCACTCCATAATCGCTTGTCGTAGCTGAATTTTCATCCACATTCAATTTTACGATCTTAACCCGATCACCCATTTCAACATCAATTTCATTAAGGATTGGGGCAATCATTTTACATGGTCCGCACCACGGTGCCCAAAAATCAACCAGTACTAAACCTTCCTTGACTTCACTAGCAAAATTATCATCTGTTACATGTTCTATTGTCATGATCATGTCCTCCTTGTATTATCCGATATATTATGGTTTTTGACTCATCATCTATTTAAATCAAGTTTCCCGATTCTATTTCCCGGGATAAGAAACTCGGATTTCCTGATATTTATTTTCGGATGGATTTTAATCGATTCCAATTTACCGGATAACTCCATAAACCATGTTTCATCCTTAGATAGTAAAGCCAAATCAATTAATGCCAAAAGATGACTTTCGTTACTGATTTCTAGATCAGGCAGCTTTTCAGTCCATTTACTCGGAATCCAAATCGATTTCCCGACCGCTTTTTCATTGTCACTTTCCACCACATTCACTTTAACGATTTCTCGATTCGCGCTTACCGTTTCAATGTAACCATGGATAAGTTCTCCATCTCTTGATCTTCCCTGCACCCAATCCCCATTATTTAACTGATTATTTCCGGCCATTTTTAACACCCCTTTTATATTCTATTGTTATCAATTATTAACTGTAAAAATAAAATGTACAGTAAAGACAAAAGAAAAAACTAAATCAACATCACGGACATTGTTTAATTTTTTCCAAAAAAGTGCTGAGAGTAATATCTTCTAAATATTTTTCAAAATATAACTCAGCTTCATCGAAGATTTGATCCATGACTACCTGGGTATTGGAAGATATGACACATTTTTTCTCCGGATTACCTGTACACCACTTTGGCTTCAAGGTTCCATGCGAGACCGTTATATAAATATCTGCCAAACTCACCTCTTCAGGGTTACAGTCCAGAATATAGCCTCCGCCCACACCTTCTTTAGTCTTAACAAATCCTTTATTCCGTAAGCAGCTCATCATTTTCCGAATCCTTGCCGAATTTGTACAAACGTTTTCTGCGATAGACTCACTGCTAGCCATATGATCTGGTAGATAAGCTAAATAGACCAAACTATGCACAGCTATTGTAAAATCACTATTCACTTTTTGCATCCTCCTCAAGGAGATTACTGTAATTTTAATATTTACAGTTGATAAAGTCAACACAAAAAACTCAACTTTTGTTGATATGTTTATTATCGCAATGAAATTTCCCCCTATCAAAAGATAGAGGGCACTTCATCAGTTAGCTTTTGGAAAGTGGAACCATCCAAAAGCTCGTCAAAATCTTATTGTTGAGAAAGATCCAATGCCGTATTAGCCGTTTTAAGATTCACCTGTGCTTGCTCATCCATATCCTGAGGGTGATAATAACCTTTTGAAACCATATAATCACTTATGATCCCATGTGTTTCTACAGCGGACTTTAGCTGTTCCCGTAATGCAGCCCTCAGTTCAGGTGAAGCTGTTTCAGTTATAGCGAATGCCGCATTTCTAATTCCTGATTTGGCAGAAATCAGAAAGTCAGTTGCAATCACCTGATCGGTCATTCCACTCATACCCGCCATATTTTGCAAAAAGTTGGTCATTATTTCCCCTCTCCTTGATTAACCAGAATTTCCTGTAATCTTTGAATTTGCTCTCTGCCGCTGCTGATGTCTTGTAATAGAATGTTTTTTAATTCCGTATCTCGAACTAATCCGTTCATTATAGAACTTTTGGATAGACAAAGGCTTTTGAAATTCAATATTTCATGCAACTCTAACGTTTCATGCAGTCCTAACTTTCCCATTAAAAGTATCTCTCCTTTCATTTACATTCACTTACTTATCTTTCGTTGTTCAAATGGTCTTATTCATTGTTTCTTAAAGAAGGTAAAACCTAGACCCCCTGTATACCAATGAGTTGAATAGGGAAAATTACTTTTGTTACATACACTTAAGGGGTGATTGGATGGAAAATGAAAAACTGGCCTTTCATGAGACCATGGAGACGCATGAAATAATAAATTTTAAAACAATAAGCTTGATGAAATCCAAATTAATGCAAGGAATTTGTTTCGATAATGATTTAAAGGCACTAATGGAAAAAGACGTACAGCAATCCATAATAGCCATTAATGAACTGAAAAGTTTTTACCAAGGTGCCCGAACAAACTATATACAATGAGGTGAACGTTATGGAAATGGATTATTTAGATCCCCAAGGCGCTGAACATATGCCTGAAATGGCTGATTCTTCTTTTGCCCTCGATTTCCTACTGTCAATCAAAAGCGGGATTCATACGTATGCAATAGCTATAACGGAAACAATGAGTCCAGAATTGAGACAAGCCCTATACCGGCAAATGGAGCAATCCATTGATTTACATGCCGAAATATCCGATTTAATGATAAGTAAAGGCTGGCTTTATCCAAATGATATAGGAAAGCAAGTTGAATTGGATTTGAAATCAGCAGAAATGGCAATCAGCATCGCTCGGATGAGGTTATTTCCTAACGATACAGATAGACTCGGGATGTTCGCAACGCCAAATAAATAGAGGAGGAAGTTTTATGAAAGCCGTAACTTACCAGGGCAATAAAAACGTGCAGGTCAAAGATGTTAAAGACCCCCATATCAAAAATTCAGATGATATTATCGTAAAAGTTACAACTTCAGCCATTTGCGGTTCGGATTTGCACTTGATTCATCAAATGATTCCAAATATGCCAACTGATTATGTTATTGGCCACGAGCCAATGGGAATTGTCGAGGAAGTCGGTCCAGGTGTAAATAAGTTAAAAAAGGGAGATCGTGTTATCATCCCCTTTAACGTTAGCTGCGGAAGCTGCTGGTATTGCGAGAACGACCTTACAAGTCAGTGCGATAACTCAAACCCTCATGGCGAAATGGGTGGTTTTTTGGGATATTCAGAAACAACTGGTGGGTATGCGGGAGGACAAGCAGAATACATGCGGGTTCCTTATTGAAATTTCACACCTTTTAAGATTCCGGAAGATTGTGAGGTAGAAGATGAAAAATTGGTATTACTCGCAGATGCAGCTTCAACTGCATTTTGGAGCGTTGACCATGCAGGAGTTAAACCTGGTGATACAGTTATCATTTTGGGCTGCGGTTCCGTTGGATTACTCGCTCAAAAATTCGCTTGGTTCAAAGGAGCGAAAAGGGTCATTGCCTTCGATCATCTCAACTATCGTTTGGAACATGCTAAACGGACAAATAAAGTCGAAATCGTTAATTTCGAACAATATGAAAACGTAGGGGAATATCTCAAAGAAATAACCAAAGGCGGAGCCGACATCGTAATTGACTGTTCTGGCATGAGCGGTAAAATGACTCCTATGGAATATCTAGCAACTGGCCTTAAGCTGCATGGAGGTGCCATGGGTGGTCTTGTAATTGCCTCGCAAGCCGTGCGTAAAGCTGGAACCATTCAAATAAATAACAGGTGTTTACGGAGGGCGTTATAACGGATTTCCGTTAGGGGATATATTTCAAAGAAACGTGGATATCAAGACCGGACAAGCTCCTGTTATCCCTTATATGCCCTATCTCTATAACCTTATATCTGAAGGAAAGGTTGATCCTGGCGATGTCGTAACCCATGTACTTCCAATCGATCAAGCTAAACATGGTTATCAAGTATTCGATACAAGGACAGACGGATGCATTAAAGTGGTGCTGAAGCCCTGACTAGCAGTGATATTTTGTAGGTTACTGAATTTATTGACTCCAGGTATTGTTGTTCAAGCTATTTTTGTTCACAAGTTCATGGCGACTATTGCTTCTACTCTAGTTTCAAAACCTTTATTGCTTCCGATTCTAAAAATTGTTACCAATGATATTCAAACTCGAAAATAAAAGCCACTTTTCCTGAAACTCGTCCAGGAAAAGTGGCTTTACGTTTAAAAAGGAAGATAAACTTAATTATCACTTAAATCAATTGAAGGTTCGATCCTTACGTGGTTTATCGTTATAACTTTACATTTATCCTATCTTTTTATAAAAACAAGGTTATAATAGCGGTATTTCATGCTTATTATTTTGTTTGTTGTTTATTCATGGCGCTCATCATTTGATTAATTTTCTTTTGGGATGGTTTCATACCCATTTGCATCATCATCATTTTCAGCATCTGTTCGTTAATTGGCGGATTTTTCTTTAAGTAATCCATCATGTATTTACGAGCGATGAAAAATCCCAGCACTACTCCAGCAATCAATGCCAGTACGCCAACTAGAATGTAAACCCACATACTATTTCCTCCTTCGTGTTGTCTAACATCAGTGTACTAGACCAAAGGTTATTATACAATACCCGCTACCGAAAAGTCCCCCATTTAGACAAATTTTCTTTCTTTTATCGGTTTTAACCAACCGTATTTTTCGTGTTCAAAATCAATGGCTAGAAAACTCGCTTCATATTTTCGAATGCATTCAAAGAAAGCCGTCTCCGCTTCATAGTCTCCTTCAGCTTTAAGCGTAATGGACTCATCCTGGATGATTAACACGGCTTTACTTGATCCGTTTGTTTTTTCTAAATAGTATTTTCCATTTTGAGACCAAAAATTCATCTTTTTTTGTAAACGTTGTTCAATTGCTACCTGCAACTGGATAATGGGGACTGTTTTGGTGACAAATTCGATTTGTTTTTGCAAAATACTCTTCAGTCTGCCCCTTGCTTGAATATACTCCAAAAACAAATTGAAAAATAGCTTTTCTCTTCCATAATAATGATGGGCAAATTCATCTTCGATTAAAAAGATTTGATAGGTTCTCATCAGCCAACGCCTCCTAGCATTCCTATTTTGGTCACCAGAACAACTTACCATCAGGACCTTCCATTATTTCCTACCCTTGATGACTTTCCCCTTTAACTGACACATTTAAACGAAAATTATTTATTCTCATTATATATTGACAAACTAAAAAGATATGTTGTTTGCTGGAGAAATTTTTTTCTTTTTTTGTCGAATGGATGCTATCCCAGAGAATAAGAGCACTTTCAACATACAATTAGAAGGTTCGATAAAAAAACTGACACCAAACTAGTTGGTGTCAGTTCCCCATTACTATTATTTAAGCATTTCTTTAACACGAGCAACTACATTTTCTACAGTGAAACCAAATTCCTCCATGATCTTACCGCCTGGTGCAGAAGCTCCAAAATGATTGATGGCCAATATTTCACCCTCATCACCTGCATAACGATCCCAGCCAAACGGTGAAGCCACTTCGATAGCTAGACGTTTTTTCACTGCTGGATTGATTACACTTTGTTTATATTCTTTAGATTGAGTTTCAAATCGATCCCATGATGGCATGCTGATTACCGAAACATCAATTCCATCGTTCGCTAAAGCTTTCTGTGCTTCCACAGCCAAGTTCACTTCAGAACCAGTCGCAAGTAGTAATGCATCCGCTTCTTCTTTCTTAGCAGCGGATATGATGTAAGCCCCTTTTGAAACACCTTCATAAGCAGTTTCGGAAGTATCTTTTATTGTTGGCAACCCTTGACGAGTCAGTACAAGGGCAGTCGGTTTATTTGTAGACTCCATAGCCACTTTCCAAGCTGCTGCCGTTTCATTGCCATCAGCTGGACGGATTACCCCTAGGTTGGGCATTGCCCGCAATGATGCTAATTGTTCGATTGGCTCATGTGTCGGTCCGTCTTCCCCTACAGCAATGCTATCGTGGGTGAAGACATACGTTACAGGTAGTCCCATCAGTGCTGCCATTCTTATGGCAGGACGCAAATAATCAGAGAATACGAAGAATGTACCTCCGTACACTTTTAATCCACCATGAAGGGTCATTCCATTTAAAGCCGCACCCATAGCGAATTCACGTACACCGAACCATATATTACGGCCACTGTAATTACCAGGTAATAGGTCTGTCTCACCTTTGATGGCAGTATTATTAGATCCTGCTAAATCTGCAGAACCACCAATGAAGCTAGGGACCTTTTTGGCAATTGCATTCAATACTTCTCCGCTTGAAGCACGGGAAGCTAATGTTTTTCCTTCTTCATAAACCGGAATTTCCTGATCCCACTCAGCAGGCAGTTCACCTTTGATTGCCAGCTCCAATTGCTCGGCTAACTCAGGGTGTGCTTCTTTGTAATTTTTGAACATTTCATTCCAAGCTTCTTCTTTTTGGGCGCCTGCCTCTACAACAGATTCATTGAAGTGAGAATAAACTTCTTCTGGAACATGGAAATCCTCTTCGAATGTCCATTTATAAGCTTCCTTAGTCAACTTCAGCTCATCTGCACCAAGCGGAGCGCCGTGAACAGCAGATTTACCTGAACGGTTTGGTGAACCGTAACCAATAACCGTTTTCACTTCGATTAATGTTGGACGTGCCTCATCGGTTTTCGCTTCTTCAATCGCTTTGGCAATTTCCTGAAGATCGTTCCCGTCCTCAACGCGGACATATTGCCATCCATAAGATTTGAACCGGTTTGCTACGCTTTCACTAAATGATTGACTTAAGTCGCCGTCAAGGGATATATCATTAGAATCATATAAAACGACAAGTCTTCCAAGTTGCAGATGTCCTGCTAATGAAGCCGCTTCTGCAGAAACACCTTCCATTAAATCTCCATCCCCACAAATGCTATATGTATAATGATCGACCACATTATAAGATTCACGGTTATAGCTTTCTGCCAAGTGGCGTTCTGCCATTGCCATTCCGACTGCCATTGCAATACCTTGTCCAAGAGGACCTGTCGTTGCATCTACCCCAGCGGTATGTCCGAATTCGGGATGTCCTGGAGTTTTACTGCCCCATTGGCGGAAGCTTTTCAAATCATCGATAGATAAGCCATAGCCCGATAAATGAAGAAGGCTGTATAACAGCATAGATCCATGACCAGCTGAAAGAACGAAGCGATCTCTATTAAACCAATCTGGATTTTTCGGGTTATGATTCATATATTCAGTCCATAATTTGTACGCCATCGGCGCTGCACCCATGGGCATGCCTGGATGGCCGGAATTAGCCTTTTCAATTGCGTCAATCGATAATGTACGAATCGTATTGATAGAAAGTGCATCTAATTTATCTAACATATCGTAAAACATCCCTTCCTGTAATGTACCTCTTTATATTATAGTGACCAGCATAATATCACAACTAAAAACACTATTTACAACCCCGATATTACAATATTTTCTGGAAATTAAAGAAGTCCCCTATTTAGATTAAGCTAAATAGGAGAATACATACATGAATGCACTCCCTTTTTAATCATTAAAGCTTAAAATGGGGTGTTTCATGATAATAGTCCAAGCATTAATGTAAGTTTCTTTTTTCTTTAATATTCTTTATCTTTTGAGGAGTGACGTCATTTCCTTCTGGATCAACGACTTTCACGTGCTCCAACGTATCGGACATGGACCGTCTGAATGTTTCTAAATACTCACTTCTTAATTGGGTTTGCTCTTTCGCCTCGACTTCCGTTAAACCTTCAGCCTTTGCCTTTTTAGAAAGTTCATTAATACGGGCTATTTTTTCTTTTGATAGCATAATTTCGCTCCTTCGTAATCTGCGGATATTGTCATGGTATTAAAAAAAAAGCGAAATTACAAGTTCTATGATTGACTTTCCTGTATATTTAGTTGATGTTCGAGAAAACGCCTGTTCACCGTAGCTTTGGATACATTGTATCCAAAGCCCCTTAAAGTGGCTGCGATTTCTGCAAATGTCAATCCATTGGCCCGGAGTTTAATAATCTCTTCAATGGGAATTTCCATACGTTCCCTTCCAGTAGAATTCCTTTGGTTCTGAAGATTGTTTTGAGGGCGGTAGCCTTTTTCAACGGCTCTTATCATCCCGCGTTTTATTTTTAAGTTATGTAATTTCCTTTGATATTCCTCTACAATACCGACTATCTGGATGACCATGGCATCCGAATCCGATAACTCTATTTCCCCATCGTGTGAGAGCGTATAGATTTTCACGTCTTCTTTAAGGATGACATGGAAAAGGGCTATTTTGGCATTCCCTCTTCCTAGTCTTGTTTCGTCCTGGATTAATAGAACTTCGGCTTCTTTGGCTTTAAATAGTTCGATCATGTCAAAAATGCCATCCCGGTTTAACTCATAACCGCTTTCCTGTTCCTTTATTATGGAAACAACTTCCATATCCAACTTTTCGGCCAATTTGACTAATTCATCTTCCTGCCTTGCCAATGATGTCTCCTGTGACTCTTTTTCTGTGCTGACCCTACAATAGATTATTGCCTTCATAATACCCTACCTTCACTGCTTACTGCTGACTTGCCAAATTCTGAACAAGTTCTTCCCCTTTAACCGGTATGACAATGACTTGACCAGGTTTAATCGAATCTGCCCTGACTCCATTATGCTCTTCTATCCAACCAATGAATTCTTTTTTTGTCAAATCAGCTTCATCATATTTTTCGGCAATTCCCCATAGGGTGTCGCCTTCACCTACTTCTATAGAAAGGAAATCCTTTTTTTGATCATTGTCCAATGTACAAGAGAATAAAATTGAAAAGATGAATACTGATCCAGCTAACAGAATCGTATATACATAATTTTTGTATATTTTTTTCATAAATAACCCTCCAAAGCGAATGTTCGTTCGTATGTTATGTCAAAATTATAATACGAACGTTTGTTTCAGTCAACAACTAAATTCGAACTTATGTTTGTATAGAATTGGGGGCCATGCTATAATGGGGCAAAGAACATTGGAGAAGAGGTGCACATATGACTAAACTATCAAAACGGCAGCAAGATATCCTTGATTTCATTAAAGAAGAGGTCCGCCAAAAAGGGTATCCACCTTCCGTCCGGGAGATTGGCGAAGCAGTGGGACTTGCATCAAGTTCAACAGTACACGGACATTTATCCCGCCTGGAAAGTAAAGGTCTGATAAGACGTGACCCAACCAAGCCGAGGGCCATTGAAATACTGAACTTGGAGGAAGCGAATAATATCCCCAAAGCTAGTGTCGTGAACGTGCCGTTACTTGGTAAAGTAACCGCGGGCATGCCGATAACTGCAATTGAGAACATAGAAGAATACTTTCCGCTTCCCGAAAGCATGGTTCCACATGATGACCATGTTTTCATGCTAGAAATCATGGGCGAAAGTATGATTGAAGCAGGAATCCATGATGGAGATTATGTCATCGTGAAACAACAAAGCAGTGCCAATAATGGAGATATCGTCGTGGCCATGACGGAAGATGATGAAGCCACTGTAAAACGATTCTTTAAGGAACCGGATTACATAAGGCTTCAGCCTGAGAACTCAAATATGGAACCAATTATTTTAAGAGATGTTTCGATACTTGGAAAAGTAATTGGCTTATATAGACAAATACATTAAAAGCGCTAAATGCGCTTTTTTTTGTTTGTTTAATTTATGTCCGAAATTCTATCATTATGCATTTGGAAGACTAGGTTTGAAATATTTTTTTAATAGAAGCGTGTTTTCATAGGAGTATTTAAACATTATTCATTTATGGCGGTTGATAGGCAAGGTATCGCTTTCTGGATATATGTACTTTAGGAAAAATATGAAACCATAAAATTAATAAAGAGCGAGATAAAACCCCGCTCCCTGTAAATGTTCATTTCACTCTTAATCTTTGGTTCACTTTAATAAGGTTAAGATCGACCAATCCATTCCACTGTTGAATCTGCATTTGCGTAGAACCATATGCTTTTGCAAGCGCAGATACGGAATCCCCTTTTTTGACGATATGATAGACCTCTTCGATGCTTTCATCATATTTAGTTAAATCGCTTGTTTCGATTAGGTTCGCCAGTTTTTCTATATATTTCGGATCCGAGGCGTAACCCGCATCGAATATTGCTTTGAGTGCTTTTTTGTAATCTTGTTCTCCAATGACGGCTGTATACAAACTTCTATTCCATGAAGTTCCCTTTACATATAGATTGGCAAGATCTCTTAGACTTTCTTCCCATGTTGGGTATTTTCTGAATTTGTTCCATACTTGAACGGGTGCACCGTTGACGTATTCAATTGTTTGTATAATGACTGACTCGCCCTTAAAATCACCTTTTGTACCGAATATATTCTTTCCTTGATTTGCTAAAAAGCTTGTCCCATATCCACTCTCCAAACAAGCTTGTGCAATGATCACAGAAGGCAAAATTTTAAATTCCTTTTGAATTTTCAGGGCATATGGAGCAATTTCCTTAATAAACGTTTCCTTGCTCATTAGAACCTCCATCATTAGGACTCACTTTCTTAACTGGTTATCTTCATTCATATCGTATTCTAAACCATGAAAAGGGTGACAGCATGTCCAGCAAAAAAGGTACTGATATTTGGTTAATTGTCTTCACTATGATCAAAAAAGAGCCAGCATACATTGAGCGGCTTCACATTGAACTCTGAAAGTCTTCGAAACTTGTTGTATCAACTTTCATTGATCAATCGTTTATATTGCATTAATTAATATGGTATAAATCCTTTGTAAATGGTAAAAATTAATTGTGAAAACTTCTAAGGTGGTGACATTATGGACTTCCCAACCATCCATACAAACTTTTGGGATGCAGTGATAGCCATTCCTACCATCATGACACTTACTCAACTTATTAAGGTCATGTTTCCAATTCCTCCAAAATTCATCCCTGCCATCGCTTTGGTTCTAGGCTTATTCATTTCCATTTTCATCAGCCATCGACACCATTTGGTTGCAGGAATTTTCATGGGCTGGTTTTATGGCTATGCAAGCATAGGCAACTATGCTGCTCTCAAAACTAGTATTTTGTCTTATAGAGAATCTTATCAAAAGTAGGATTGAACTATACATGATAGCACACGCCTAGGGTCATCAATCTTGTTCTTGCCAGGAGACCAAACTAGCTTATATTCCCATCGAACAATCCAATATTCATTCCTTTATGGCAATTACGGCCTAGCTTTTTACTTAGCTGAATCAACATAGCCCAAAGTAAAGTAAATAAAACCAATTCACACCTCCACATTTCAACCTAAAAAAACCTCTCAATTAAGAGGAGGGCACTGAAAAAGTCCCTTCCGGGCCAATAGAGGTAGATTTTCTCAGTTTATTCTGAGGAAATCTACCTTTTTT
>NZ_JAWRYN010000175.1:0-389 GCF_046534585.1 Peribacillus sp. SIMBA_075 | reverse complement strand
GTATTGTTTTATAGATAACAAGTAATTATCTTTTAAAAAATTAAGCGCCTTGCTCTTCCTTTTGTTCTGCAACTGCTTTAGTAGCAAGTGCAAGGTTACGGATTGGAGCTTGAAGAACGCAAAGAAGCATAGAAAGTAAGCCTTCACGTGATGGAAGAGTAGCGATAGCTTTAACCTCATCAAGTGTTACAAGTTTACCTTCGATTACACCAGCTTTAATTTCTAAAGCTTCATGTTTTGTAGCGAAGTCGTTTAATACTTTCGCAGGAGCAACTACATCCTCGTTACTGAACGCGATTGCGTTTGGTCCTGTTAAGAATTCGTTTAACTCAGCCATTTCAGCAGACTCTGCAGCACGACGAGTTAAAGAGTTTTTGTAAACTTTGAAC
>NZ_JAWRYN010001485.1:0-240 GCF_046534585.1 Peribacillus sp. SIMBA_075 | reverse complement strand
GGTGATTTCTTGATCAGAGCCAAACCCTAATGCGCGTAACAAAACAGTTACAGGAAGTTTACGCGTACGGTCAATACGCACATATACAACATCCTTAGCATCTGTCTCATACTCTAACCAAGCTCCGCGGTTTGGAATTACAGTAGCAGTAAAACCACGTTTTCCGTTTTTATCCACTTTGCCACTATAGTATACGCTTGGAGAGCGAACTAACTGGGAAACGATAACACGTTCTGCACC
>NZ_JAWRYN010001484.1:0-240 GCF_046534585.1 Peribacillus sp. SIMBA_075 | reverse complement strand
CCCGGTTGCCATTGATCATGGATATTGGATTGCGCAAAAAAAGATGTGCCGTTTCTGAATAGAAGCGAATCCCCAATAACGATTGATGCCCCATGATCGGCATAAGCTCAAAGGTTCTCATCAAGCCTGAAACAAACGCCCCCTTTGAAGCAGAGGTGGTCTTCAAGTCAAAAATGATGTCCACACAGCCATCTGGTATGACCCGATTCCATTGGTCCCCATCGACTTCCCCCGTAACCG
>NZ_JAWRYN010001483.1:0-240 GCF_046534585.1 Peribacillus sp. SIMBA_075 | reverse complement strand
CCTGCACTCATGGTCGGATTAATTAACAACGGCTTGATTACCCTCTTTTTAGGCGGTATCAATCTGATGATTTTAAACTTTAGCGAAATCCATCAGGAACCACAATTGATGGGCTGGATTTACGCTTTTGAGGGCGTCAGCATTCTGATCGGAAGCCTGCTCGCAAAGCGCTGGATCGGTCAAAACAATCTGGTTGCAGCCTCTACACTGATGCTTGTATTTTTTGCGATTTCCCAGTAC
>NZ_JAWRYN010001482.1:0-240 GCF_046534585.1 Peribacillus sp. SIMBA_075 | reverse complement strand
CAGATGACCAGCTTGCCCAAATGGTTCAGTGGGAGCAAGAGATGTGGAACGGCATCCACGGGTATATCGGCATTCACGGGGAGACCAACGACAGCGAGATGAAAGATGTGCCGGATGAAAAGAATCGCCTGTATGCGCAGTATTTCCACTCGATCTTTCGGCGTGTGGACAATGATATAAAAGGGATTCGAATCAATTATCCCACGGCAGCATTAGCCCAAAAAGCGAAAATGCCTACAG
>NZ_JAWRYN010001481.1:0-240 GCF_046534585.1 Peribacillus sp. SIMBA_075 | reverse complement strand
CTTCTGTTTTCGTGTTGTCAGCATATGAATACCACACGTTAATATCAAATGTTCCTTCAATCTCAACAGTTTTACCGACCTTTTCAGCATCATACTTATGATTAATGATCCAACCACCTAGGATGCTGGTTGGTTTTTGCGATGGAGAAATGGTGTGTGTGCTTTGGGTGAATTTCCTCCCTTTTGCAACCACCGCTTTTGTAATAATCTCTCTGTATTCAGACATTCCGGCATGCCTCC
>NZ_JAWRYN010001480.1:0-240 GCF_046534585.1 Peribacillus sp. SIMBA_075 | reverse complement strand
CAGGAGGCCGCGGAGCGGGCCGCGGCGGAGCACCAGGCCAGGGAGCTGGTCGCCCGCGCCGAGCTGCAGGAGGCGCAGGACGACCTGAGCCGGGCAGGCTGGCTGAGCCGGCTTCCGGCGCAGCGGAGGGTGGCCAAGGCCGAGCAGCAGCTCAACGATGTGCTGGACGAGGGCGCTGTCGGCCGCCCCCGGTAGGCTGGAGGCATGCCCTCGAGTCCCGTGCGCATCGCCACGATCAAC
>NZ_JAWRYN010001479.1:0-240 GCF_046534585.1 Peribacillus sp. SIMBA_075 | reverse complement strand
ATGTCTATATGCCGAAGAAGGATGGCGTCAAAACGCTGCAAGACATCAGAAAGCTAAAGATACAGGTGGATGTGATTGTGATTTCTGCAGCGAAGGACAAAGAGACAATTGGCGTCATGCTTCAAAATGGTGCGCGGGATTATATTATTAAACCGTTCAAATTTGAACGAATGAAAGAATCGCTTGAAAGCTATAAAGCATTTAAATCGAAAATTCGCACCGCAGCAGAATTTTCTCAGG
>NZ_JAWRYN010001478.1:0-240 GCF_046534585.1 Peribacillus sp. SIMBA_075 | reverse complement strand
ACTCTATGTGAATTAAAAAAGCAGCCATTTCAGTATTTTTGGTGGTCCAGATACGATCTTCAGACTGAAGTAAGATATGAAGATGAAATGCTTCCAATCAACTATCGCAAGGAATGGATTGATCATCCTGACGTCCTTCAAGGCGGCGAATTAACAAGCTGGCCAAGATTGATGGACGGTAATGATCTCATTTTATCTTGCATGCAAGAAACGAAGAAGCAGAGAAAACGAATTGAAGGG
>NZ_JAWRYN010001477.1:0-240 GCF_046534585.1 Peribacillus sp. SIMBA_075 | reverse complement strand
GGTGCCGTCCTCGGTGCTCACCGCAATCATTCCTGCGATGTTCGCCGCCAGATCGAATCGGTGGCGAGCGCTACCTGTGCGCACAGTGCCGAGGATGTCGACGCGCTCGCGGCGCGTGACCGGAGGCTGGCGGCTGATCCGCAGGGCGCCGGCGGGCGCGGTGGCGGGAGCCGCCGCCCCGATGGCCTGCGGGCGGCGGAAGTCGATGATCTCGCCCGTATAGAAGGAATCGTCCGTGAC
>NZ_JAWRYN010001476.1:0-240 GCF_046534585.1 Peribacillus sp. SIMBA_075 | reverse complement strand
ACTTGCCTGATCTGGGGTCCGCCGTGCGGGCGAACGGATCACCCGGCGAGTGTGACCGTGGACGCGACCCGCGATTCAACATTTAAAGAAGGCTGGATCAGGTCAATTCGCTGACTACAAACCCGTCCGTAGAAACGGTCAACCTCACAGCTTTCGGAACTCTGGCAGGGGCTTACCTGGGAGCAGGTTCACTGCCGGCACGGGACGGGACGGCAGGGCCGCTCAGAAGAGCCGAGATAG
>NZ_JAWRYN010001475.1:0-240 GCF_046534585.1 Peribacillus sp. SIMBA_075 | reverse complement strand
GCTTGATTGCTTCCTTTTTTGTCATGCCTTGTGTACAGTAATGATCGACATGCTCTACAACACTGAGAGCAGCCCACCACAAAGCTTCCTCAGGGTCATCTTCCAAAGGCCCTGTGTACCCTTCTACTATCAAACAAAACTCGCCTCGCGCTTCACCCTCTTGCAGCCATCCGATCAGCTCGTCCAGCGTTCCACGGACAAACTCTTCGTAGCGCTTGGTAAGCTCTCTCGCCAAAACAG
>NZ_JAWRYN010001474.1:0-240 GCF_046534585.1 Peribacillus sp. SIMBA_075 | reverse complement strand
CCCTGCATCTGGCACCGTTTCATTTTTAGGACGTGGGATTCCCCAGTTATGTGGTGTATTCGTATAAGCAAATGTTGAAACTGGAACAAGTGCCATCATAATTGAAAAAATGAGACCTATATATAACCATTTATATTTCATAAATAGTCTCCTTTCCATATATAATCGTACCTGTAGTTTCTGTTTCCCTGCTTTCTTTCATGCTGAACATGTTTTTCTATATATACCAAAAAAATGCAC
>NZ_JAWRYN010001473.1:0-241 GCF_046534585.1 Peribacillus sp. SIMBA_075 | reverse complement strand
AAGGAGTGATTTTAATGATGATGAAAGGTCTGTATGAAGCACATTTACCTGTGAGTGACTTGAAGGCATCTATTGCATTTTATGAAAAATTGGAATTGACACTCGCTCACGAAAATGAACGAGTTGCTTTTTTATGGATTGAGAAAGGAAAGAGCTGGATTGGTCTATGGAAAGTAGATATAAACGCCTTTCCATACCATCCAGCGACTCGGCACGTTGCCTTTCAAATTACAACGTCCAG
>NZ_JAWRYN010001472.1:0-241 GCF_046534585.1 Peribacillus sp. SIMBA_075 | reverse complement strand
CAAGGGCAAAGCGGGCTTACCACCAAATAATGGTCAAAAAGGCTAAAACGGTAATGAACGCGACAAACACACCTGAGTAAAGAAACAACGCGGGTGTTTCATGCCCTTTTTGGTTCATGTGCATAAAATAATAAAGCTGAAAGGCCACCTGAATACCTGCAAGCAGTAAAATAAATGGTACTGCGAACCAATTCCCGACGTCTTCAGAGGCGATCGTTAAAAATGCAACAAATGTTAATCC
>NZ_JAWRYN010001471.1:0-241 GCF_046534585.1 Peribacillus sp. SIMBA_075 | reverse complement strand
GTGACATAAACTTAATTTAAAGGAGGCCGACAATGCGACGTTTCTCGGCTATAACTCCTGGTGCCTGGACTTTTATCCTCGGTATCGTATTAATTCTCAGCATTGGAAGCGCCATTGCGGCACAGAGCTATTTTAGCTATGTAGAAGTAACTGAAGCCGCTAATCGCTGCTACGACTTAGGCGGATTTCCTGAAATCGAGAAAAACGGTTGGCAAATGACTCACTTCGAATGCCACCTAGA
>NZ_JAWRYN010001470.1:0-241 GCF_046534585.1 Peribacillus sp. SIMBA_075 | reverse complement strand
GTGAGATTCCCTAAGCGTAATATAGTAGTTTACCAACTATGAAAGCCACTGTCACAAGAAAACAGTAGGCTTTTATTTTGTTATTTAACAAGATTGAAACATGAATTGCCATTTCCCCTCAGTACCATTTTCAAATTGACATAGCACTTCATGCACCATATACTGTTAACAACAGTATACTGTCATTAACAGTATATATTCTAGGAGGTATATTCATGAAGCATACAGGAAGACATACAGG
>NZ_JAWRYN010001469.1:0-241 GCF_046534585.1 Peribacillus sp. SIMBA_075 | reverse complement strand
ATATACGATGATAGATCGCACTTTAGTACCAGTGCCGTAAACTCAGTTAATGAAATTGTTGCTGAGATTGACAAAATCATCACAGGAGAGGTCAAGGGATTAAACAAATTCACTCAAAATTTCATCTCTCTTTTTTCTAAGCAGGAGCCTGTAAAAATTATTATCTATACTGAAGCTGGAGACCTTGGAGGATCAGGTACAAATAACTTCGGTGACCCGTTACGCATACAAGCCTATGACC
>NZ_JAWRYN010000174.1:0-390 GCF_046534585.1 Peribacillus sp. SIMBA_075 | reverse complement strand
CCTATACAATTTCATTAAGCAACCCTGGAAATGTCACTTCACAAAATATAATTTTCACGGATATTTTGCCTGATGGAACGACATTTATATCTGGTACTCTTGTAAATGATTCTGGTGCTCAGCAAATTGGAAATCCTGGGAACGGAATACAGATTGGAAATATAAACCCAAGCGGAATGGCCGTTATTACTATTAACGCACTTGTTACAAACATTCCAAGTATAAATCCAATCTCTAATTCTAGTTCTGTACAATTTCAGCATATTGTCGATCCAAGTCAACCAGTTATAACTCAAACCGCTTCATCTAATACCGTTACTACGACAATAAATAGCGCAATATTAGCTACCTCAAAAAGTGCTGATAAATCCATTATTTCTGTCGGTGATA
>NZ_JAWRYN010001468.1:0-241 GCF_046534585.1 Peribacillus sp. SIMBA_075 | reverse complement strand
ATTATTATCTTAATATACTGTTCGATTTTCACTACTAATCTATATACAAATAACAAGTTTCCTTCTTCTTTAAATTTTGCTTTAAATAATAAATAAAATTCCTTGTTATTTTCCGCTAATAAAATAATAGTCTTGAGATTGCTTCTTTTAATTAATTTTTCTATGAATGCACCTGTACTTGGCCCATATTTTACAATGTAAGATTCAATGTATCAAGTTTGAGCACTAAGTTTTTGGATTA
>NZ_JAWRYN010001467.1:0-241 GCF_046534585.1 Peribacillus sp. SIMBA_075 | reverse complement strand
CCAGATCCGCGCGTACGACGACTGGCAGACCGCCGACGCCCAGGCGGCCGCGGGGGCGTCGAAATATTACGCGGATATCGCGAACTCGAATCTCGCCTATGCGCAGTTTCAGTCGTACCTCGCCGATCCCGCCTACAAGACGGCGGTCGATACCGGCGTCGGCAAGCTGAACGACGCGCTGGCGTCGCAGAACCTCGAAGTATCGCTGCCCGATGCGCCGGCCTCCACGGACGCCGCGCAG
>NZ_JAWRYN010001466.1:0-241 GCF_046534585.1 Peribacillus sp. SIMBA_075 | reverse complement strand
AGATTCATTCATGTTTTTTTGCAAAAATTCCCGCAGATGCTGCTCCGGCACATCGCCTTCCAGCTTGTCTTTGACTTGCCCCTTCTCCACGATAAAAATAGTAGGTGTAGCCTCCGCTCCCAAATTCAGCGCCTCACCCAGCTCCTGCTTTTTGTTAATATCCAATCGATCGATGATATTTGTGGGGTACTCCTGCATGACCTTCTCAAAAGTCGGTCCAAAGCTCGTGCAATATCCACAA
>NZ_JAWRYN010001465.1:0-241 GCF_046534585.1 Peribacillus sp. SIMBA_075 | reverse complement strand
AAATGAGCTGACCTTCTGTAGTACGGTAGTACTCTTCAACCGCTGAGCGATGTATCGAGTGTGTCCAACGAATGGAAAATTCCCCCTCCTCGCCAAGCCTGCTGCTCCAGATGAGCTTTTGGGTTTGAGAATCACGGATGACGAGCGAAGTGTGCATTGGGACGGTCAGGATGCAGGCGACAGCAAGCATCAAGAGGAAGGAGAAAAGGCGGAACGTGGTCCGCCCTTTTGTAGCTGCAAC
>NZ_JAWRYN010001464.1:0-241 GCF_046534585.1 Peribacillus sp. SIMBA_075 | reverse complement strand
GCATCAAAACGTAACGATTACATTTTATAATCTACAGGAAACTCGGAGGGACATTTTTATGAAGAAATTAGCAGCATTATCTGGAATAGCACTTATCTCATTGCTTGCCGCATGTGGCAGCACGGAATCCGATAGCGGCGCTGAAGGCGACGCAACAGAAGGAAAGCTTGATGTCTATGCAACGGTTTATCCGCTCGTCTATTTCACTGAACGCATCGGCGGTGAACGCGTGGATGTCAAC
>NZ_JAWRYN010001463.1:0-241 GCF_046534585.1 Peribacillus sp. SIMBA_075 | reverse complement strand
CCTGCCCGGCCTGCTTCTTCGGCAGTTCGTCGACCAGCACGCGGTAGCTCAGCTCCCTGCCACCGGCGACCGGATGCGCACGCACCAGGCGCACGACCTGGCGCTGCCCGGGCGCGATCCGCACGATCGCCGGGCTGGCGACGATGTCGTCGGCCGGCGAGAGCTGCTCGTTGCCGCCGTCCTGCGACCAACGCTGCACGCGCACCTGCGCCTCCAGCGGTTCGCTGCCGTTGTTGCCCAG
>NZ_JAWRYN010001462.1:0-241 GCF_046534585.1 Peribacillus sp. SIMBA_075 | reverse complement strand
CGCTGAAAGACTGCTTCATGAGCAGTCTCTTTGAATAGATTAGTTAACAAATGTTTTCGCTCCAAGGTAAATCGGCTTCCAATAGCTTGAATTCATATCACTGATCGTCACACCGTCAGAAGCAGCATGGATAAACTTGTTGTTCCCAATGTAGACACCCATGTGAGATGGACCAGATTTATATGTCGTAAAGAACACAAAATCTCCAACCTTCGGTGTTGAGACGCTCTTCATCGAGCCC
>NZ_JAWRYN010001461.1:0-241 GCF_046534585.1 Peribacillus sp. SIMBA_075 | reverse complement strand
AAGCCGGAGAGCCGCGCCATCATGCGCAGGTTCTCCTCCGCGGTGAGGACGCCGTCCACCGCCGCTGCCTGGCCGGTGACGCTGATCGCCCGCCGGACGCCGTCGGCATCGGAGGCGAGGTCGTGCCCAGCGATGGTCACGGTGCCCGCGTCGGGCTCCACGAGCGTCGCGAGGATGTTGATGAGCGTGGTCTTGCCCGCTCCGTTCGGGCCGAGCAGCGCGAACACGCTGCCCGTCTCCA
>NZ_JAWRYN010001460.1:0-241 GCF_046534585.1 Peribacillus sp. SIMBA_075 | reverse complement strand
CTCTCTCGACGGGATTACCCGGATGGACATGCAAGAATGGCTGATGGCCAAGTGGCAGGAAACGGGAAGCACGATGCTGATGATTACGCATGATATCGATGAAGCGATTTTACTGGCGGATCGGGTCGTTGTACTTACGGGTAAACCGATTACGAAACCAATTGAGCTTCGGGTCTCGATTAATCGCCCACGTTCGTTGGTCAGTCGCAATCAGTCTGGGTTCCTCGCTTTGCGTGAGGAA
>NZ_JAWRYN010001459.1:0-241 GCF_046534585.1 Peribacillus sp. SIMBA_075 | reverse complement strand
CTAACTTTTTATATAATCATGGGATTTTTTCTTTATTTAGGACTAAGTAAAAGAATAGCTGTTGTTTCAATTTTATGGTTAGCTGTTTCCGTTGCCATTATGGTAATTAGTAATATAGCTAACCACAGATTAACCACATTCATTGAATATCTTTCAATTTCGAATTATAGTCATTTATTTATTGCAGGAATAATGTTTTATCTGGTTAGACAAAAAGGACAAGTTAAATATCATTTAATTA
>NZ_JAWRYN010001458.1:0-241 GCF_046534585.1 Peribacillus sp. SIMBA_075 | reverse complement strand
CTGATATCCCCGGCTGCTTTCGCTGATTCCTCCGCCAGTTTACGGACCTCATCGGCAACGACAGCAAATCCTCGACCGTGCTCACCCGCTCTCGCTGCCTCGATAGCAGCATTCAGTGCCAAAAGATTCGTTTGGTTGGCAATTTGCGTAATAACTTCAACGATATGCGTAATATGCTTGGATTTTTCATTCAAATGGATAATATCATCCGCTGTCGTTGACGACGTCTGGCTAATGAGAC
>NZ_JAWRYN010001457.1:0-241 GCF_046534585.1 Peribacillus sp. SIMBA_075 | reverse complement strand
CAATCAGTTTCCCAGCGGCACTTTCACTTTACTGGGTTGTAGGTAACCTTTTCATGATCATTCAAACATTGGTGATTAGAACACCTCAAGTACAAGTTGATACAAAAGAAAAAGCTGGCGGGAATAAAAAATGAAGGAAATAACTGCTGTCGGTCGTACAATCGAAGAAGCAGTAGATTCCGGACTTAAACAAATTCAGCTACTACAAGAAGAAGTTGATATCACAATAGTAGATGAAGGA
>NZ_JAWRYN010001456.1:0-241 GCF_046534585.1 Peribacillus sp. SIMBA_075 | reverse complement strand
CGAATACAGCCTCATCCAGCGCGAGGTCGAGCACGACCTGGTGCCGATGGCCGAAGCCCTCGGCCTGGCGGTGCTGGCCTGGTCGCCGCTGGGCAGCGGCGTGCTGACCGGCAAGTACGCTGCCGCCGACCTGGCGGCTCCCGTGCAGGACGGCGCGGCGGGTTCGCGCCGCGGCGTGGCGCAGGTCAATGGCGCGCTGACCGCGCGCGCGCTGGAGATCGCCGCCGTGGTGCGGCAGGTC
>NZ_JAWRYN010001455.1:0-241 GCF_046534585.1 Peribacillus sp. SIMBA_075 | reverse complement strand
CCTGCTAGTCCGCCGATATTACGAGCCATATTTAACCCTTGCTCTGCTTCTGGCATCGCACAACCGAAAATTAAATCATCGATTGGTCCTTCATAATTCGCACGCTTTAATGTTTCCTTTACTACTAACGCCCCTAGATCGTCAGGACGAACTGTTTTTAATGAACCCCTCTTTGCTTTTCCAATTGGTGTTCTTGCTCCCGCAACAATGACAGCTTCTCTCATGAACGATATCTCCCCTC
>NZ_JAWRYN010001454.1:0-241 GCF_046534585.1 Peribacillus sp. SIMBA_075 | reverse complement strand
CCCCGATGCCTTTTTTATAGTATATGGATTGGCAGAGAAAAAATCAACAAGAATTTATAATTTTTAGACAATTTATTTTTGAGCAAAATCGACACCTCTTGTCCAATCGACAGGATATGATATACCTTTAAAAATGACTTTTAGATAGATCGAATGTACTAAAAAATATGATAAAAAGATGATTTTAAATAAATTTTGAAAAAATCCTGTCGTTTCTTATACGTTGGTGATAGATTAATAG
>NZ_JAWRYN010001453.1:0-242 GCF_046534585.1 Peribacillus sp. SIMBA_075 | reverse complement strand
CGAGCAATCTGATCTGCATCGATTACTGGGATGCCACGTTCTCTGAGCATCGCTGTCACTGTGCTTTTTCCTGTAGCAATTCCGCCCGTTAATCCTAATATCATGTTCATCCTCCTCTCCCGATAGCATTTGGTTATTTTTTTTGGCAAAGGGGGCAAATATGTGTCCCTCTACCGCCTACGACAAAGCGGATAATCTCTGTCCCACAATTGACACAAGGCTCATCTTTTCTGCCGTACACC
>NZ_JAWRYN010001452.1:0-242 GCF_046534585.1 Peribacillus sp. SIMBA_075 | reverse complement strand
ATTGAACATCGACACGAAGAAGTACTTGTACGGCAACATCTCGTTCCAGGACGTGTTCATCGTGTCCCCGTTTCTCATCTTAGGCGCGTTCATCTCGTACTTGCTGTACCGGGCAGGGACGCTGAATCAGCAACTCCTTCTCGTGGCGTTTGTGCCGGCGATGATCGTGACGGTGTTTCAGCTAAACAAACATCCGGTGCGGAAGAACTTGTCGCTCTTGCAGTACAAAGTCATTTGGAAAC
>NZ_JAWRYN010001451.1:0-242 GCF_046534585.1 Peribacillus sp. SIMBA_075 | reverse complement strand
CAATAATATTCAGAGCGGCATATCACTAATTCAAATTGCAGAATCTGGATTATCGACTATTCAAGATCCGAATCTATTAAGATTAAGGGAATTGGCAATACAAGCTGCTAATGATACTTTAACAAATGATGATCGACAGCAAATTCAAATAGAAAGTATTCAAATAAAAAAAGGAATAAATGAAATCGCTAATAATACCGAGTTTAATGCTATCAAGCTATTAAATAGAGGAGTAGAAAAGG
>NZ_JAWRYN010001450.1:0-242 GCF_046534585.1 Peribacillus sp. SIMBA_075 | reverse complement strand
GGCGAGATATGAGGATTGTTTACCTTTCCAGAAAGTGCCCGAGCTTCCGTTAGCTGCGCAGTAAATTCAAAGTAGGAGCGTTTTCCAGCACTCTCTTTCGCCTTATCGATAGCAACAGACATTACAAATAGCCGATCCTGAATCTCGACGCGATCCCAGCATCCTGTGAGCAACAACGGTAAAAGCAGCAACAGCATCAAAAGGAGCCGCGGATAAACGGGGGCAATCATGCGTTTCGCCCC
>NZ_JAWRYN010001449.1:0-242 GCF_046534585.1 Peribacillus sp. SIMBA_075 | reverse complement strand
CTTCTCTATCTCTTATATCGCTCTGGACAAAGCGAATTCCTTTTTGCTGCAGCTCGCATCCGATGCGCTGATCTCGTCCCAAGGCCGTTACTTCATAGCCCTCTTCATGCAGCCGATGCACCAGCTTTTGCCCGAGAAAGCCCGTTCCACCCGTGACGAGTACACGCTTGCTCATGGTTTCTTCACATCCTTTTTCGGGAGCCGCTTTCTTCGGCTACAGATGGCGCCTCCCCATTCCATTC
>NZ_JAWRYN010001448.1:0-242 GCF_046534585.1 Peribacillus sp. SIMBA_075 | reverse complement strand
CTACATATGTCTGCCCGATTCCAGCAGACATCAAGCCGGCAGCCCGCCGGTAGTCTCTCGTTACGCAAAAAGCCCTTGTCGTTGCCTCGTAGCAACAGCAAGGGCTTCTTCAATTTGTCTGATGATGATTCATCTGATAAACCGTTATTTCGGGAAAGCAGAACAAACGAACAGGCAGCTTTGCTGTTCCCAACCCACGGCTGATGCTAAATATGCCCACGGATTCCTCCACTTTTTGCCCA
>NZ_JAWRYN010001447.1:0-242 GCF_046534585.1 Peribacillus sp. SIMBA_075 | reverse complement strand
ACCGCGACGGATATATTATTCGTATCGTTTCTGAAAAACTTGCAAAAAGACCAGAAAAGCATAAATTCTTACTTGTCTTTACAGACGGTGAGCCTTCTGCGCTAGACTATCAACAAGACGGTATTTTAGATACGCATGAAGCTGTCAAACTTGCTCGTAAAAGTGGTATGGAAGTAATCGGAATCTTCATCGAAGAAGGTGAAGCGAAAGAAGCAACTTATCAATTAATGAAGAACATTTAT
>NZ_JAWRYN010000173.1:0-391 GCF_046534585.1 Peribacillus sp. SIMBA_075 | reverse complement strand
CGCGTCTCAGGAGGTGGCCAATGAGCGCCCGCCTGTACGAGTTCCGCCCGTTCCAGACCGTCCGCGACCTGGGCAAGCAGAGCGGCATCAACCCGGCCGGCGCGATCAATGCGATCCGCGACGCTCAGGAGCATGGGCAGGACGGCCGCCTCATCGCTGGCAGGTTCCGAGAGCGCTGTTGGCGCGTCCGGAACGGCTACACGCCTACTGACCCAAAAGGCGCCGCATGAACGCCGTCGCCCAGTTTCTTGCCCTGATGGTCCCGTGCGTCGCCCTTATGGCGGTCGGGCTAGCCCGCTTTGTGGCCGGGATCCGGGCGATGCAATCGAACAACGAGGCAGCGGGGATTCGGGCTGACGCCCTCCTGCGCTGCGCCACTGCCGAACTGGAG
>NZ_JAWRYN010001446.1:0-242 GCF_046534585.1 Peribacillus sp. SIMBA_075 | reverse complement strand
AGAAGCTTCCGGCTCGAAACCCATTCCATATGTCAGGCCGCTGCAGCCGCCGCCTTTTACAGCAACGCGCAGGAAAGACCCTTCCTCTTCGTTATGGCGCATCATTTCCTTCACTTGGAAAGAAGCGGCTTCTGTAATTTCTACAACTTGTGTCATCTACGTTCACCCTTTCTTTTCCATCTTGCTACCCGCATGGGGCAGACATAAAAAGGGACCTATAGCAGGCCCCTGGACATTAAAAG
>NZ_JAWRYN010001445.1:0-242 GCF_046534585.1 Peribacillus sp. SIMBA_075 | reverse complement strand
AACAACAACCCCGGGAATTGGAATGATGCAGCAAGAAATGGCTGATCAATTTTTCAATCAAACACGCCAGCTTGTCGATGCATTTTTAAATGAAGAAGCACCAGAACTTCTTGAAGAACTAGAGGAGCGATATGAAGGCTCTCTTGATGAAAGCAATAAACACCATATCATTGAGGACATTCGAAAACAAATTGACAGCAGAATCAAATACTATGCGGGACAGCTGCCACAACGGGAAGATA
>NZ_JAWRYN010001444.1:0-242 GCF_046534585.1 Peribacillus sp. SIMBA_075 | reverse complement strand
GGAGTCGGTACAGGGAAAACACTTGCCTATTTGTTATACGCGGTCTGTTATGCGCGTTATACGCGAAAGCCTGCAATTATCGCCTGTGCGAATGAGTCGTTGATCGAGCAGCTGGTCAAGCCGGAAGGGGATATTGCCAAGCTTGCGCGGCATCTGAACCTGACAATTGATGCGCGATTGGGAAAATCTCCAGATCAATACGTATGCCTGCAAAAGCTGGATGAGGCCAGATACCAGCCGGA
>NZ_JAWRYN010001443.1:0-242 GCF_046534585.1 Peribacillus sp. SIMBA_075 | reverse complement strand
GCCCACGGAGGCTGTACATTTTGCAGTGCCGCTGGGTCTGGTGATTTTGCAGGAAACCGGGCTGATGATCTCATCACTCAATTTAATGAAATCAAAGACCGGATGCACACAAAATGGAAAGACGGAAAATACATGGCGTATTTCCAGGCGTATACAAATACACATGCGCCGCTTCCTGTCTTAAAAGAAAAATACGAAACCGTCATGAACCTGGATGGTGTGGTTGGTTTATCTATTGCGAC
>NZ_JAWRYN010001442.1:0-242 GCF_046534585.1 Peribacillus sp. SIMBA_075 | reverse complement strand
CGGCATGCGGTCGGAATTCGTGCGCTTGTGGCGGAAGAACTCGGTACCGCCCTGGCAGTCCCCGGGGCGGCTCAGGTACAGGATGCCCGACCAGTGCGAGCGGTCCGTATGCACCTTGGCACGACCGGTATCGGCCGCCATCGTCAGGCGGAACTTGGCATGCGACTGCAGCGGGTTGACCGGCCGCAGCGGCTCGTTGACCAGTCGCGACACCGCCTCGGCCAGGCCCTGCATCTCGATGC
>NZ_JAWRYN010001441.1:0-242 GCF_046534585.1 Peribacillus sp. SIMBA_075 | reverse complement strand
CATTGTTATTTTACTATCCTTTTTCATCATGAAGCTACCTATTATTGGACAATATTCTGTTCTTTTCAGTATCGTCTGCGGCTGGATATTATTCGCATGCTTCGGATTATCTAATCCAGTAACGCCTGTGACAGATATAATCCGTTTTCCGTCTCTATTTGTTTTCGGAATGCCTCGCATTGAATGGAACATGGCAATTACGGTAGTTTTCGTTACACTATTACTTCTAACAAATATGTTAG
>NZ_JAWRYN010001440.1:0-242 GCF_046534585.1 Peribacillus sp. SIMBA_075 | reverse complement strand
CTGGCCTTCATGCAGCGGCGCCCGCAGTTCAACCTGTTCCGCGTGCAGCGTGCCAGCGCGCGTGGCGCCTACACGCGCGAACGCCTGTTCCCGTCCAACGGTCGCGATTCGCAGCCGATGATCTCCCCGGATGGCCGCCAGCTCGCGTTCGCCTCGGACCGTTCCGGAGACTACGCATTGTGGTGGGCCGACCTGGCGCGACCGGACTCGTTGCGTCCGATCGAAGGCCTGCTGCCGGAAAC
>NZ_JAWRYN010001439.1:0-242 GCF_046534585.1 Peribacillus sp. SIMBA_075 | reverse complement strand
CAACTTCATGCCGCGTTTCTTGATGGCGATTTCCTCCATCCACGGCGCAATATCGAAAAAATGGCGTCTGGCGAACCACTGAATGACGACGATCGCAAACCGTGGTTGCAGGCGCTGAACGACGCCGCGTTTGCTATGCAGCGCACTAATAAAGTGTCACTGATCGTCTGTTCTGCATTGAAAAAACACTATCGCGACTTGCTGCGTGAAGGTAATCCGAATCTCTCTTTCATCTACCTGAA
>NZ_JAWRYN010001438.1:0-242 GCF_046534585.1 Peribacillus sp. SIMBA_075 | reverse complement strand
CCATGGATACCGTGGAAACCATAGCAGTTGATGTAGCCGGAGATACGACCGGAACAACCGATACCGGAAATAACCGCCAGATTTTCAGGTTCCAGACCTACGTTAGCTGCAGCGCGTTGAATCGCTGCTTGGATGGAGAAGTCTCCACAGCCTGGGCACCAGTTTGGCTTAACGTTATTTCGAAACTCTTTCATAGTCGCCATGTTTAACCAGCTCCTTCACTTCAGCATAGATTTCCTTCG
>NZ_JAWRYN010001437.1:0-242 GCF_046534585.1 Peribacillus sp. SIMBA_075 | reverse complement strand
CAGCGCCTGGCAAGAATAAGCGACGCCTTGCGCATGATTCCCCGCGCTTGCGCAAACGACGCCTTGCGCCCGCTCAGCTTCAGTCATGCTGCGGATGAAATTATACGCACCGCGCAGTTTGAAAGAACGGACGACTTGCTGGTCTTCCCGTTTCAAAAAAACATTGCAGCCATAACGTGCCGAGAGAATCTCGTTGCGCTGCAGGGGCGTACGGATGATGACATCCTTCAGCGCCTGATTGG
>NZ_JAWRYN010001436.1:0-242 GCF_046534585.1 Peribacillus sp. SIMBA_075 | reverse complement strand
AGATCTTACACACATATTTGATTCTATTCGATACGCAAGGCAAATTACAGATTACGGAGAAATTCAGAAATTATTACAATCACAGAATGAGCCGATTGCTTATATTACTGCCTATAAAACAGGCAAACGTGTAAAGAATGAGCGGGAGGATATTCTAACTATTTCTGTGTATCCATCTTACTTTGTTGTGCAATATCTCGGTGATAATAACGGGAATGTCATGTATATGAAGGGCTCCCTAG
>NZ_JAWRYN010001435.1:0-242 GCF_046534585.1 Peribacillus sp. SIMBA_075 | reverse complement strand
AAGAAAAGATGTTCTGCATATACGCCAATTCATTCTGGTTGATCTCGCCGCTCTGGTAACTTTCATGCATCAAATGCTTCAAGTCTTCTTCGGAATGGCCATATTCCGGCTGCAAAGTCCGGATGCCCAGCGGCCGCAAGAAGAGACGGGCCGCCGCATTGAGCAGCCAAAGTACAGGGGCGAACAAACTGCCGGCAAGGCTTAAGGCAGGAGCGAGGCGGAATGCTGCGCGTTCTGCATAT
>NZ_JAWRYN010001434.1:0-242 GCF_046534585.1 Peribacillus sp. SIMBA_075 | reverse complement strand
GCGTATGGGTGCTGCCGATCATCTCGGAGACAATGCTGAAGTCTTTGATTTCGCCAGTCGCATACATGCCGAGTACGACAGCGCCGAGACAGGAGCTCTCGAAGCTTTCCGGAATGATAACGGGCTTGTCGAAGACATCGGCCAAGAGCTGGCGCCACAATTCGGAGCGGGCAAAACCGCCGGACGCTTGGATGCGTGCCGGCTCACCCGTCAATTCCTCGACGGCAAGAAGCACGGTATAC
>NZ_JAWRYN010001433.1:0-242 GCF_046534585.1 Peribacillus sp. SIMBA_075 | reverse complement strand
GTAGATGGTGAATTAGATATCGAACAAGTAAAGCAAGAACTCTTCAATTATAAAACACTCTTAGATCAAATTAATCAACCTCAAAACGGGATCATGCAACCTCAAATTTTGATTCAATTAGCCGCAGAAGAACGCACAGAAAAGCATCGTGAAAAGCTATTCGCCCTTGCATAAGGTCATTTCAAGGATAGAAAGGAAGTGAAGAAGTGGCGCACAGCAAGTTAGATAGAGAAATTGAAAAC
>NZ_JAWRYN010001432.1:0-242 GCF_046534585.1 Peribacillus sp. SIMBA_075 | reverse complement strand
CCTGCTTTTTGAAGCAATGCTGTGATGGCATCCTCCATCAATTGGCGTTCAGCGTCTTCCCAGGTCTGTTGTCCCGCATACATATCGTCATGAATCTTGTCAAAATAGGCTGCCAGAGGTCCCTCCCCTTCTTTCGGACCAACGGCCACAGCCGACGCTTGCAATCTTACGTCTTCAGTAAAATGCCACGTTTGCCGGTTGATTCGAGACACCTGTTTTTGGCTTGCCACTGACACCCCTCC
>NZ_JAWRYN010001431.1:0-242 GCF_046534585.1 Peribacillus sp. SIMBA_075 | reverse complement strand
AAGCAGTACCGCGAGGCCGACGGACGCTTCTACTTCAAGCTGCTCGACGGCGACGGCGCGCTGCTGGTCCAGAGCGGGGGCTTCGATTCGCCCAGGGAAGCCGGCCAGACGATCGCCGTCCTCAAGCAGGCGACCGCAGCCGATGCGCTCGAATCACCGCTGTTCCAGCTGGAAGCAGGCGCTGACGAGGTGCTCGAGGCGCTGCACTCGTTGCGCGAAGCATCCTGAAACGGCTGGCCGTC
>NZ_JAWRYN010000172.1:0-392 GCF_046534585.1 Peribacillus sp. SIMBA_075 | reverse complement strand
GTAAGGTGAATACACCTTACCCATTACATATTATCGTAAGAAAGGATTAAGGTTCTTTACCTGCTGTCTTCAATTTAGCTTCATCTTTAAAAATGGGCAGACTTCTCCCGTATCAAGCTAAAACCATTTGAAGAACAGTTGATAAAGTCATTTTATCCTTTCACTCCTTTAACATTTGTTATATTAAGAGTATAAACCACTCTGTTATATTCTATTCTCTACTTTTTCTTTTGTTCCTTCTTCCAATTTATCCGATGTTAATGAACCCACTATTTCCCCTATAGATTTCAGCTTTCTCCTTCAATAGAAAAAAGCCTCTTAACAGCAATTATACAAAAAACTGTTAAAAGACTTATTTCTATTTTTTCATGTAAGGAGCCAATACTTTTAAA
>NZ_JAWRYN010001430.1:0-242 GCF_046534585.1 Peribacillus sp. SIMBA_075 | reverse complement strand
ATTGTACGATTGGGCGAACTCGGTATATTCGCTCGTCATTACAACTGCATTATTTCCAATTTACTTTAAAGCAGCTGCAAAAGAAGCTGGACTATCTGGCGCAACTTCAACAGCCTATTGGGGATATGCAAACTCGTTCGCTACACTTTTAATTTCTATACTCGCTCCTATTCTCGGCACAGTTGCTGATTATAAGGGATTTAAAAAACGATTTTTCACATTCTTCTTTGGACTCGGTATCG
>NZ_JAWRYN010001429.1:0-242 GCF_046534585.1 Peribacillus sp. SIMBA_075 | reverse complement strand
AAGCAGCCCATGTTGAGCGGATTGACGTCGTGTTTCTTGTACAGCCCCATCATTTCCTGCTGAAGCTTCATTTGCTCTTCTTTGTCCTTCGTTTCCTTCAAGCGCTTCTGGATGTCTTCCATTTCCGGGCGCATTTTATCCATTTTCACTTTCATTCCTTGCTGGCGCTTATACGTGCGCAGCATAAATGGCATCAAGACGAGGCGGATGATAATCGTGATGACCACGATCGCCATGCCATA
>NZ_JAWRYN010001428.1:0-242 GCF_046534585.1 Peribacillus sp. SIMBA_075 | reverse complement strand
CCTGCCGCCGGAGACGGTGCGGGCGTGGCGGCGTTCGACGCTGCCCGTGGCGTGGGAGATCCTGCTGCAGGGCGGCAAGCGGCAGTTCCTCACCTCCGGCGAGGCGCTCCGCGCAGGATGGCGGGGTGTCCGCGACGGCCTTCGCCTGTCCCGGACACCTCACCATGCTGACGACCCCGACTACTGAGCGGTCTTCGCGCTGAAGTTGTCGAAGGCAACCGTGGTGGTCGCGTCCGTCGCCG
>NZ_JAWRYN010001427.1:0-242 GCF_046534585.1 Peribacillus sp. SIMBA_075 | reverse complement strand
CTATAAAGTGCAATAAAAAAAGCTCCGGATCAGCTGATCCGGAGCTTTTTGTCATGCCACTGTTTCAAATGATTTGGTTCCTGTACATTCCGGTTGCATGGCCATGCTTTCATAATGCGGAAATTGCTGGCCGAGCGCTTCTGCGATGCGGTGTTCATCTCCTCGGGGAACCGGAATGAAAAGGGAAGGGCCCGCTCCGCTGATGGCGCATCCATAAGCACCCAGCTTGCGGCACGCTTCCC
>NZ_JAWRYN010000023.1:0-72902 GCF_046534585.1 Peribacillus sp. SIMBA_075 | reverse complement strand
GGCACGCCGCCAGCGTTCGTCCTGAGCCAGGATCAAACTCTCCGAAGAAATGTTTGACTTGCTCATTTTGCTTTTTTCATAGTGTGTGCTCACTTAAAATTTAACGTTGGCGCTTTGTTTTGTTCAGTTTTCAAAGAGCAATCTGTTGTCGTTTCTCTCAGAAGCGACTTCTATAATGTAACACATTGTGTCACGTTTCGTCAACAACTTTTTTTGAATTTTTTTCATCAAGTTGTTGGCTGTTTGTGTTGCTGTCTTAGCGACAAGAAATAATATACCATGTACCAAAAATGTTTGCAATACGTTTTTTAAAACTTTTTCAAAAAAAACGTTTTTTTCTTTTTTCCTCTATATATCCTTTTCATCATCCCCACCACCCTGTCCCCTTTTTCCGGAACAAGCGCATGTTTCATGAATAAACGAAGCATATTTCCAAAGAAACACAAATAGACATATATAGATATCTTTTTCCCTTGAGGTGAAGCGATGAATCTATCATTAATCGGATTACTCATTTCTTACAGTATGGCCCTTTATTTATTCAGTTCTGCTTATTATGAAGCCATTAGGTTCAGCAAAGAAAAAGGCAGGGTGAATGGCACGACGTTTTTATTCAGCTTTACTTTCGCTTTGATTTTCACACGGATCACCTATTTGTTTCACCCCTATTAAATAAAGCAGTAAGTCGGGAGACTTACTGCTTTTATACGGAGACCTTCGCTTCTTTATATACCTTACTTTTCTTTTCATCCACTAGGAACATCATCAAACCACCCAATATGATTGTACCTCCAAGGACCTGCGTCCAGAGTATCGGTTCATCCAATATGAAGTAAGCCAGAACCGTTGCTCCAACCGGTTCAAGTAAGATTCCCATCGAAAGCGTCGAAGTGCTTAACCACTTTAAAGACCAATTGAATAAAGAGTGTCCTAATAAAGTCGGGAAAATGGCAAGCAAAACAAAATAGATCCAATCGGCAGCCGGATACGGGGCCAATCCCTCTCCCTTGAAGATCACATAGAAAAACAAAGTAACAGCACTGATTGCATACACGACAAATGTATATGTTATAGAAGAGACGCGTTTTCGAACATTTTGGCCAAATAGTAAATAACCGGTTACCAACGCACATGCGATAAGCGAAAGAATATCTCCCCAAAGCGCCATACCGCTGATTCTCAAATCTCCCCAGCTAATGACAAGGCTGCCTGCTATCGCAATGATGCCGCTCAATATTGCCTTCATTGAAAATCTTTCTTTGAAAAACAAATAGGCTCCAGCAAAAGCGAATAATGGCTGAAGGGTGACAAGCACAGTTGAACTGGCGACAGACGTGTAATTAAGCGATTCAAACCATAAAATAAAATGAAAAGCCAAGAAAACTCCTGCCGCAATCGAATATAGCCAATCCTTTTTCCCAATGAATATAAGTTCATGGCGGTATTTCACCAAAAACACCGGAAGCATAAGAAGGACGGTAAATAATAAACGGTAAAAAGCTATAACACCCGATGGAGCAGTCGCCAATTTAACAAGGATGGCCGAAAATGAAACGGATGCAACACCGATCGCCAACGCAACATAGGGATTCACTTTTGGCATTTGCATTTAAATTCCTCCTTTCAATCGGAATGACGTTACGTATTATTGAACTCTATTCTACTATGTTAAAATTATAAGGGTAAGCTTTTTTGAAAAACGGGTATATGGCAACACACGATCTTATTCATCGATAATATTTGGAAGTGGTGAAACAAATGGAATGGACATTCGACCCGCAATCGGAATTGCAAATCCTTATAAAATTAGGTATTTCAGCTCTCCTCGGCCTAATCATCGGACTAGAGCGAGAAATGAAACGAAAACCCGTTGGATTAAAAACAAGCCTGGTCATTTCAATCGTCAGCTGCTTATTAACGATCGTTTCCATGGAATCCGCTTATAAGTTCCCAGGGAGTGAACACGTAAACATCACAATGGACCCCTTGCGTCTAGCCGCTCAGATTGTTTCTGGCGTCGGCTTTATCGGGGCTGGCGTCATTCTCCGGAGGGACAATAACAGCATATCCGGTTTAACGACAGCTGCCATCATCTGGGGAGCTGCCGGTATCGGGATTGCCGTTGGAGCAGGATTTTTTCTTGAGGCCATAGCCGGCGTCATACTATTGATTATAAGTGTCGAATTGGTGCCCTTAATCGTTACCTGGCTCGGACCGATGAAGTTGCGGCAAAAAGAAATCTTTCTGCAGCTGGTGGTGAAAAATAAAGATGACATTGCCGTCGTGCTGAAAAAAATCAAAGACGAAAAAATATTCATCAAAAACCTAAGAATCAAAGATGTGGAAGAAGACCACCACCTTTTGACGCTTAAAGTATTGGTCGATCATAAAGTTAGAACATCAGAAGTGTATTATACCGTTTCCAACCTTAAGGAAATTGCACGGGTAGAGATTGAAAATGCCTAATAAGAAAACCGTTTGACTTACCCTCAAACGGTTCACCAATAAAAGGGATTCGGAATTAAACATTCCGAACCCCTTTTGAAATTCCCTTTGAATTTTCCTCAATATTAAGAGATTGATCTTCTACGAGTCCACTACGTTTAGACCATTTTTGACTCCGGGCAAGTCCAATTGCCTGCATAAACTCAATCCTCAGGTTTTATCTTTAACACCAGAATCCAATACCTAATATGCATACATGGACATTTACTATCATCCATCGGTCAGTGAGAAAGTCTAGTGTTACGTGACTTCACTGGGGCCCATTCCTTTATTTAAGGGTCCACTCTATACATTTATTTTAAATTTGCAAAATAATCAAACCGATATCCTTCTCCATACGTTTATATATAGTGAGGGGACGAACTCTGACTTGATTAAACATTTCAAAGAAAGGTGGTTGTGACAACCAGCAAGATATTGACAGGGATTTAAACAATGATCAAGAAAATAACTTCCCGAGGTGAGTAATGTTTAAAAAGATGAAGTTAAAGAGTATATGGATTATTCCCTTACTATTTGTGGTTTTTATACCAAATGTAATTGGCGCTTCTTCTACTAAAGGTAAAAGCCCAGTGTTAGGGACAGGCTTTGACACCCACATCACCAACAATTCCCTTGCTGTTAGTCCGGATGAGCGAATAGCGATTGTCTCAGATAGCCGAGAACAATCCATCCTGGTCTATGATCTCGCCAAAGGCAAGTTGCGCAAAAAGATTGACGGCTTCGGTTCACCGAGAAACATCGTGTTTATTGATGACGGTTCAGAGTTTGTCGTCTCAGACAGTACGCTCGGTACACTCCGGTTTTACAGTATTAAAAATTTCACCTTGAAAGATGAAGTTGTCATTGGTCCAGGTGCATTCGGGACTGCTGTCAGTCCGGATGGAAAGACATTGTATGTGAACAATCAAGCACACAATTCCGTCACGGTCGTCGATCTGGAAAAACGAAAACCGATTGACGTCATTACCGGTTTCGCCCAACCAAGGCAAGGCATTAAAGTCTCTTCAGACGGAAAATATATCTTTGTCACGAACTTTCAAGGAGATAAAGTGTCCATCGTTGATGCCACCACTAAAAAAATCATTCGTGAAATATCAGGGTTCTCCAGTATTCGCGGAATCTCGATTACCGCTGATGGAGGAACATTATATGCCGCCAACAGCGGACGCAACAGCATTTCCGCAGTTGATGCGCTAGACGGTAATATTAAGGGTGAAATCAAAGTGGGACGTGAGCCATATGGAGCAGCTCTATCGCCTGATGATAAACTCCTTTTTGCAAGCAACAAAGCTGATAATACGATTGACGTGATCAATGTCGCTGATCACCGCGTAGTTAAAACAATCGGGGGTTTCAAAGAACCAAGGCAAGCAATTGTCTTTAGCCATGACGGGGATCAGGCTTATGTATTAAATCGGGATCTCTCTATTGCGCGTGTTGATGTTAAAACATACACCATCACGGATATAATTCAGGATAAGCAAAAAAAATATAAGCTTAAAATACTAGAATCTGACGAAGTGGGGAAATATGTAGCAGATCAAGACGGAATGACACTTTATTATTTCACTAAAGATGATTCTAGTGTCAGTAATTGCAAAGGCCAATGTCTTGAAATTTGGCCGTCATTCCATGCAGATAACATCAGCTCCAATAAAGGATTCGACAAAAAAGACTTTAAAACAATCATAAGAGATGACGGACAAAAACAAACAACATATAAAGGGCACCCACTTTATTACTATGCGAAAGATAAACATGCAGGTGATATAAATGGACAAGGCGTCAATAATGTCTGGTATGTGTTCAAAAAAAAGGTTTTTGAGGAATAAGCGCAAGAACAAGGAATCAGGAACGCTGAAAAGTGGCACAAAAAATTGTTTAAGATAAAAACCGTTAATATTTTTGAACAGATGAAAAAAACAAACCTAGAGATGGATTAACATGATCAAATCAATTATTATTTAGTGGTAATGATTTCTTGCCTTTAATGACAGCTGGCTGCAGCTCTAATGTTGAAAAAGCGATTTCGTTGGTGTAATGGTTACATTATTATGCTTCAGGTCTTTTACCTCTAAATCGTATAAACAAAAAAACTGTAGGTTAACTTGATTCATCGCTTCTATAGTCTGATCCGTTTGACTACCCTCAAACGGTTTTTTATCATTTTTGCAAAAATCTCATATTTAATATTGACTTTTCACCAAAATCCGATAAAATAATTATTGTACCTCAATTCGGGGCATTAGCTCAGCTGGGAGAGCGCTACGCTGGCAGCGTAGAGGTCAGCGGTTCGATCCCGCTATGCTCCATACTTAGAAACCCTTGTGTAACAAGGGTTTTTTTCTTTGGCTAAAAAAATAATAAGCGCGCGGATCATACTTTGGTCATAAAACGCTAATATGTATTAAGTGTAACTTTTAGTTGAATTAAAAACATTTACACTATCATAATCATTCTTGTTCTTTACCCAGATACTACTTCTTTACGTGCATATATCAGATAAGCTTAGGAAAAAAATAAAAAATTGGTCAGTTCCTTTCAAGAATTAACCTTCATTGTGATCATTTGAATCATCACAATCTACATATACACATTTTTTGTGTGCTTTAGTAGTGGGCCTTATCCACGGTGCTTATCATTTCCCAAAGTTTGAAAGAATTTGCGATAAAATCAGCGCAAAGGAGTTAAAGAATCCTTTTATTACAAAATACACCTACCTCCTTTTAGGAAGTAGGCGCATTCAATTTATTTCAAATTTATTATCAATAAAAGCTTCGAAAAGCTTAGTTAATAAACCATTGCAATGATTTACTAACTAACAATCCTTCAGGACAATCTATGAAAAAACGATGTGATAACCTTCCCTAGTCTTCGAATTCCCTCGATTATTTCTTTCTCATTGGCATAACTGAACGAGAGCCGCAGAAACTCGGTTCCATCGTTTTGATCTAAGAAAAAGTATTTCCCTGGAACATATGAAACACCCTCAGCTAGAGCCTGTGATAATAAATGCGATGTATCAACACCAGGAATTCTCACCCATACAAAGTAACCACCATCTGGTACATACCAGGAAACGGATTCTGGAAGAAATTGTTCCATCGAACGGATTAACGCAGTACATTTAGAGCGATACACATCTTTTAGAAGGTCTAGTCTTTGCTCAAAATCGGTGTTTTCTAAGTATGCAGCCATTGTGCTTTGAGCAAATGGATGGTCTAAATCTTTTTTAAACCACTCTAAAGCCTTAATGAATTCACTTTCTCCTGCTATCCATCCAATCCGCATTCCTGGCGCAACAACCTTGGATAATGACCCAACGTGGAGGACCCGCCCGCTTTCATCAATAGCTTTTATTGGCAGCGGATTTTTGCCGAAGGATAATTCCCCGTATGCATCATCCTCTAGAATGAGGAAATCAAACTCGATGGAAAGCTCCAATAAATGCTTCCGCCGCTCAGTAGTCATAGTCGTCCCAGTTGGATTTTGAAAGGTTGGGATTGTATATAGAAAACGCGGCAGGGTTAGACCTGTACGTTTCCTTTCATCCAGCATTTCTTTTAATCGGTATGTTTGGAGTCCCTCTTCATCTATTGGTATACTAATAATTTGATTCGTATAGTTTTGAAAAATCTCTAAAGCCTCCATATAGGTGGGAGATTCTACAGCTACGACAGCAGTATCATCAAGGAGAATGCGGGCAATAAGATCTATCCCCTGACAAGCACCTGATGTAACCAAAAGGTTTTCTTCCAAAACGGAAATTCCACGCTCTGCCAACCTTTTCTGAATTTGCTGCTTTAGTCTTGCAATTCGTGGACTTCCGATATAATGGAGCGGCAAATCCTGCTCCTCATCAAGAAGTCTGGTTACAGCTACCTTGAGCTCCTCGGCAGGAACGAGAGCTGGATCCGGATAGCCTGAACTCAAGCGAATACAACCATCTGGCAGATCTGGCATCCATGCACCTGGCGGATCATTCTTAAGTGCCGCTTTAATGTTTTCAGAAAAAAAAGATTCTACATTCACTTCAACCATACACCTTTCCGTCAATCGAACCATGATTGATTTTCTCAATTTTTTTATAGATAGCTGCTTATGCAGATAATCATCAATCTTTTGCAGAAACACCCTTACATGTACTTTAGACTTTCTTCTCTGACGGAGACAACCTATTAATGATGCAAATTCAGAAGTGCCTTTTGCACTGAACTCTCTTGGCCGCTCCAATACATTAGGAGCTTTTTTCTTTATGCTATGTGTGTATAGATTAAGTCGTTATTTTTATCTTTGAGTATCTGTAATGCAGATAAAAGAAAGTAAAAAAGTGAAGAAGGCAGATCCTCCGCCTTTCTTCACTTTTTTTGAAACTCTTCGTATTTCTTAACCAAACGCTTCGGTGCCGCACGTAAATAGGCTTCTTGAATTAGAATGGTCAATTCACCCCAGCCTTCCCTATCCGGATTTTGAATGGAGACCCAGCCGTGACGTCCTATATACGGTGTTTTGAAAAAATTCTCTTTCTGCAGCAAAAATTCTTGGGTTTCCCGATCCGACTTGAACGACAATCTGAATCCATTCTCACTTTCGCCTGAAATCACGAAGGACTTTCCATTGATTTTAAAAGTATTGTGACCAAAACCATCAATATGTTCGACAGCTTCGGGCAGCGCAAGACAGATATTACGTACATTTTCAAGCATGCCTGCCGTGTCATGTAATTTCATGTTCAAAATCTATTTTGCATTCACATCGGGTTGATGAATTCCGAATATATTTCCTTCTGTATCAATATAGTATCCTTGCCACGCCATTCCAGGCAGGGCATATTTGGGCTTGGCGACCTTACCGCCAATCTCAATAATTTTAGCTTCCGTTACATCGTAATTTTCCACTCCCATTGTACAAGCAAATGCATTTAAAGCTTGGTTTGTTTCCGGCGGAGCACTTTGACGCTGCATCAAAGCTCCATTGACCCCAGGTTCATTCTCCTCGCCAGTTACTGCTCCAAAGTAAGGCATTCCTGCATAATCACTCCAATCTTGAAATGACCATCCGAATACCTCTCCATAAAACTTCTTTGCCCGTTCCATATCATCTACATGAATTTCGAAATGAACTAATCTTCCCATGAGATCCCCTCCTACTTTTTACAAGAATTAACCAATTCATTAAATTATCCAGTGTTTTCGCTTACAATATCCCACTTATTATTATAATAGATATGGAAATAAATACAATTATTCCAATTGACATTGAATCAATTTTTAGAGCCTCATCATACATCCTGATATAAACTTTTTAGAATGATAACAAGAACCGTTCTTCAAAATATAGATAGTTCCGACCAACAGAATCGGCTTCATGCTCCTACTACTTATCTTTTCAATTATTTTTTTAATAATTAATTCTTTTAATTTCTTATTCTATGGTGAATAGTCACTGCGTTAGAAACCTTCGACCCCACAATACATCCAATTGCTCACTTTGTCCGTGATACCAAATATTTGCGAAACTATGTGTATATTTTTGTGAAAGTTGGACGAGACTGCTAGTAAATTAAATCTAGGAGGTTATCAAAATGTTTAGATTCGGGAAAGGTAAGGCGCGAAGTAAGGTCGGTAAATTCATCGATAAGCACGGATATTCACAAGAGGAGTTTGTAAGTGCGTCTGGAATCTCACGCAATACGATAAGCAGAGTTTGCAGCGATCCAAAGTATGTGCCATCAGCCGGAGTATTAAAGAAAATCATGAAGGCGGTTCGAAGTATAGATGCTGGAGCAAAGGCAGATGACTACTTTGATTTGTAAACAAAAAGGCCCTAGCGTAATGGCCGGGGCTAAATGTATTTGTTCAATTACTGTTCATACTCTCCTTATCCAGGCTCCCATGATCCATGCTTTCCTTTCACTGGAATAAAGTCATCCAGCAGCTGCATGTCCTTAACTTCCCAAGCGTACCCTCCCAGTTTATTGTCTCCTAAGAAATAATCATTGCCTGATAACGATTGTAGTATTGCCTGCATCCCGTTATTTTCATTTACCTTTAAACAATTTCCATGCTTACACCAATGATCATACCAGTTGGGCTGTTGCCCTTTGAGTATCCATGCTTACCAAGCAACAACTGGATTGGCTTCTCGCTTCAGAAAGCCTTATCCATTTTTTCACTATTATGAATCGTCAGCGGACCACGAATCGTTCTCATCGACCTTGTTTCATATTTGACCTCTCCCAGGACAAATAGACTCGCCCAAGGCTGGATCATTGATAATACCTTCATTCCAACAGCCCCCAACTGAATTTAAAAATTAAAATCCCCCACTTCCATCAAGAGCGGGGGTTTTTCATCATTTTCGGATGATATGTTAATATCTTGCAGTTCATTTGTCCTTTTTAGACAAACCCTGCAGGATTTCTTTAAACAAGGGCTTGTTATCGGTTAGGGACAAAGGGGGATGTATGTATTCCGCTACATCTATTTTCGACTGACCAGTTTCTTAATGAAACGAACAAAAGGTGAAACAACGGCTCCACGGACATTCGTGAGGGCATAACCGATCAGCCCCATTATAACCAGAGCCAATATTAAGCCTATTATCAATCCTGATGTTTCTTTAAGTTCTTCAAATACAGCATCAAATACAGCACCCATTTCTTACCCTCCCCGGCTTGCCGATGCAACTTATTTTTACGGTTTTCACCCATTTAAATTCTGAACAGCTTCATAAATCGTGTTTCTTTGAACCCTTGCACCCATTCTGGTAAATAAGGTTCATTATAACGCATTGGATGATTATGGTCGAGTTAGCACCTTTAAACGTACTATCTAATTTCATTTCCGTTATCTCTTTCTACTTATTGTCTTACCTTCTAGCTTTTCTCTTTAAGTAAATATATAAACCTCCCCTTCATTCCACTAAAAATGATGAAATGAAAACCTTTTCATTTGTCCATAACCGACAAAAGCGAGGCATTATTATTGTTTTTTTAGAACATTGTGAAAATTGTCGAAAAATCGTAAGCTTAATTTATTGAAATACATCTTCTTAGGGGGTGCGCTTATATGGAAGCCATTACAAGAGACTTTTTCTTATTTTTATCTAAAAATAATCTGCTTAATAATATTGCTAAGAAAAGCGGCGGAAGTTTTGCTGCTGGAAAGATCATTGGGGGAACTGATTTCCAAAGTTCCATTAAATTCATCAAACAACTTAATAATAGTGGCTTGTCGGTTACTGTCGACCATCTTGGGGAATTCGTTGATTCCAAGGAAGTGACTCAGGAACGGACGGCAGAATGCATCGAAACCATCGAAATGATCAGCAGGGAAAAACTTGATTCACAAGTTTCCCTAAAAATGACTTCATTGGGACTAGATATCGATCATAATCTCGTCATTGAGAATATGACGAAAATCCTTGATACAGCAGAAAAACATAAAGTCATGGTCACAATCGATATGGAAGATGAAGTTCGCTGTCAGGCTACAATCGATATCTTTAGACATTTCAAAGAAAAATACAGCTGCATAAGTACTGTTCTACAAGCATATTTATTCCGCACAGAGAAAGATTTGGAGGACCTTGCCCAATATAAGCCATTCCTGCGTCTCGTAAAAGGTGCCTACAAGGAATCTCCCGAGGTGGCTTTTCCAGAAAAGGATGATGTAGATGAAAACTATAAAAAGTTGATTAAGCAAAGTCTTCTTAACGGAAATTATACGGCCATTGCCTCACATGATGACAAAATCATCGAATATACAAAAGAGCTGGCCAAGAAATATGACATCCCAAATACACAATTCGAATTCCAAATGCTTTATGGCATGAGGAACAAGACTCAATATGAATTGGTCAAGCAAGGTTACAAAATGCGCGTCTATGTACCATATGGTCTGGATTGGTATGGATACTTCATGAGAAGGCTTGCAGAAAGGCCATCCAATATTGCTTTTGCCTTCAAAGGGATGGTAAGAAGCTAAATATATTCAATATTCAACATTCTTGATTGCTACAAAAAATCTATTAAAAGGTGTGATTATCAATGATTTCATATAAACATGAACCATTTGTCGATTTTACAAACGAGGAAAACAAGAAAGCTTATCAGGAGGCTCTTCAAACTGTTGAAGGCTACTTAGGGCAAGACTACCCTCTTTATATCGGGGCAGAAAAAGTGACGACTGATGAGAAAATCGTTTCATATAACCCTGCCGATAAGGAAGAGGTCATCGGCCGCGTATCGAAAGCGAACAGGGACCTTGCTGAAAAGGCCATGCAAGAAGCTGTTACCGCTTTTGAAAGCTGGAAAAAAGTGAAGCCGGAAATCCGTGCTGACGTTTTATTCAAAGCTGCTGCCATCATTCGCAGACGCAAGCATGAGTTCTCTGCATTATTGACAAAAGAAGCAGGAAAACCTTGGAATGAGGCTGATGCCGATACAGCGGAAGCGATCGATTTCCTTGAATTCTATGCCCGTCAAATGCTGACGCTTAAAGATGGTGTGCCTGTTCAAAGCCGTCCGGGAGAATTCAACCGCTATGATTACATTCCATTAGGAGTAGGCATCATCATTTCTCCTTGGAACTTCCCATTTGCGATCATGGCAGGTACTGCTGTTGCCGCTATCGTAACCGGGAACACAATCCTGTTGAAACCAGCTTCTACTACACCTATCGTTGCTGCGAAATTCGTTGAAGTGATGCTTGAAGCCGGCCTTCCAGCAGGTGTGTTGAATTTCGTTCCAGGAAGCGGAGCAGAGGTGGGCGACTACCTGGTCGATCATCCAAAAACACGTTTCATTTCCTTCACAGGTTCACGTGATGTAGGTCTGCGTATTTACAAACGTGCTTCAGAAGTGAATGAAGGCCAAATTTGGCTGAAGCGTGTCATCGCTGAAATGGGCGGAAAAGATACAATCGTCGTCGACAAAGAGGCTGATTTGGAATTGGCTGCTCAATCGATCGTGAAATCTGCATTTGGCTTCTCTGGACAAAAATGTTCTGCTTGCTCCCGTGCTGTCATCGTTGAAGATGTGTATGATCAAGTTTTAGCTCGCGCTGTTGAATTAACAAAACAGCTTACAGTTGGTAATCCTGTAGAAAATCATTTCATGGGACCGGTTATCGATCAAGCTGCTTTTGACAAAATCATGAGCTACGTTGAAATCGGAAACCAAGAAGGACGCATTCTGACTGGAGGAGAAGGAGATAGCTCTAAAGGCTACTTCGTTCAACCGACAATCGTCGCTGATGTCGATCCGCAAGGCCGCTTGATGCAAGAAGAAATCTTCGGACCAGTCGTTGCCTTCACAAAAGCGAAGGACTTTAACGAGGCTCTTGAGATTGCCAATAACACAGAATATGGTTTGACTGGGGCTGTCATTACGACAAATCGCCTTAACATGGAAAAGGCACGTGAAGAATTCCATGTGGGTAACTTGTATTTCAACCGCGGCTGTACTGGTGCAATCGTAGGTTATCAGCCATTCGGCGGGTTCAACATGTCAGGAACCGATTCCAAGGCAGGCGGACCGGACTACTTGCAGCTTCATATGCAAGCCAAAACAACTTCCGAAACGTTCTGATAATGTCCCATTATGCAATTTAAAGAAGATTTGAATTCCCTCGCTTTTTGTATCTTCCATTCTGCGATACGAAAAACGAGGGGAAATGGAGGAAGTGACAAATAAGTTGCTTCCTCTTTTAAAACAAAAAAATTCCTGAAAGGAGTCTTCATATGATTGATTGATTACTCATTAATAATTTCGATCAGCATTTATATGGCGGGCATGCTTTTCATTGGTTACTTCGCTTACAAAAGAACATCCAATTTAAATGATTACATGCTGGGCGACCGGGGTCTTGGTCCTGCTGTCACTGCATTGAGCGCCGGTGCCGCTGATATGAGCGGTTGGCTTTTGATGGGGATGCCTGGTGCCATGTTCGCAACAGGACTAAGTTCCATCTGGATCGTAATCGGGCTTACATTAGGAGCCTACGCGAACTGGCTGTATGTTGCACCAAGATTGAGAACCTATACGGAAGTCGCCAATAACTCCATTACGATCCCCGCTTTCCTGGAAAATCGTTTTGGCGAGGGCTCACGGATCTTAAGACTCATTTCCGCTTTGGTTATCCTAATATTCTTTACCTTTTACGTTTCTTCCGGAATGGTATCAGGCGGAGTGTTATTCCAAAGTACATTTGGCCTTGATTACCATACAGGCCTATGGATCTTGACAGGCGTTGTTGTCGCCTATACTTTATTCGGCGGATTCCTGGCAGTAAGCTGGACAGACTTTGTTCAAGGAATCATCATGTTCGTTGCCTTGATCCTTGTACCGATCGTTACCCTTATCCATGTGGGCGGTTTCGGTCCTTCAATTGACACGCCACGTTCCATTGATCCAGCTCTATTGAATATATTCACTGGGACGAGCTTTTTAGGAATCATCTCATTATTTGCTTGGGGACTGGGCTACTTCGGACAGCCTCATATCATTGTCCGCTTTATGGCGATCAGTTCTGTTAAGGAAATCAAAAAAGCCCGTAATATCGGTATGGGCTGGATGATTTTCTCCAGTATCGGTGCCATGCTGACTGGATTCATCGGAATCACTTATTTTTCTCAGAACAACCTGAAGTTAGCTGATCCTGAAACGATTTTCATAGAGTTAGGGGAAATACTATTCCACCCATTCATTACTGGTTTCTTGATTTCAGCAATACTGGCAGCCGTCATGAGCACGATTTCTTCGCAGCTTTTGGTTACAGCCAGCTCTTTAACCGAGGATATATACAAAACCTTCTTCCGTCGTTCCGCTTCAGATAAAGAGCTTGTCTTCTTGGGCAGACTTTCTGTACTGATCGTATCCATCATCGCTCTTTTCCTCTCTTGGGAAAAGAATGACACGATCCTTGGACTTGTCGGGTATGCTTGGGCTGGATTCGGTTCTTCATTCGGTCCATTGGTCTTACTAAGCCTCTGCTGGAAACGCATGACAAGATGGGGGGCATTAGCAGGGATGGTCGTTGGTGCCGCTACTGTCATTTTCTGGTCAATGGCAGGATTATCCGATACGCTTTATGAAATGATTCCTGGTTTTGGCGCAAGCTTGATTGCCATCGTAGTGGTCAGTCTTCTTACAGCCAAGCCTTCTAGGGAAGTAGAAGAGAAGTTCGAAGAGTTTGAAAGAACATTAAAAGAAAAATAGATCCCCTAAAAGGAACGGTATTTTTTCATATACCGTTCCTTCTTTGTTCTTGCCCCTATACACATCTTCCGTTTAAAAGTATTATTAAACTAAGTTATCTTCCAATTCAAAAAACAGGGGGCCATATATGTCATTAGAAAAAATCCTGACTCTCACAAACATCAACGATATAACGGATATGGTCAGCACTTATTTAAAAAAACCAGTCGTCATCGAAAATGACCAATTTTTATTGCTGGCATATAGTTCATATTATATCGAACACTTCGACCAAGCCAATCGGCAAACCATCTTCACAAAGCATTGGCCGATTCCAATTCTGGAGAAATTCATGGATGAGGGCATTGTCGAACAGCTTAAAACGGTGGAGCATCCATTTAGGGTGAAACAAATCGAGGAAATCGGCTTAAATCAAAGAGTCGTTGTAAGCGCTGTCCACAAAGGGCAGGTGTTCGGATTCATTTGGGTCCAAGAGACGGAAATGATGACTGATTCCGAATTGGAATTTTTACATGAGGTTTCCCATCATATTGGCAAGCTCCTCCATCAGAAAAAACAGATAAACATGAAAAAAGATGAAGAGAAAAATGAGTTTTATCAAAAGGTCATTGACGAAGTCTATCAAACGGAAAACCAAATAAAATGGGAAGCAGCCAATATGAATCTTCTCATTCCGGAAACATTCCTTATTAATGTCTTTACCATCGCTCAATCCGATGCGGAACATTTCGATGAATTAGCGGATACAGTCAGTCTATTCGCCAATGCGCTGAATCATTTTACCCATGTATTCACAAACCAATTGAAGATCATCGTCCTGATTGGAAGCAATGGTAAAGGGAAAGACCTGCTTTCTGATAGCGCCAATGATTTAACGAACACGGTTCTTGCCCAATTCAATGATCAAAGGGTGTTCCCGGGAATCGGAAATGAGTATTCTTCGATTCTTCAATTAAGAAAATCCTATCTCGAAGCCCTTGAAGTGATCAACGCAGCCAAGTTCATCGGTGAACCTGAACAGCTTCCCTTCCAATATAGCAAGCTTGGGATTTTCCGTTACCTCGAAATGATCTCCAATCATCATACTAAAACGAATTATATCAATACCGATTTACAGATACTTCAAAAGAAGGACCAGGAAAGCCAAACCAAGCTCCTTCAAACAATGGAAATATATCTGTTGAACAATTGCCGGATCAAACCGACAGCTGAACAGCTATACATTCATACCAACACATTGAAATATAGATTGAATCAAATAACCGATCTCACCTCAATCGATTTTGATGACTTTCATTCAAGAATGCAACTATACATCGATTTACAGCTTATAAAGCAGAAATCTTAAGGCATTCCTATTTTGAGGCCGAGAGCTTCAAACATCTAAGGAGAGAGGAAAAGCAGCTATTCTGCCGTGTTCCTCTCTCCTTATACATTGTTTGTACGCTTTTATCATATCAAGTCCAATCGGCTGTTTTATTTACCTATACACTTGCATAGTCAGTGGGATGCATATGATTTTGGCACCGATTAATTTTTATAAATATTACCTTCCAAAAGATCTTCCAAAGTTGTATGATCCAGTAATTCTGCCACTTGATCTCTAATCAGTGCCCAAAGGGGTTTTAATAAACAGTTATTATCTTCAAGGGGACAATATTCATATGCTGTAATACTTACACAGCTCATAGGGGCAAGCGGTCCTTCTAAGTCCCGAATTACGTTTCCAATGATAATCTGATTGGGCAATTCCTTTAAGCTATACCCTCCGTAGACCCCCCTTTTACTTTTAACATAACCGTGACTTTTTAAATGTAAGAGAATTTGCTCCAGATATTGAGGCGACACTAGCGTCTCATTCGCAACATCTTTTATCTGCATGAGTCCTTTTTCGTTCTTTGCTAAAGCTATTAAAGCTCTTAATGCATATTCCCCCTTACTTGAAATCTTCATATGATCATCACTCCCAGCCAATACACTTTATATCATGCTATTTTATGAATGAAGATTATATACGTGGAATTTTGTGTCTATTTCATTCCTGGAAATGCACATCTATATACTTTATTCATACTATATTTCAGAAAGTTGACAAATTTAATCATGTTTCTATGGAATCAATTTAATATAGAAAGAAAATATTAAAACCCTTTAATAACGGGACAAGTTCAACTTCCTCATTGTAAAAAATGAACACTATCTTATTTGTAAGGAGGCGCGAAGAATGGATTTTTTAGAGTCTGTCAAATGCACTTTCGATAATTTACCCTCGTATGATGAAGGTAATTTAGTACAAGCCGTTCAATCTTTAAATCTAACTTTTCATGAGGTTTCTAAGTATGTTACTGAACCGATGGATTTAGAATACGGAAGGAATGTTATTTACAAATCCGAAAATGTCGAAGTAATTGTCATTCATTTACCTAGTATGGCTAGGACTTTTATCCATGATCATGGATTGTCTATTGGATGCATTTTTGTGGTAGCTGGTGATTTTTCAAACGTATTATATAAGTCGGAAGACAAAGAATCTAATCCAATTTATGATCAAATAGAGGAGTTTTCCCAAAATGATATCCTCCTTGTTAAAGAAGATACCATTCACATGATGTATAATCCCACCACTTCTCCTGTTATTACCTTTCATATTTACACTCCACCATTAAAAGGCGGAACAATCTATACTTCCCCATAAGATAATCACAAATAATCTAAAAGAGAAAGAGGTGTTATATTTCACAATCAAAAAAACCATGGTTCATTAGGAGGATGTTATTAAGTGGAGCCAAAATGATTGGTACCGCAGCACCCTATTCGAATGATTTAATTGTATATCCCCCCGTAAATCTGAAAGAAGAACAGGAATCCATAGCTCATATGCTTATTGTTGCGGCCAACTCTCCTGGATTGCATATGGTTTGCCGGGAATCCTTTGCTGCAAATCAGACAAAAATAGTGGATTCTCCTCTAAGTTCAAGGTACGACGAGATGGATGCTTTATTAATTTTTGACAATGTATTCGTCCCCTGGGAACGTGTTTTACTTTACGACAACGCTGATGCTTTGCTGCAAATTAAATTGAATCCCGCATCAATGGCTTAGCGTATCATCAGGCTATCGTTCGGTTATTAACTAAGCTGGAATTCGTTACAGCAATAGCTTGTGAGATTGCTGAAGCAATAGGGGCCGATGCCTATCTGCATGTTCAAGAAAAAATAGGGGAACTATTAATCCAGGTTGAAACGATTAGAGCATTATTGATATCTTCGGAAAGGGAAGGAAAGCTAGATCAGTATCAAACGTTCATCCCAAATTTCACGTACATTGAAACAGCCAGAAACCTCGGGACCAAATATTATCCCCGTGCCATAGAAATCTTACAGCTCATAGGGGCCGGAGGATTCATTCAATTACCCTCAAGTGTACAGGACTTCCAAAGTCCCTTATCGGATTTGCTGAAAAAATATTTTAAAGGAGCGAATCTGGAGGCAGAAAAGAGAACAAAACTATTTAAATTAGCCTGGGATCTTGTGGGGAGTCCTTTAGGATCTAGGCATGAATTATATGAACGTTTTTATGCAGGAGATCCAATACGCAATATAGCTAATCAGTATAATAATTATGATAAAAAAAGATTTAAACAAATGTTAAAAAAATATTTAGATCATTAATAGTTAGGGTCACAGCAAAATATTCCAAGCAGGAAGTCCATCAGCTTTGATTTAAGCGGAAGACCATGATGAAACAGGTACTGTAATTTGAAGACCTTCTTTACTTTGCACTATATTGATCCAAGAGCCACATGAAAAATCTATTTAAAATCACGATAACTCCATAGATCCAAGCTAATTTAACGCTTTTAAGGGACAAAAGTAATCCTACTGGAACCAAGAAAATAAATGCCTCCAGCACGAAATGAAGTTGCGCTGATAGTTGTATACTAGCCTAGGGGAACCAAATCCCCCCAGAGGATCGCTATTCCAAGTGGGTTGACAATGCCCTTTCATAATACCGGCGTTTCCCACTTTGAAACCCCAATGACCGTATACAGCAAGTGCAAAAATTTCTAATGAAAATCGGAGGGATAAGTTTACCATCTGCAAGACTGCCAGATAACCCATTTTAACCTTCCACCAGATCATATTTATCTTTATTCATTACAATTGAATGGATTCCCTCTATATATGTATTTAGCAGAATAGAAAAACTTTTATCGATATCAATTGGCATTCCAAACCCACCCATTTTTTCAATTGAAGTAAATCCATGTAAAATACTCCTTAATCCTCTCACCAAGTGAATCGCCATTTCTTCCTTTAAATCATAGGCTTGCAGTACTTGGACAACAAACTCCAAAACTGCTTGCTGTGCTTGCTGTAATTCCATGTCTTCAGAATTTGGAAAACGGGTGGTGGCATCATAAAGGCCTGGATGAACTCTAGTAAATTCAACATACGCCTCACTAAGTGCCCTGATTGCATCATCACCGGAACGTCCCACTGCTGCTTGAATCATGTATTCATAAAGTTTTTTAACTCCATTTACTGCTAGTTTCTGTTTTAATCCATTTAGGCCGTCTAAATGGTTATATAACGAGGGGGACCGTATTTGTAATTCCTCAGCCAACTGGCCTAAAGTAAGATGATCAAGGCCGTTTTCATCAACTAGTTCAGTCGCTTTCTGTAAAATGATGGACAAATCCAACCTTATACGTTTAGACATCCATTTTAACCTCCTTTTTCATTGTTGAAGTTTTAATTCGGCTTCAACTATTGCTCTGTCCATAGAATTCCCAGGGTTTTCAGCATCTTTCCATGACCTACAGCAAGTAAAGCTGGTTTATGACTTCTTAATTTCTTTGCACTTTCAAGTGCGATAAGTTTATCCCATGTGTAAAAGGATGGGAATGGAAATAAAGGCTTGATCATTCCAGAAACCGCAGTTCCACCTCTTGTTTGCAGGGCATCCCCGACAATTAAACTATGATTACGGGTATCAAGAAGCGATATCGAACCAGGGGTATGTCCAGGTGAATAAATAACTTCCAATGAACCGATACGGTCACCCTCTTTAAGCAGTAAGTCTGGCCGAGTTTGAATATTCTTAGGGACTCCGCCACGGATTGGATTTTCATTTTGCAGGAGCGTGACATCACCAGCAAGTAATGATGCTTCCCTAATAGAAATACTCACTTGTACATCAGGCATTGATGCTTTTAGCCCGTCAAGTGCACCAACATGATCATCATGAGCATGAGTAACTATTATTCTTGTTATCGGTTTTCCAATAATTTGCGCCGCTTTCATTATGTTTTTTCCGCTATAGGGTAATGCTGCATCTACTAGTGTAAGGCTATTCTCTTCCTCTACTAAATAACAGTTAACGGGAAATACACGTGGCATGAAAGATAGTTGAAATACTGTACCAACCTTTGTCATCTTCATCTTTAATCAAACTCCTCCCTCAAAACTAATGTAATTAATATTGTAACTAATATGATTAGTTTTACGATATTATTCCATACTTAACTAAAACATCACGGTCAGTCTCAAAATGATGCTAACAAAATATCCCTAGTTATCGAAAAACCATAAAAAACCAGCTCTCAATTACCTTGAGCTGGTTTTTCATGTATCACATCATATTCATTTATTTTCAGGAAACATTTTCCTTGTCGCCGACATATTCATTCTCCCAAAAATCGGCGTTCTTAATGCCTAACGGTTTAGGGTCGAAAACGGGATCCAAACCTTTCTTCTTTTGCCTCTCATAATCCTTTAAGGTAATAAGTGCTGGTTTAGCGAGAATTAAAATGGCAATGACATTGAGCCATACCATAATCCCTAATCCAGCATCACCTAATGCCCAAGCCAGCTCTGCCGTACGAATGGTTCCATAGAAACTAGCCGCAAGAATGATGAGTTTCAATGCAAACATGGCCCACTTACTATTCCGCTTGCGCATTAAATAAGCAATATTCGTTTCTGCAATATAATAGTATGCCATGATCGTCGTAAAAGCGAAGAAGAAAAGCGCAACAGCAACAAACCCAGCACCAAATCCCGGTACTGCGCTATCGATGGCCGCTTGTGTATACCCTGGGCCCGGTGTTACATCTGCTAGATTATTGACAATGAATGATCCATTTTCCGCTTGAGTATTATACATACCTGTAAATAAGATCATGAAAGCCGTTGCTGAACAAACGAACAATGTATCGATATAGACAGAAAATGCTTGTACAAGACCTTGTTTGGCAGGATGCGAAACTTCTGCCGCAGCAGCCGGGTGAGGACCTGTGCCTTGCCCCGCCTCATTCGAATAAACTCCGCGTTTCACTCCCCATGCTATCGCCATTCCGATGAGCCCGCCAAATGCAGAATCCATCCCAAAGGCACTTCTGAATATTAATGAAATGACACCTGGTAATTCTGTAATATTCATTATGACGATGACAACAGAAAGTAATATATAGCCAAGGGCCATAAACGGTACGATTATTTGCGCAGCATTGGCTATCCGTTTTACACCACCGAATATAATGAAACCAAGTAAAAGGATGATAGCTATACCTGTGATTGCAGGTTTAATGCCAAATGCATTCTCCATTCCGGCAGCAATTGAATTGGACTGAACACCAGGCATCAGCACGGCCATGGCTACTAGTGCAGCGAGTGCAAAAAGAACAGCAAACCACTTCACGCCCATTCCTTTTTCAATATAATAGGCAGGGCCCCCTCGATATTGACCGTCTTGTTTGACTTTATATATTTGAGCTAAGGTCGATTCCACAAACGCACTTGATGCTCCTATGAAGGCTATGGCCCACATCCAAAAAACGGCACCAGGACCACCAAAAGCGATAGCCGTCGCCACACCAGCAATGTTACCTGTACCGACCCGACCCGAAAGAGCTATGGATAAAGCCTGGAAAGAGGAAACGCCCGCTTCAGAACTTTTCCCTTGGAACATCAAAACGACCATTTCCTTAATATGCCTTACTTGCAGAAAACGGGTCAAAATCGAGAATACTAAACCTACTCCCAATAAAATGTAAATGACAGGTGTGCTCCACAAAACTCCATTTAAAGCCGTAATAAAATCAGACAATCAAGCTCCCCCTTTGATTATATTTTGAAAATTCAAACTTATCTATTTTTGATTATATTTCATCTTAATCCATTAAACAATAGTTTTTGCGTCAAAAGACCTAACATGCCACTTTTTTATTTTTCCAACTGAGATATCCATACTTTCCTCCCGAATTGAAAAAAACGCCAGCAATTCCGCCGGCGTCATTTTTTTGCATATAGGTCAAGATACTCTAATCGCACCGAGTATTTCCTGTTCCAATTGATTGGTTCTCTCCATTTTTGTCGATTCTGACCATCCAAAATATCCAGCCATATAATCGATCACTGCATTTTTATGCGTTTGGACTAAATCAATATCGAATAACAAGGTCCCGGTCCTGCGGAAGAAAAAGTCCACTGGAGTTGCAGCCATTTCATGATCAAGTGCATATTTCAGCTGTACGAACAATTTCTGCGGAATGCCAGTGCTTATTCCTCCGTTTCCTTCGCTTTTGGCGATATTGAATAACACAGGTGCGTTAGACCCGTACATGGCCAATATATCCTCGGAGTCCTTAACAGCAATTCCTGAGTCTACCCCCATTTGAATATTTTGCTTGATATAATAGGAGAAGTTGCTTGATCCCCCGACATCCCCGCCCGAAATTGGCATTCCTTTAGTGCTGCTGGCTCGGTAAGTCTTATTTGACTGCTGGGAAAGCTTTCCTGCCACAAGGTCGACCGTCGTTTTTGCCATTTTGCGATAACCGGTCAATTTTCCTCCAGCAATCGTGATAAGGCCCGAATCGGACTCCCAAATTTCATCTTTCCTTGATATTTCAGAAGGATCTTTTCCTTCTTCAAGAATCAACGGTCTCACTCCAGCCCAGCTTGATTCGATATCTTCATCCGAAATTTTCACTTCCGGAAACATATAATCTATCGCCTTTAATAAATAGGCACGGTCTTCGGATGTAACGGTTGGCACTGCAGGATCACCATCATAAAAAGTGTCCGTAGTCCCTACATAAGCCTTACCGGCTCTCGGGATGGCAAAAATCATCCGTCCATCTGGTGTATCAAAATAAAGCGCCTGCTTCAATGGGAATTTCGATTGGTCGATGACCACATGAACACCTTTTGATAACTTCAGCGTTTTCCCTTTTTTCGATTGGTCTTTTTCACGGATGGAATCCACCCATGGACCCGCTGCATTAATAACCTTGTCTGCGTATATTTCATAAACATCACCCGAAAGTAAATCGGCAACTTGGACGCCGTTCACCTTTCCATTTTCATATAACAATTTTTCTACTTTTGTATAATTTATCGGTGTTGCACCTTTATCGACTGCTGCCTTCATGACTTCAATCGTCAGACGTGCATCATCTGTCCGGTATTCAACATAATGGCCTCCGCCTTTAAGCCCTTCTTTCTTTACAAGGGGTTCCATTTTCAGTGTTTCACTAACCGATAGCATTTTCCTTCGTTCGCTTTTTTTAACGCCTGCCAGGAAATCATAGACTCGGAGTCCGATGGATGTACTGAATTTCCCAAAGGTGCCGCCTTTATGCATCGGGAGCAGCATTCTTTCTGGTGTAGTCACATGTGGCCCATTTTCATAAACAATCTCTCTCTCTTTTCCAACCTCAGCAACCATTTTTATTTCAAATTGCTTAAGATATCGCAGACCACCATGGACAAGCTTTGTTGAACGGCTTGATGTGCCTGCCGCAAAGTCCTGCATTTCAACCAATGCCACTTTCATTCCACGGGTCGTTGCATCCAGGGCAATTCCTGCACCAGTAATTCCCCCACCAATGACTACCACATCATATTTTTCTTTTTTCAGAAGTTCGATCGTTTCTTTCCGATATAAATTTGAAAACCTCATGCCTGACTCCTCCTTTAAGTAATGCCTTCCAATGTCAATTAGCCTGTATTACTCGTGAGTTCTGCACGTTTACTCGTGAGTTCGCACTGTTTACTCGGGAATCCGCGCTGTTTACTCGTGAATTCCGCTGTTTACTCGTGAGTTCGCGCTGTTTACTCGTGAATTCGCGCTGTTTACTCGTGAATTCGCGCTGTTTACTCGTGAATTCGCGCTGTTTACTCGTGAATTCTGCACTTTACTCGTGAATTCCGCTGTTTACTCGTGAGTTCGTACTGTTTACTCGTGAGTTCTGCACGTTTACTCGTGAATTCTGCACGTTTACTCGTGAATTCGTGCTGTTTACTCGTGAGGTTCGCACTGTTTACTCGTGAATTCGTGCTGTTTACTCGTGAGGTTCGCACTGTTTACTCGTGAATTCGCGCTGTTTACTCGTGAGTTCGCACGTTTACTCGTGAGTTCGCACTGTTTACTCGTGAATTCGCACTGTTTACTCGTGAATTCGCGCTGTTTACTCGTGAATTCTGCACGTTTACTCGTGAATTCGTACTGTTTACTCTTATATTCAATTGGTTCATTTGTTCTCATAGTGTCCATATAGATATTAATATCCCTAATCTGCCTTTAAAAACAAAAAAGAGAGACCATAAATGCACATTATCGAATTCACGATAACGCATTCATGGTCTCTCCTGTTCTCCGGCCGAGTTATTAACTTGATTTTAGTATATCATACTCTAGCTTATATTAGAAAGACTTCGCTTTGTTTTTTATTTAAAAGCCATTGCTGCATGTACAGCTTTTTTCCAGCCTTCATATAATTTATCTCTCTCTTGCACTTCCATGGATGGTTTAAAGGTTTTGTCAACCGCCCATTGCTGAGATATTTCTTCTTGATCCTTCCAATACCCGACAGCAAGGCCCGCCAAATACGCAGCCCCGAGTGCCGTAGTTTCGTTTATTGTCGGCCTTTCGACTGGCACCTGTAATAAATCGCTTTGGAATTGCATTAAAAAGTCATTTTTGACTGCCCCGCCATCCACTCTCAATGTCTGCAGCTCGATTCCCGAATCCGCCTCCATTGCATCAAGGACATCCTTCGTTTGATACGCCAGTGATTCAAGTGTGGCACGAATGAAATGTTCTTTTGATGTCCCGCGCGTCAAACCAAAAATGGCTCCCCGTACTTCACTGTCCCAATATGGAGTCCCAAGGCCTACAAAAGCCGGTACTACATATACTCCATCTGTACTTTCCACCCGCTTTGCATAAGCTTCGCTGTCCTTGGCATCATTAAGCATCCGCAAACCATCACGCAGCCATTGGATTGCGGAGCCAGCTACGAATATACTGCCTTCCAATGCATATTCAACCTTCCCATTCAATCCCCAAGCAAGTGTCGTCAATAGTCCGTGTTCGGAACTGACAGCCTTGGCTCCCGTATTCATAAGCATGAAACAACCTGTTCCATACGTATTTTTTGCCATTCCTTCATTAAAACAAGCTTGGCCAAATAATGCCGCTTGTTGGTCACCGGCTGCTCCTGCGATTGGAATCGACTGGCCGAAGAAATGATATTCAATCGTATGGGCATACACTTCGGAAGAAGGTCTAACCTCTGGCAGCATCGACTTCGGCACAGTCAATATCTCCAGCAGTTCTTCATCCCACTTCAGTTCATGGATATTGTACATCAATGTCCGGGATGCATTGGAATAGTCCGTTACGTGTGCTTTGCCTCCTGAAAGCTTCCAGATCAGCCAAGTATCGATGGTGCCGAATAACAGCTTGCCTTCATCTGCCCTTTGTCGTGCCCCTTCCACATTATCGAGGATCCATTTCACTTTCGTTCCGGAAAAATAAGCATCTATCAACAATCCCGTTTTATCCCGGAATAGATCATTAAGTCCCTTCTCCTTCAAATCATCACAGATTTCACTTGTTTGCCTTGACTGCCATACAATCGCATTATAAACAGGGGTACCTGTTTCCTTATCCCAAACGACTGCCGTTTCACGTTGATTGGTGATCCCGATCCCGGCAATTTGCTCTGGCTTTACACCTGATTCCGATAGTACACCAGCAATTACCGCTAAAATTGATCCCCAAATCTCATTGGCGTTATGCTCTACCCAGCCCGGCTTAGGAAAATGCTGTGTGAATTCCTTTTGAGATGAATGGACAATCTCGCCTTTTTCGTTAAACAAAATCGCCCGTGAACTCGTTGTTCCTTGATCCAATGATAAGATATATTTTTCCATACTGTGTTTCCCCCCTTTTTTAATTTAACTAGCCATGTTGCTAATTTCTAACTCACTTGATTGCTTTTTTCCAAAAGTATATGCTAACACCAATATTATCAGACTTGCTCCTAAAACAGCCCAAAAGGCTGTCGTCAATTCACCTAAAAAGACCGCTTTATAGAAGACAGCTCCAAGTGCTCCACCGACAATCGGACCAACAACCGGAATCCAAGCATAGCCCCAATTTGATTTTCCCTTACCCGGTATTGGCAGCAGGAAGTGAGCAATACGAGGTCCAAGGTCACGGGCAGGGTTTATGGCATAGCCTGTCGTTCCTCCTAGCGACATCCCGATGACAACAATCAATAAACCGACAGCAAATGGGTTCAGACCTTCTGTAAACTCGCCGGCTCCAATAAACAATAAGCCAAGAACAAGGATGAACGTGCCAATCATTTCACTTAATAGATTTGAAAAAGTATGTGGGATAGCCGGTGAGGTTGAAAACACACCAAGCTTTGTACCTGGATCCTCCGTAGCTTTCCAGTGTGGTAAATAATGCAGGAATACAAGAGTCGCACCTATAATTGCCCCTATCATTTGGGCCATGATGTACCCTGGCACATCAGCCCAAGGAAAATCTCCATTGATAGCTAACGCTACTGTAACAGCCGGGTTTAAATGCGCCCCGCTTATGGAACCCACTGCAAAAACACCCATTGTAACAGCCAGTCCCCATGCAATCGTGATAACGATCCAGCCGGCATCTTTTGCATAAGAACCCTTTAAGGATGAACCAGCCCCAATACCTGCTCCGAATAAAACTAAAATCATCGTGCCTACCACTTCTCCCCAAAATGGAGTCATGAATAAAACCCCTCCCCTGATAAATTTTTAAACCATGCCAACAAATAAAAGGAGATCCACAGCAGAACTATCTTCATAAAATAAATTATGAATAGATCTGTTGTGAATCTCCTAGTCTCCGTCACATATATTAACTTATAATTTACAATATACTAGTTTGTGAAAACGCTGTCAATTATTTGGCGAGGAATTATTCTATTTTTCTGTAATTTTTTTCAACTTCCTCGTTCGACCCCATTAAACGATATCCCATAATTCAGTTTTGGAAGTGGTGATTGCCGACGCTCCAGCATCAAGGGCGTTCAGGACTTCATCTGAAGTACGTATGAGGCCGCCTGCAAAAATCGGTGTCTGCAATCGTTCCTTCACCTCTTTTATCATCCATGGCATGGCGCCTGGCAAAACTTCGATATAGTCCGGCTTGGTTTTCTGCACCAGCTTATAACTTTTCTCCAGCGCATGTGAATCTATTAAAAAGATTCGCTGGATGGCAATGACCCCCTTTTGCTTCGCCTTCAATATAACGTTTGATTTAGTTGAAATCAGCCCATATGGATTATATTCCTGACAAATGAATTCTGTCGCGTACTCATCACTTCTTATGCCATGGATCAAATCGACATGATAAATCATTTTCTTATTATGCTGCTTTGCCATCATACTTACGTTTTTCAATTGTGATATATGCAAATCAAGAAACACACCTATTTCATAGGAACTTTCTAAAAATCTTTCGAAATCCTTCATGCTTGCCGAAGCAGGCAAAATCTTCTGGTCCATTATTTCCCTCCTTATCTCCTGGAAAACTATAAGTAATTTAGTATATTTTATAGAGCTTGATTTATCAAACACATTGTGAGGTATGGCATTTCAACCTACCCTTACACTAACATACCTGGCATCCCCTTTAAATATTGTGGCTAAAAACGATCCATCATATTGAAAGTTTCATTTTCAATGCACCTTCGACGAGTTCATACGATTTAATTGTGCCAACGGGGATTTTTCTCACGATGTTCCAAGCATTAACATTCATTTTGATCTTTCTATTTTCGAATTCAAAAAATGGCGGTTTGTTAAATATCCTTCGGTTAATGAAGTTCCTGTCAATTGGTTCCATTTCCACTAATTCAAATGAAATCGTTCTTTTTTCCACGTGAACCGGTTTTAATGTAATCCGGAAAGCTACGTTTTTCTTTAACATCATTTTTTTCACTTCCGTCGTTCCGGAAAGCACTATATGCTTTGGCGTAATCTCGACTTTAATATCCTGACCATATGATTTCATTCTTAAGATTTTCTCTATCATGGCTTCAGTTACCGTTATCGGTAAGCCATTTTTGAATGGACTGAATGTACTCATCCTTGCATTCCCCTCCTGCCGCTCATATGAAACGTCGGTTATAGCATATGCCGGGTTCCCTGATGTAGTTAACATTTCAACCCATATTAATAATCGGTATATTCGAAATCTTCCACCTTCATTACTTGACCTTTATAAAAACTACCTGTATAGTCTTAATTAATTTAATAGACAACTCTTATCCAGAGAGGTGGAGGGACTGGCCCTTTGATGCCTCAGCAACAGACTGATCATGTACTGTGCTAATTCCAGAAGTGTAGAAACTTGAAGATAAGAAGAGTATATAGCTTTGCTGCCAACACCTCTTCTTATTTTTAAGAAGAGGTGTTTTATTTTTAGGCTCTTTTCGTAAAGATTGTTGTTTTTAAAACGAAAGGTTGATTGGAGCGGAAGTGCGAGACTCCTGCGGGAGCAGCGGGACAGGCGAGCATCTGGAGGGGAAATCAACCACAACTCACTACCTGGTAAATAGCAACAAAGTACGTGAAAACAGCCTATTTTTAAAAGGAAAGAAGGAATGCAACATGTCAATCACATTAACGAAGGCACCATTCAGGGCCGATCACGTCGGAAGTTTATTAAGACCAGAACGTTTACATATTGCCAGAAAGCAACTTAAGAAAGGTACCATTTCAGCAGAGCGGCTTCGTGAAGTTGAAACCGAAGAAATCAATCGGATTGTCGAAAAACAAATTGAAGTTGGATTGGAGGCCGTGACGGATGGTGAGTTCAGACGAACATGGTGGCACTTTGACTTCCTCGAACATTTAAATGGCATCGAGGGATATGTGACTGAAAAAGGTCTCACATTCGATGGTGTGGAAACAGAGAGATATAACGTTCGCAATACCGGGAAGGTTTCATTCAATCCTGAACATCCCTTCATTCGCGATTTCATTGAATTGAACAAAATCGTGAACGGACGCGCCGTTGCCAAGCAAACCATTCCCAGTCCGAATCAATTATTTGCTGTAGGCATTCATAATGAAGACATCTACCCTGATATTGAAGACTATGCTAATGATATCATCAAAGCGTATCAGCATGCTTTGAAGGCTTTTTATGAAGCAGGTGTACGTTATCTTCAATTGGATGATGTATATATTGCCAGACTTTCAGCTCCAGATTTCCAGTTCAAAGATGGAAAATATACGAGGGAACAGTTAATCGATCTTGCACTTCGCGTAATTAATGGCGCATTGGAAGGCAAACCAGAAGACCTTGTCGTCACTACACACCTATGTCGTGGGAACTACCAGTCGACTTGGGCGTTTGAAGGAAGCTATGCCCGTATCGCCCCAACTTTATTGGCAAAAGAATCAGTGGATGGATTTTTCTTGGAATATGATGATCAACGCTCAGGAGATTTCAAGCCATTGGAATACATTCCAAATGGCGGTGCACGGGTCGTACTGGGTGTCGTCACTTCAAAAAATGGAGAAATCGAAGACAAGGAAGCTGTTAAGGCACGCATTGAAGAAGCCTCGCACTTCGTTCCTCTCGAACAATTATGCTTAAGTCCGCAATGCGGCTTCGCCTCCACCCATCACGGTAACAAGCTGACCGAAGAACAGCAATGGGAAAAGCTGAAATTCGTCGTTGATGTAGCAAAAGAAGTATGGAAATGATTTTTTAGCGGAGACTTTAATTCTGATTTACAGGATTTGAACAACCTAATCGGCCCGCACTGATATGGGAGCCGATTAGGTTCTTGCAATAATACATTTCCATTCCTTTAATGACTCTTTAGATAACGGTATCAAGTTTTGCTATTTATGAAACTAACGATGAATGATAAAACCATTTGACATATCGATAATTCTCGATATAATGAAATGTATGAAAACAATCGAGATATTTAAAGCATTATCCAATGAATCCAGGTTGCAAATCTTACAATGGCTCAAGGCGCCTGAACTCCACTTCACCCCTCATGAGGGAATAGACATGAAGGAAACCGGCGTTTGCGTAAGTCAGATTACGGAAAAATTAAACATGACCCAGTCCACGGCCTCTCAATACCTCTCGATCCTTCTTAGAGCAGGATTGATTAAAACGGAGCGGATAGGAAAGTTTACGTATTACAAACGAGATGAAGAGGCGATCTCAAAAATTACTGATTTCTTGAAAGAAGAAGTATGAAAATGAGCCTGATCCGTACCTTAGAGGGTTGGGTTCATTTTTCTCTCTAACATTTTGATATTTCGCGATATGTTTATTTTTTTATTCATACATATTAACATATTACGATATGTCTTCATATAAATTAATAATCATTAATGAGGAGTGAATCTATTTTGCTTAATACATGGAAAATTTACATGTTAGCGATCATCAGTTTTTTAGTAGGAACATCCGAATTCATCATATCCGGAATTTTGGATAAGATTGCGGATTCTCTTGGAGTGACCATTGCTGCCGCAGGACAGCTCATTACAATTTTCTCCCTTGTCTACGCAATCGGTACACCCATTCTCATGGCTTTGACAGCAAGTTTAGACAGACGAAGATTAATGTTGTATTCCCTTGGACTATTCGTAGTGGCCAATCTGCTTGCCTTTCTATTACCAGGCTTTGGACCTTTTCTATTTGCACGCATAATCATGGCACTTGGTGCAGGATTGGTTGTAGTCACCGCTCTGAATATTGCCGCTAAGCTTGCTCCGCCAGATAAACAAGCAAGTTCTATTGCGACAGTTGTCATGGGGTTTACAGCTTCCCTTATCATTGGCGTACCTCTCGGAAGAATCATGGCAGATGCATTCGGGTGGAAATCCGTCTTTGGCGGAATCGCCCTATTCGGCCTGATTGCCATGATCGTTTTATTCTTTACCATTCCTCCTACCAAAGGGGATAAACCAATACCACTTCTCCAGCAGCTGGCCCTTCTTAAAAAAAGGAAAGTTGCCCTTGGATTATCGATAACCTTCTTCTGGCTTGGCGGATACTCGATAGCTTATACCTATCTATCCCCTTACCTGCTATCCGTATCAGGGATAAGTGACTCTCTACTTAGCACGGCCTTGCTTATATTCGGTATCGCAAGCTTGATCGGATCAAAGTTTGGCGGTTATAGTACGGATCGATGGGGTGTATCATTTACACTAATTGGCGGTATGGCGCTGCATATTATGATGATCATCATGTTATCCATCGTTACGAATTCATTGATGGGCGTTTTGATAATCCTTACATTATGGTCGTTCGCAGCATGGTCATCAGGGCCGACACAGCAATATCATTTAGCGACCCTTGAACCTGAATCATCAGGAGTCATGCTCGGTCTGAATCAGTCGATGATGCAATTGGCCATGGCGGCAGGTGCTGGAATTGGCGGTGTTGCTGTAGAACAAGTATCCCTTGCATCCATAACCTGGATCGGTGCAACAGGGGTTGCCATTGCCATGGTCATAGTTCTGGTCCTTTCAAGTTCATCGTCAAGCAGTAAAATAGCACAATCCATAAAATCCTAGACCGTTATATAAACATTCATCATAAGGCTAGATTTTAGCCTTATGATAAATCCTAAAGCTGAAAGCAAACAAAAAAGGAACGGTCACTAGCACGTCCCCTTTTTACTTGCAGCTATCATCATCATCCATTTTCTTCACAAATATATCATCCGTCACCCTATCTTCCAGCTTGTTCCTCAAGGCCAATTCCGCAGCCTTCCCATCACTAGGCGACCCGTCCGCGAAATACATCGGAAACAAGGAGAAAAACATAATATAGAAAGAAAAATAGATGAATTGATACCAGATCACCGAGCTGTCCAGGATATTCTGATACACTAAGCTATATATGATCAACATGCTGACTAAATTAAAGATAGCCCCCCCTAAATATATCAGCGTATTCGTCAATCGATTATCATGTTTTAATCCCTTGAACTCGCAAGTCCCATTCCAAAAATAATATTTCCTCACCTCTATGTTCCGAAAGGCGAAAAGTTTATTACCACAACCGATCAAGATCTTCTTTTCTGATCCCCCAAAGATCGTAACAAAGAAAATATGCCCGCTCAAATGTATCAGCGTAACGATTGGCATGATCAAAAAAAAGGAAAATAGAAATTTAATGATATCAGAGAGACCAAACATGTTTAAGCAACCCTCCTTACCAGTGCAATTTTCTTGAACGTCCTTTTAAAAGGATGTTACTCTGATACCCTGCCCACACTAGTTATAACTAGTAAATTTTCACAGAAGGTATGTGTGGATTTCCATAATGATAAGAGAACAATTTCTTCATCCACCAACTTAAATTTGACTGTTTCCAATCAGACCGGACTCCTACTTAATTCGTCCTATCTCCGTTTAATTCGTCCTAGCTCCTATTTTTCGGCCTTTAATATGAGCCTATTGATAAACAAATAAAAGCCGGACAATTGAATTGTCCGGCTGATTTTACTTTACGCTTGTTCATTCATATTTTTTGTCAAAGTCAAATTCTACTTCATCAAGTTTAACGAATTTAGTTTTTCTTACCAGTTTATAGCCAAGCCAAAGGCCAAGGAAAAGCGGGATTCCCAGGTATGCAGCTATAACACTGCCCCAATCAATCTGGTCTGAGAAAAATGCTTGGATATTTTGGGACAGGATGACGATCATGCCAATTAAAATGGCGAAGATTGGCCCTATCGGGAACCATAATGCCTTATATGGAAGCTTCTCCAAAGAATTGCCTTGACCGATGAATGCTTTGCGGAAACGGTAATGGCTGATGGAAATGCCGAGCCAAAAGATAAATCCTGTTATTCCAATCGCATTCATTAACCAAATATACACTTTACCATCACCGAATACGGAAGCTAAAAAGGCTAGCATTCCGATTGAGCACGTCAAAATCATTCCTGCAACCGGTACGCCGCGTTTATTAAGTTTTGCAAAAATGCGCGGTGCTTGTCCATCTTTTGCCATTGAATATAACATACGCGTAGATGCATATAGACTAGAGTTACCTGCTGATAATACCGCTGTTAAAATGACGGCATTCATAAGCGAAGCTGCAAAGGCCACACCAGCCTTTTCAAATATGAGCGTGAACGGGCTTACCATGACGTTATCCCCTTGTAAACTTGAATTTGTATAAGGGATAAGCAGTCCTATCACAAAGATTGCCAATACGTAAAAGAGCAGGATTCTCCAGAAGACACTTTTAATGGCCTTTGGTATATTCCGTGCAGGATCTTCACTTTCACCGGCAGCCACGCCGACAATTTCGGTACCCTGAAAAGAAAAGCCAGCCGCTATGAATACGATGAAGACACCCATGAACCCACCCGGGAAAGGAGCGTCGTCGACTGTGAAGTTTTTAAAACCTACTGCTTCGCCACCCATGATGCCGACAATCATTAGTATTCCAACGATTATAAAAATAACGATGGCTGTTACTTTTATGAAGGAAAACCAGTATTCCCCTTCACCGTATCCTTTAACAGATAAGTAGTTTAATAGGAAAATGAGCACCAAGAATGATGAACTCCATAACAACGATGGACTATTCGGAAACCAAAATTTCATGATCATTGTTGAGGCTGACAACTCGGCCGCTATGGTCATCGACCAATTGAACCAGTACGTCCATCCCAAGGCAAACCCAAATGCCGGATCGACGAATTTCGTTCCATAGGTACTGAATGAACCGCTTGTCGGCATAAAGGCGGCCAGTTCCCCTAAGCTGGTCATCACGAAGTACACCATTGCCCCAACTAAGGCATAAGCAAGTAATGCGCCGCCTGGTCCAGCTGTATGGATAGCTGCCCCGCTGCTAAGAAACAGTCCGGTGCCAATCGCCCCTCCAATGGAAATCATCGTTAAATGACGAGATTTTAAACCGCGCTTTAATCCCTGTTCTTCTTGCTTTGGAGGATGCTGCAAGATGTCGTTTTCTTGTTTTGGTATCATAAATTTTCATCCCTTTCTATATAAGCGCTTTCATTTATGGGGAAATCCATTTAATAAATTTTCCTATTTCATCGACCTTCAAATAGAGCTAATTTACAATCGAATATTCCTTTTCTGATATATATGCAAGTTCTATGCCAGAATTAAAAAACCGCAATATTCAACAAATTATCAAAAAAAACGACTTAAATAGACAAAATATTTTGCACTTTACGCCACGTTTTTTTGCACTTTATGCCACGGTTTTTTGCACTTATAAAAAAGCAGGATTTTTAACGGGGAAAATATTAAGATCCTTTTACATAATTGAAATATTACTGTAAGAATATTCAGAAATAATAAATCTACCAAAAACCATTTTTCTCCATTTTATAACTTTAAATGTCATATTTTTTGCGAGTTTTCTCCATTTGATAATAATATGAAAGGATGCAAAAATGAGGTATTCTCATGAGGGAGTTGAGTGTTTATGAAAGGTAAGGTATTTGTAGGAACTGCACTATCCATCGGTCTATTATTTTCTGCTATTCCCCATCAAGAAGCTTTAGCGGCAAAAAATGTGTTAAGTGTTGAAAAGTACAATAAGCATAGGGATTCGCTAGAATACAAGTCTGGGAAGCTTACGGAACCCTCAAAGCAAACGGCAGAAGATATCATTCTTACCTTTTTTGATGAGAACAAAAAGTCTTACAAGCTAGAAAAGCAAAAGGCGAAGGACTCCTTCACGATCGAGAAAGAAAGCAAGGATGAACTGGGCAATACTGTCCTTAAATTGCAACAAACCTATAAAGGCGTACCAGTATGGAATTCCACACAAGCCGTATTGATTGACGCTAAAGGTGTATTGACCGTCGTGTCCGGTACGGTTGAAGCCAATCTAAACACGAAATTAGGGAAAAAGGCTAAAAAAGGCATCAGTGAATCTGAAGCTATCAAAATAGCGGAAGCGGATCTGGGGTTCACACCTGCCTACGAGCAATCACCTGAATCTGAGCTATATGTATACGCAAATGAAGGCAAGGCCGATTATGTATATAAAGTCAATTTGAAATTCTTAAGTCCGGAACCTGGAAATCATAATTATTTCATTTCAGTCAAAACGGGTAAAATCCTGAATAAATACAATACACTAGATGAAGTGACGGGAACCAATTCCGTCGGAACGGGCACTGGCGTCTTAAACAACACCGTATCGTTGAACACTACCTTATCCAACGGTCAATACTATTTACAAGACAATACACGCGGCAAAGGCATTTTCACCTATAATGCCAATAACCGTTCAAAATTGCCTGGTACACTCTTTTCCAACACGACAAATGCTTTTACTACTTCTGCCGATAAAGCTGCGGTGGATGCCCATTTTTATGCAGGTAACACCTATGATTATTACAAATCCACATTTGGCCGGAACTCCTATGATGGTAATGGAACCACCCTGAAATCAACCGTCCATTATGGCTCAAGATACAATAATGCTTTTTGGGATGGCACCCAAATGGTTTACGGTGATGGAGATGGCACGACGTTCATTCCATTGTCCGGCGGGCTCGATGTCGTTGCGCATGAATTGACGCATGCCGTCACTTCCTCGGAATCGAACCTTACCTATCAATATGAATCCGGTGCTTTGAATGAAGCGATATCTGATATTTTTGGCACTGTCGTAGAATTTAAGAATCAAAGTGCCAAAGCGGATTATTTGATCGGAGAAGATATTTACACACCTAACATTTCCGGTGATGCACTCCGCTCGATGGCTAATCCAACATTGAATGGGGACCCTGACCATTATTCGAACCGTTATACAGGAACGGGTGATAATGGCGGAGTCCACACGAACAGCGGAATCATTAATAAGGCAGCTTATTTAATCTCTGCAGGCGGAACCCACCATGGCGTGAGTGTATCCGGAATCGGCATCGATAAATTGGGAACCATCTTTTATCGGGCAAACACAACATATTTAACTTCGTCGTCTACTTTTTCACAAGCCAGAGCGGCCGTCATACAAGCGGCCTCTGATTTATACGGTTCTAGCAGTGCAGAAGTCACAGCTGTCAAAAATGCCTTTACAGCTGTCGGTGTGATTTAAGGGATTTACCTATACGACCGACACCTCCCTAGCTTCACTTCTAGCGGAGGTGTTTTTTGTATGTATATATATTTTCCGGCCGAATGATCACTTTTTTCGGCCTTCATGTGAATTATTCCGTCACACGGAACTTATGATAAAAGGTAGGGCCTCAATAAATTCCCAAAATGAGTGTGAAAATGATTATTTCCGTAAAATAGTTGCTTTTCTCCTTATTAACTGTCAAGCTTAGATGATCTGGACTATATTGAATAGAACAAGTAGGTGACGAACATGATTGAAGTTAAAACTTCCACACTCAGTGATGGTGAGTTCAATAGAGGCGTATTCGCAACACAAGACATTAAAAAAGGTGAGCTTTTGCATGAAGCACCTGTCATTGCTTACCCAAACGAGGAGCATGTTTTCATAGAGAAAACATTGCTTGCTGATTATGCATTTGAATATGGAATTAACCATACTGCCATGCTTTTAGGCTATGGCATGCTGTTTAATCACTCTTATACACCAAATGCTACGTACGACATCAACTTTAAGAATCATACATTTGATTTCTTTGCTTACACTGACATAAAGGCAGGAGAAGAAATCCTGATTAATTATAATGGTGAAGTCGATAATGAGGATCCGCTTTGGTTCAATAAAGAAGATAATGGTGAAGATGAAGCTGAATGATCATTGATCATTCATGAAAGCACTTGTACTTTTGACAGGCCTGTCCAAGGTCTTCGGAAGAAACGGGTGCTTTTCATTTTCCTTTCACCGGGTTCTAATTAATGGAGGTCTTCTTTGAAGTCAGGTAACACGCCATTAACCCGTTATTTTTTTAACCAGTCGGATCGGGGGAAGAATGGAAAAGTGAAGATATTTGGTCAAAAAGGGAGCAATGAAAAAAAGCCCCATCAAATTGCATGATTGAGCAACCTGATGGAGTTTTTCATCTTAATGAGGGGATGGGTCACTTGATTTTGATTTAGTTAATGATTGGAGTTGGCTCTTAACCTTATCAATGGTTTCTGGTGTGGCTAGCGATTTTATTTGACTCATGGTTTTTTCACGAGTTTTCTTATTGCGCATTAAAAATGCTGCAGCTCCTATCAGGACGGTTCCAATCATTTTGTTTGATGGCATGTGAATTTCCTCCTTCAAGTTAGTTATAGTTAGTATTCCCTCTATCAACTGATTTAAACTAAAGCATCCTGTTGTGTGCGATTTCCCTTTTATTTATCCAAATTCAGACTTTCAATATACTTTATGCTTTCAGGGCTTTTCACCACTTTTTCAGCTTGATCCGGGTCTGCCTTCGTTTGCTTCATAGTGTAGAATTTATATGTCAACACTCTTTTCACTGACTCGTTAATTCTATCTATTGGAACTTCTCCTGCTTTTACAGCTTCGAGTAATCCGTTATATACCTCAAGTTCATGGGAGTATTCATGACAGACAAGTAATAAATCAGCTCCTGCAAGGATTGCTTGCTTCCCCATCTCTTCATAGGAGAAATACTTGTTCACAGCTCCCATTTCCAAATCGTCCGTGACCACAAGCCCTTCATACTTAAGTTTCCCCCGAAGCAGGTCTTCTATGATGACTTTAGAAAGGCTTGCAGGTTTTTCTTTATCATAGGCTGGGTATTTAATGTGGGTCACCATCACGAAAAACTTTTGGTTATCCATTTCACTTATGATTTGCTTGAAAGGATAAATATCCGAGTTTTCTAAATCAAGTTGGTTTGTTTCCACTGACGATGTTTCGACATGCGGATCGATTTCGCTGCGTCCGTTTCCTGGAAAGTGCTTCAATGCACCAGTTATGGATGCATCATTCAAGCCTTGAATGGCTTTCTTTCCGTATTGATAGACCTTTTCCGGATCTTTTCCAAATGAACGCTCATCCGTTTTCGATAGATCAAGAACAGGGGCGAAATTTATGTTAATCCCCATTGAACCAAGTTCTTTCCCATTCAATTTTGCCACCTTGTACATGTCTTCGACAGAGGCATTTTTCCCAAGGTCCTTTTGCGCCGGGAGTGGCGATACCCGTTCCCTCATCCGGATTGTGTCCCCGCCTTCCTGATCGACGGCCACCATGAGCGGAAGCGGATGTAAGCTTTGATCGGCTGTTTGCTGCAGCGAATTTGATAACTTAGCCACTTGTTCAGGCGATTTCATATTGCGGTCAAAATAAATGACGCCCCCTATATGTTTTTGTTCGATAAGCTCCGTAATTTCACTGTTTTTTTCAGTTCCCTTGAAACCGACCATCATAAGCTGTCCGATTTTCTCTTCAAGCGTCATTTTTTCGAGCATTTTTTCTATTTTCTCATGGTTATCCGTGTTTGCATCGAAGTCTTTCCCTTTACCCTCTTTAGAATTCGCATCCATATTCAACTGAATGAACAACACTGTAAAAAAAGAGAGGATTGCGATAAAGGCCAGACCCAAATATATATTTTTTTTCTTCATGCTTTGCCTTTCTTTTGGGGGCCTTGCATTTCAAAAGCGTTTCTCTTCTTCATTGATTCTTCCTCTTCAAATAGTACTTCATCATTCATACTGCCCGTCCTTCCTTAACTGCGTATTTATTTATCCCACACCTGACAACATGATTTCGTAGAACACTCTCTTAATCATGTTCATAAACGGACAATTCTATAGCATCATTGAGTATTTTTTGCATAAAGCATTTGCCACGTACCATACTACATACATACCCTATTTCAAAGGAGATGCCCCCATGGATGGAATCTTGAAGAATCTTGCCGAAACCTTCAGTCATGCAGTCGATTATGCAAAAGAAAAAATAACAACAATTACAGGAACAACTTCTGTTACAATAGTGGAATTGAGTGAGCACATCATCAATCAGCCTGAAACAAAACTAATCAGGAAAGACCTTTTAGGTATACCCTTTTCTTTTTATCATTTACAAAAAGAAGGTGTTACGTACTATGTGGAAATGAAAAGCTCACAAATTCTCCAGTTGGATGTTCTAGCGCATGACCATATCATTGTGTCGTACAGGTCTTATCGAGATAAATCCAACTTACCGACGGCGATTAGATTTCCTAAAACCCTTTTATCCAGATGACTCTGAAATAATAAAAAAGCTGATATCCCCTTACATAAGGGGTTATCAGCTTTTTTATTATGGTTCCAACTGCTATAGCGAGAAAAAACGGTCCCTTTCCCTCGAAATCCATTTCTCAGCATCTTCTTCGTCCTTTTTAACTAAGCGGTTAACGAGGATATCATGCCAAATGTAATTTTCGAGAAAATTAATATGAATGGGATCATCTGTGTAAAACGCCGTTTCTCTCGTTTCCGAAGAAGGGCCGTAAATCGTCTCCTTGCCATCAATGGATAGGATGAACCATTTGTTCTCTCCTATATTGTCCACATAGCTGGTTTTACGATGTATATCTAAACCTGATAATGGGTGTTCAACCTGAAATACAATCCCCTTGAGAGTGCAATGTGCAGCTACCCCCTTAAGCTCTTGTTCAAGTTTCCCATACATCTTGTCCCATAAGGAAACTACCACCCTTCTCTCCGCTTTTTGAATCAAAGTACGGCAAAAGGATAGGATATGCGCTTCACCCTTAAGCGTCATTACACGATTGTCGGTCATGGGCTCGATTTTCTCGAATTGCTTTAGTGTATGGCTGATGGATTGATAGGTATTGTTCCATTTCGATTGGACGGATTCCAAAAACACATCGACTGGTAATGGTGAATATTGTATCGATTCATTGATTTCCTCTTTTAAGACGACTCCTTCTTCTTGAAGTCCATTTAATATTTCATAGATACGTGCCCTGGGAATTCCAGATTCCTTGCTTACTTGATAGGCACTGGTTGGACCTTGGCGAACTAAAGAAACATAAGCCTTTGCTTCATATTGACTAAACCCGAGAGACTGTAGTTTTTGAATGATATCTTGCATAGTACCTCCTAGTGCATTAAGTAAGTTATATGCCTATCATACCAAATCTCCTATCGAAATCTATTCGATTTCAAAAGGTATGGGAACATAACTCATCATATTCTTATTTACAGAAAGATTTTAATTAGTTACTATCTAAATAGTGACTAATTAAAATACTTTGGGTTATGGCTGCCGCAAAAGTAAGCATTTCGGCCATAATGCCCTTGATACGGAGGCTTCTTGGATGGAAGATATACAAATTTCAACACTCTTGCTGCTGATGTTTTTTGGCTTTTTGGCAGCATTCATTGATTCTGTGGTCGGCGGTGGTGGCCTGATTTCCATACCCGCTTTATTATTTTCTGGACTTTCCCCAGCAGCTGCGATTGCAACGAATAAGTTAGCAAGTTCCATGGGGTCTTTAACAAGTACAATTGCCTTCATTCGTTCAGGTAAGGTCGATTTTCGGTTCGTGGCTAAACTTTTCCCATTTATTTTTATAGGATCGTTACTGGGTGCCTGGGTCGTCAATTTCGTCTCACCCGAATTATTAAAACCACTGATCTTAGTTCTTTTACTAGCTATAGCCATTTATACCTTTTTAAAAAAGGACTGGGGACAAGAATCGACTTACAAGAGGCTCACATGGCAAAAGGCCGCACTATTCGCGTTCGCTATATTTGCCATTGGTTTTTATGATGGATTTTTGGGGGCTGGAACGGGATCTTTCATTTTGTTTGCCTTTTTAATGATTGGCTTTGATTTTTTGCACTCTGCAGGAAACGCAAAATTTCTAAACTTCGGAAGTAATCTGGCAGCACTGATCATGTTCATATTTCTTGATACCGTCAACTTTTCCTATGGAATACCGATGGGGATCTCCATGATAGCAGGAGCATTGGCAGGTTCTAAATTCGCCATTAAGAAGGGAGTGGCATATGTAAGAGTATTATTCATCATCGTTACCGTCATCCTGATCATGAAAAATATAATTGATTACTTAATGGGCGGCTAATTAAAAAATTCCGGTTACATCAGAAAAATAGAATACAGCACCTGATTCCCTCCACAGAATGTGACATATAGGAATTATTTGGGTATATGATAGGTATAGAATGTGTGGAAAGGTGTGATTTGGATGATTGAAAAGTGGAATGGCGAAGATATGGCCGATGTATCAGGGCAAACCATTGTGATTACTGGTGCAAATAGTGGACTTGGCTTCGAAACGGCTTTTGCCCTGGCCGGTAAGGGGGCAGAGATCATTCTTGCCGTCCGGAATGCTTCTAGGGGTGAAAAGGCGGTCGATAGAATCATCTCGGTGCATCCTAAAGCGAATGTACGCGTGATGCAGCTGGATTTAAGTGATTTAAGCAGCATTCGGCATTTTACTGATTCCTTTAACGAAAACTATGATTCACTCTCCGTCCTTATCAATAACGCAGGTGTGATGATTCCGCCATACAGCAAAACGAAGGATGGTTTCGAGCTGCAATTCGGCAGCAACCATCTCGGTCATTTTGCTTTGACAGGCCTCCTTCTTCCGCGTATCCTTTCTACACCAAAATCGCGGGTTGTCACATTGAGCAGCTTGGCCGCCATCAATGGATTCATAGACTTCGGAAATCTAAATGGTGAAAACGGCTATAAACCGATGAAATACTATGGGCAAAGCAAGCTGGCCAATCTTCTATTTGCCCGCGAATTACAGAAAAAATTCAACCAGCATGAAGCAAACCCGATTAGCGTTGCCTGTCATCCAGGCCTTGCCCATACTAATCTCATGTCACGCGGATCTGGCAAACCCATGAATAGGTTCGTCCACTTTCTTTCCAAAACCTTCACCCAGCCGGCAAATATGGGAGCACTCCCCACTCTTTATGCCGCAACGGAACCAACCTTAACAGGCGGGGAGTATATCGGACCCGATGGAAAGAAAAGCAGAAAAGGCTTTCCTAGAAAAGATACTATCATCGATACTTTGTATAATGAAGAAACTTCGAAAAGATTATGGGATATTTCGGAAACCATGTCAGGGGTCAAATATTGTTTCAGTGAAAGCATTACGCCAAAATGACTCAATATTTTAAAGGGTTCCCTCTTTTCGTATATGTGTATCTCTAACAAAAATGATGCCCCCTAATTTACATTTAAAAAGGGTCATGAATTAGGACAGACAAGAAACAGACGGTATGGGGAAATTATAAAGGATCCACAGGTGGTTCTATTGTAAAGATGTAAAAAGGAGTGGGGAGCATGAACAAAAGTGGTAACTTTGATCTTTGTGTTGGAACAATGGGTATGTGTCATTCTTAACCATGCTCCTGCAAAAGAAGTAAAATCAACAATCAAAGCCGAAGTTCTAGACAGCGAGAAAGGGCCCCCGAAAAGGGTTCTTTCTATATTTGCTTTGCTCTAATGAAACGTTTTCTTCAAATAGGTTTACTTTCATTAGTTACTATACAAAATGGGCTTATAGTGTAAGTCTGCTGCCCTTTAAATAGCAAAAAGAAAGAGGGAGCATATGCCCCCTCTTTTCACTTCCATCATTCAGCGTCAAAAACTTCGACTTTTTCCATTTTGTCGCCATTTTTCATAGCTTTAGCCGTTTCAAGTCCAGATGTCACTTTACCGAATACTGTGTGAACACCGTTAAGATGCGGTTGTGGCGCGTGCACGATAAAGAATTGGCTTGAGCCAGTATCTTTTCCAGCGTGTGCCATCGATAGGCTGCCTGCCTCATGTTTGTGAGGGTTTCCTACTGTTTCACATTTGATTTGCTTGCCGCTTCCGCCTGCACCTGTACCTGTAGGGTCTCCGCCTTGGCTTACGAAACCAGGGATTACACGGTGAAAGACTACACCATTATAAAATCCTGTGTTTGCTAAGTTTTCGAAGTTAGCCACTGTGTTCGGTGCTTCGTTCGGGAAAAGGTCGAATTCGATCTTTTCTCCATTTGTCATAAGTATGTATCCTTTTTTAGCCATGTAAAACATCTCCTTTAATATGAACTGAATCAAATCTAATAGTAACATTTTTAGAAGTAGAAAGAAAAGGAAGCGCTACTTATTTCGAATTGCATCATTATACTTTTTGACGTTTTTTCTTCTATAATGGAGTAGATTCAGTATAAAAGGGGGAACGAACCATGTTACAGCAATTTGATGCATTGGTTGTAAACAAGCAAGATGATCGATTTTCCGTTAACATTCAGCAACTATCACTTGATGATTTGCCGCAAGGGGAAGTGCTCATCCGTGTCCATTATTCTGGTGTGAACTATAAAGATAGCCTTGCCAGCATTCCGAATGGAAACATTGTCAGCAGCTATCCGATCGTTCCAGGAATTGATATGGCTGGTATAGTCGTTTCATCTGAGGATTCCCGGTTTCAGGAAGGCGACAAAGTCATTGCGACCTCCTACGGGATTGGCGTTTCACAATCCGGCGGCTACAGTCAATTTGCCCGTGTTCCAGCAGATTGGATCGTTCCACTTCCTGATGGCCTTACACTGAAAGAGGCGATGATCATCGGAACTGCAGGTTTCACTGCTGCCTTATCAGTTCTGCGCCTTGAAGAAAATAACCTCACTCCTGATCAAGGGAGCGTTCTCGTCACTGGTGCAACTGGCGGGGTCGGCAGTTTCGCTGTCTCGATCCTTGCCAAACTTGGCTATTCAGTGGAAGCAAGTACAGGAAAGGAATCGGAACATGGATACCTAAAGGAAATCGGAGCGACGACCATTGTATCCCGTGAAGATGTATATGATGGCAAGCTTCGGGCACTTGGCAAACAGAAGTGGGGCGGGGCGGTAGATCCCGTCGGCGGTGAACCGTTAGCCTCGGTCCTTAGCCAAATCAAGTATGGCGGATCTGTGGCGGTAAGCGGATTAACAGCTGGCACAAGCCTTCCTGCCACCGTCTTTCCTTTCATCTTAAGAGGTGTTAATTTACTTGGGGTCGATTCGGTCAATTGCCCGATGGATACTAGATTGCAAGTTTGGCATCGCCTTGCCACCGACTTTAAACTTGCACATTTAGAACAGCTCGTTCAACAGGAAATTACTATTAAAGAATTGCCTGACATCCTTCCTACCCTATTAAAAGGGGAAGCAAGAGGCAGAACGATCGTTAAGCTATAATCCAAAAAGTGACGAAAGCATGGCTTCTCGTCACTTTTCATTGTGAGCTCTCATTGAGGGGGAGAATGATTTCTACAATCGTCCCTTTTCCCACTTCGCTACTGAAATGAATTTCCCCATTATGCCCATGAATGATTTTAGTACTGACCATGAGCCCCAACCCTGTTCCTTTTTCCGTTGTGCTATAAAAAGGCTGCCCCAAATGCTTCATGCGCTCTTTTGAGATTCCACAGCCTTGATCAATGAATCGGATCATCGCGTAGACTCCCTCATAGTTTAACTGTATATGAAGTTTGCCGCCTTTCGGCATGGCTTCAATCGCATTATTGACGACATTCGTGAAAACCTGTTTTAACTGATTCGGTTCGCCAATGACCGATCCCAAACCCGTATTATATTCCTTGATGATTTCAACATCATACAATATCGCTTGAAACTCGGCTAATGTAATCACACTATCCAAAATATCGTTAAGCTGAATCGATTCACAAACCTTCGCTTCAGGCTCTGCTAAACTTAAAAATTCATTGGCCAGCATTTCAATTTTCTCAACTTCGCTGACCGTCATTTCAAGATAGTCCTTTTGCTCAGGGTATTCGCTTAATAATTGTAAAAATCCTTTGACCGTAGTTAATGGATTTCTTATTTCATGTGCGATACCCGCAGCCATTTGTCCAACGGCCGATAACATATTGGATTTACAAAGCAGCTCTTCGGTTTTTTTACGCTCCGTAATATCCCTGCAGAATACCTGTATGGCTGGATGACCTTTATAAATAATCGGAAGACCGAGTGTTTCTCCATAAAATACTTGTCCGTCAAGTCGAATGAACTTTTGTTCCAGTAAACCAACCGCCTGATAATCGTCCCTCATTATCTCGATTCTTTTTTGTACACTTTCCCGGGAATCCAGGTGAACGAACTGAAAGACCGACTTACCGATAATATCTTCCACACTATCCATCCCCAGCATTTTTGCCCCCATGGGATTCATATACTCTATTATCCCATCACGATGTACAAAAATCGCTTCAGGTGACACCTCCACTAAACTGCGATATCTTTGCTCACTTTCCTTCAAGGCAGCTTCAGCAAGCTTTTGGTTCGTGATATCCCGATAAACGAAGACCAGTGCGGACGGCTCATATTCATTATCCCGGATATTAAACAGGGAGATGCTCACATTGATTAACCGGCCATCCTTCCTTTGCCTGACCGTCTCAAAGCCTTTCTTTTTTACCCCTGCCCTAATTTGGTCATGCAATTCCTTGGCTGATTCCTTCAAGAATTCAGGAATAATTGGATATGGCATGCCAATGAGTTCATCATTCTTCCAACCGAAAAACTCTTCAAAAGCGGCATTTACTTGAAGGGTCTTTCCTTCCAGATCAACAATGGATATGGCGTCCGGGTTGTTCTCCATGAATGACTTAAGTGTATCATCCACCGACTGTTCTCCCATTTGCCCTTGTCCATAATTAATAAGCCTTTTACTCATCAAATTTTTTTATTCCTTTCTTATCCGGAAATTTACAGTCTCAATTTTACAGTATCAGTAAATCATTTGCCAGTTTTATCATATGATAAAGATTGATGCACAAAGAGGCCAAACCCCCATAAGGTTCAGCCTCTTCCTTAAAATGTACTATAAATATTTTCACATTCTGCACCTGTAGGTTCATAAAAGCAATGAAGCTTGAAACGCCCAACGAGGGGCTGATTATACCAGGTTGCCGGACAATCTCCCTGTGGCCTGAAGTACCATAGACTAAATTTCGAGGGCCATAGCCTTTCACCATTTATACTGCGACGTGCAAGCCTTATTTCCCTTTCCCTTGCTCGTTGATAAAAATAACCCTTCTGCACAGCTTCAAAGGCATGTTCCTGATAAATCATGTCTGGAATCGTCCTCAACCCTTTGAAATCGGAACAATTAGATCTAATCCGATTGATCCCTACATTCCCGATCATCAACATGCCTTGATCACCTTCACCCTCGCCTTCAGCTCTAAGCAATCTTGCCAATAAGGCACGATCGGCTGCAGTGTTCTTTACAACAGCCATCCTATCACCTCCACTTTTTTATCCTATGCCCCTGATATGGAAAAATACTCCGTTTTTTCACAAAACCTTCATATAAGATACACGTCCCATCAATATTAAAACATTATACTTAAGTAAGGCTGGGTAGCACGCGTGGCTATCATGGTATTTGGCGAAGGCGGGGCCAATACTTTCTTTTTACATATAAAAAGGCGGCACATATTGTGCCGCCTTTTACTCTTGCCCCATCATTCTTTCTCTTCAAATGCCGCTTCAAACGCCAATGATACCTTTTCGAACTCTTCATCCGATTCGATATCGAGCAGCTCACCTTCGCCTTCGACCCTGAAAAAGAAAATATCGATATCTTCCTCTGTATCTTCTTCAATATCTTCAAGCAAGCCTACTGCTACATATTCCGTTCCTTCTACATCCAATGATCCTAAAACCTCAACTTCATGGCCTTCATCATTGTCATCAGTAAGGGTGAAAACCTCACCTTCACGAATATTACCCATATTACCTCTCCTCCCATATCCATTAAATAATGGAGTTGTTTCCATAGTATATCGACTATTCCATATAGAAACAAATTTTTGCCCTGGAAAAAAAATAAATTCTTTTCTTTTCAAGAAAACAATCCATTAAAATGGGAAAATACCCCTAAAAAGCGAACGAAATATTAATACCTTACCAATATATAGTATAGACGAAAGGCGGTTATAGGATGAGTGACCAAAATGATTTAATTTCCAGCATCAAACTTTTCTTAAAGGGAGAGAAACAGGCATACGACGAGCTATATGAAAAAACTATTCAAAGTGTCTATACGTTCACTTTCTTATAGACGAAAAAGCGGATATTGACGATGTGATTCAGGACATCTACATAGAGGTCTATAAGTCTCTTCCTAAATATGATTGCGAAAGACCTTTCAAACCATGGTTAATGGGGATTGTCATACGGCAGCTTCAAACCTATCGACGGAAAAGATGGATGCGCCTAAGGATTTCTAAAAAGGCAGAAGCAGAAGTAGCAGTACGAATCAATGTTCCAGATTTTTCTCATGACATTGTTGATAAAATTTCTAATCAACAACTCGTAGATTTAGTAAACCAGTTACCTTACAAGCTAAAACAAGTCGTAATTCTTCGCTACTTAAATGATTATTCACAAGAAGAGGTAGCCAGAATTTTAGAAATCCCGATTGGAACCGTTAAATCCAGGATTCACGCTTCTTTAAGAAAGCTGAATGCGAAAGGAAAAGAAAGTCAATTATTTTTAGAGAAAGTGAGGAATGTATAATGAACAATCTTCATAATCAATTAAGGGAAGCGTTATATGAAGAAAGTAAGAGCCTAAATCCTTCACCAGAACTAAAAGTGAAAGTAATGAGTACAATAACAACTAATCGAGGAAAAAGAAAAAAATATTTAATAACAAGCGTGCTGATTGCTTCACTGTTACTCCCAACCAGTGCTTTCGCCTATCAATCCTTCCTGGCTGATGATTTATACGGATCATTCGAGCAGGTAAAAAAGCATTTGGCTAATGCTACCATGGAGGGATACCTCCTTTTCGACGCAAAACTGTCCCAAGCTAAAGGTGAATTGGGAAAAGAAGAGTATGCTGATTTCAAAGAATTACTACATGTAGTAACTGAGTCTAAGCTAGACTATGGAGATGCAAACGGCAATATTGATTACGACCAACTTCCTTCAAGAAAAATCGCTGAATTAAAAACAGCTTTTATGGAAATACAGCCATATTTCGATAAATTAAACGGACTAGTATCCAGTGAAGAGTTGTTAACGGCTGGGGAATACGAAACGTATATTGAAGCTCTTATGACATATGAAAAAATTTCCGTGCAAAGTGGGAGTGAAAACGGCTCAGTTAATGTCGATGACTTACCTGCCAATCTTCAAGCTGAATTTCAAGAAGCAAGGGATTTCATGGATTATGTAAATGAGATGCAAATTCAATGAAGTAGAAAGAGTTCTCCACTATACATGTATAGACAATACTTTTCTTCATTAAGTATTGTCTATTTCTTTATCAATCATTTTCCACGATTAACCAGCCAATTCTTCCTTCATCCATAATTTTTTAATAATCAGAAAAACACTACCCCGAAATTGTAATTTTATTACGAATAATGTTATATATACTAATACTTTCATATTGTACTAAACAAAATTAGGAGGAAGTTCCTTGGCTATAAAAAGAGTCGATCATATCGGAGTTGTTGTAAGAGATCTTGAAGAATCCATAACCTTTTATCAGGATGTATTAGATTTAAAAGTGAAATCGCGGGTGCTACATACTAATGGTGTAATCCAACTAGCATTCCTTGGATACAATGATTCAGACGAAACAGAAATTGAATTAATTCAAGGTTATAGCGACACACTGCCATCCGAAGCAACGATCCACCATTTTGCAATTACAGTGGATGATATCGAAGAGGAATATGACCGGATTAAAAGTTTAGATAACATCGAGCTGATTGATGAAGAAATCGTCACCCTTCCAAATGGTTATCGCTATTTCTACATATATGGACCAGAAAAAGAGTGGATTGAATTTTTCCAAAGGTAAAAGTTGATTAATAAAAAGGCAGAGTTGATAAAACTTCTGCTTTCTTTACGTTATCTTACCTTACCTAAACCGATCTGGTTCTCTCACGCCCCCTTTTCGTGCCTTAATTTCTGAACAAGCATTAAAGTTAGTAAAATAAAATTACGCCATACACTTCCTTTAAGCTAGGTTAGACATGAAGCGGCCCTTGGTTTATTAAGGGCTCTTATTCTCATGAACGATTCCTCTTTGTAACTAACAAAAAATCATACATCCTGCTTCTCAAATTGTCTTATTAACCGATTTAATATTATATACTCTTACTGCTTAAAGCTTTCCTTTTCAAAATAAAAAGTTGATTCAAGGAACCTTCCCCCTGAATCAACCTTGCTTTTCTCCCCGCTTCACCAGCTTGCCTTTTTGACACCTGGCAGTTGCCCTTTATGAGCAAGTTCCCTAAAAACGATACGTGACATGTTGAATTTGCGCATATATCCACGGGGCCTTCCTGTTACTCCGCAACGATTGTGAACCCTTGTCGGCGAAGAATCACGCGGGAGTTTGGCCAATGCAGCATGATCCCCCTTCTCCTTCAATTGCGTTCTAAGTTCTGCATACTTTTCGACCATTGCCAACTGTTTTTGTGCTTTTACCACCTTGGATTTTTTAGCCATTTTAATCTCTCCTTTTTAAACATAATGATTTTATAAATTGGCTCTTTTCGTAAAGATTGTTGTTTTTAAAACGAAACTATTTAAGGTTGATTGGAGCGGAAGTGCGAGACTCCTGCGGGAGCAGCGGGACAGGTGAGACCCCACAGGCGTTTACGCCGAGGAGGCTCACCGCCCGCACCAAGGAAAGCGAGCATCTTGAGGGGAAATCAACCACAACTCACTACCTGGTAAATAGCAACAAAGTATGTGAAAACAGCCTATAAATTCTATAAACTGTTCACTATTCGTTCCGCTGCCTGTCTTGCTCCAGATATATTCCTGGATATCGGTCCCATTTCAAGTTCAGCCAATGCACCCGTGACATATAAACCAGGTCCCCACTGCAACGACTGCGATACAATCGGATAACCACATTCAGCAAGGCGTAAATCATGCGACTGGATGACTGGCGTTAGCCAATCCTTCCCTGGCATTGAAGACTTAAAGCCGGTTGCTAAAAGGATCGTCCCTGTTTGTTGGATAACCTTTTCGTTTTTATCCCTGAGGCTAGTATGCCCGTCCCTCCACACAGCGCTTATCACTTCAACATCCATGACACGCAATAATCCCTGTTTAACCTGATTCATCAGCACTTTATGTAAGTCAGGTGGAATGGATCCCTTATAACGGGCATGGATAATGGCTTCGCGTCTTTTTTGATAGCTTGTTATAGCACGGAAAGGACGCTGTCTTTTCGGCCCCAACCAACCAGGATCACTATCGAAATTATGAATTCTAAACGGATGCCGCTTTAGTACCGTTACTTCATTGGGATAGATCTTACTCAGCTTTAAAGCCAGATGGACAGAAGATATGCCTCCCCCAATGATCGTGATGGGTCCATGTAATTGTGTCAGCTCCGGAATATTTTCATCGAATATGTGAAAAATGGAGCCCTCATGCTCTTGTTTTAATTGCAGTGCCCAATCCGGCCAATAATGCTGTTCACCAATACCAATTGAAATCACGAGTTTTTTCCCTGCAAGTCGTCGCTTGTTTTGCAATTGTACTTCCCAGCCCTGTCCCGTTTTACAGACAGACGTGACTTTCCCTTGCACCCATGCCTGCTTAATAGATAAATCATCTGCAACTTGAGCACAGTGTTCATTGAAGGATTGTAGGGATGGCCGCTTATATTGGCCATAAAAGTTATTGTTCCAGTCTGCTCTTTCCACATATTTCTGCAGGCTGAATGGATTCACATCCAGATGGTGTACGGATGGTGAACGTAAATATGGCATTGAAATCACTTCCGTACAATGCTTCCATCTCGCCAATGGTTCTTCATTTCTATCTACAATCGCCAGCTGGTCCACTGTCGTTTTTCCTGACTTTAGTAAAAATGTGGCCATCGTCGTACCTTGAATGCCTCCGCCAATAATGATCCATTCCAACATGAACTCCCCCCCTTTTACATCCATTCTCTTCAATAAAACATAATCATTACGATTTAAACCTCGGAATTACTTCGTTTCTCGGTGAAGCGTGTGTTTCTTTAAACGCGGGCAGTACTTTTTCAATTCGATTCGATCCGGGTTATTCCGCTTGTTCTTCGTTGAGATATAATTTCGGTCCCCTGATTCTGTGCATGCTAAAGTAATGTTTACTCTCATGTTTGTTCCTCCTAAGGTTTATTAATGAACTATTTCCGTAAATGCAGGTAATGGATCTTCATACAGAGACCAATCCTGCTGCAGCTCTATTTCCGTCAATAAGCATTGATCTAATTCATTTTCGATTTCCTGTTGATTCATTTGAATGCCAATCAACACTAGTTCCGTCATCCGGTCTCCGTAAAGATCATCCCAGCGTTCCAATAATTCAGGTTCATCCTGCAGTATCTGCTGTTGTTCATCTTTAGGATAAGCAGCAATCCATTTACCTGCTCCCTCGATCATTAATGACGGTCCAGCCTGTGATAGCAGGCCCGCTGTATCATTTCTTGATGCCAACCAAAGGAAGCCTTTTGCCCGCACAACTTCCACCGGCCAATTTTCCAACCACGTCATCAGCCGCGATGGATGAAATGGTTTTTTCCTTCTGTAAACGAAGGAGGCAATCCCATATTCTTCGGTTTCTGGAATATGCTCTTCATTTAATTCCTTGATCCAACCCGCCCCTTGGCTTGCCTTTTCAAAATCAAACAGATGGGTGTTGATGACTTCTTTTAATGGCACCTGGGAATGATCCGTTTCTATAATCCGCGCATCCGGGTTTATTTTTTGAAGGACCCCATTTAACTCCCCTATATCTTCGGGCTTCATTAAATCCACTTTATTTAGAAGTATTACATTGGCGAACTCAATTTGATCAATCAATAGATCAACCACTTCCCTCTGATCGGCCTCATCCTTTGCCTGCATTCGATCAATAAGAGTTTCTCCTGAAGCGTAATCCTGCCAAAAGTTCTTCGCATCAACAACGGTGACCATCGTATCGAGCCGACAAAATTGTGATAAATCAATTCCCACGTTTTCATCAACATACGTGAAGGTTTGGGCGACCGGAACGGGCTCACTGATACCGGTCGATTCAATCACGATATAGTCGATATTACCTTGTGTGGACAGCTTTTCCACTTCAATCATTAAATCCTCACGAAGCGTACAGCATATGCAACCGTTCTGCATTTCCACCAACTTTTCATCTGTCCGGGTAAACCCTCCCTGTTTGACAAGGGAAGCATCAATATTGACCTCACTCATATCATTGACGATGACGGCAACCTTCAGATTCTCCCGATTTTCAAGGATATGATTCAGCAGTGTCGTTTTTCCCGCGCCAAGGTATCCACTCAAAACTGTAACAGGGATTTTCTTATTTCTCATTCACAAACACTCCTTAAACATTTCTGCTTTTTACCCACCCGCAAATCAAAATCATTACGATTTATTCGATAGAATTATTTTTTCGTTTAGTACTACCCCTTTATAATAAAACGTAATCATTACTATTTGCAAGTTTTTTTCAAAATTACCTCTCGAATATTTCCTGAACGAGTTTATCGCCATTGCTCCAAATACAGCAGCATGGGCACTCACGTAAAAAATTCATCTGTGCAGAAATTCCAAAAATACGCTCCATCGTTTTCGCCGGCCTTGACTGTATAAGTTATTTTATTATTAACGAATTGAATTAAAGTAAGTTTATAAAAATAAATAGAAGCCCAATCACACCTAACAACATGTGTAATGAACCTCCAGTGCGGCTTTATAATTTATTGTACTTCCATATAACAGCTGATCATCAGCAACGTTTCATTATCCAATTCATTTTTCCTTTTTTAAGAAGAACCTTTAACGTATTACTTTGTTGCAAATCGAGCAACAAACTTTTTGGTTCATATGCTTATTCCGCCATTTCCCACTCTGAAGATTTTACTGTCTCTTGTTCAAAAGTTTCAATCTCTCTCTGTTTAGCCAGTTTAGAAGCTTGTGACACGGACCATGTTAAATTCCCAAAGGCAATCACTGTCCCGATCGAGATAACTAACACCTTTTTACAAAGTATTTTCTTCAATAGCAACCTCCTGAAAATGTATTGGATTACTTTAAATATAAACCAACACTGTTAACCTAACATTAAGCGACTGTAAATGTACGGAACTTATATTTGTACATAAGTTGTAAACTTTGTTTGCCCACAAAAAAAAGCTGATTGCATGCGCAGCCAGCTTTTTTTCCTTATTTATAGAACACTTTGTCGACGTTGTATTTAGCATGAAGTTTATTGATCATGTACGTTTCATAGATATCACGTTCCATAGCGTCTTCGACTATAAGAATGTCAATTTTCTTGACTTCATTACGATGCTCTTTAATCGGAGAAACATTATCCTCGAAATGCTTCTTGACCCTTTGTCTTAATTTACGAGCTTTTCCGACAAAAATCAGCTCATCATTTTCATTGTAAAACAAGATGATGCCGCCTTTATCACGGGGAATCAAATGAAAATCGATAAACCCGTAAATTTCAGGAATGACAGCTTCGTCTCCTTCTATAACTTGTTTTCTTTGTTTGATGCTTATATCCGCTGCAGGGATTTCAATTTTTATCATTACAATTCACGTCCTCTATTTGTATAAGGTGAAACTTTCTATCGGAATCAAAACTCCGGTAATGGATAAATTTCACGCCAGGCACACTTAAAGGTAAATGGTATCATAATTATGAATGAAAAGCCATGTATCCCTTTAATGGTTTAGATTCGATGTAGATTCAGCATTAAATATAAAGAAGAAGACTCGCTGAGAGCCTCCTTCTTTGTCGGAAATATCCTTACCACCTGTGAGCCTTTGCATTGCTTCTTAGTATAATGTTTGTTTGCGATTCTTGCGTATGGCCATTAACTTGAGATTTTGAACGCTTAGGTCTTGTCCAATTATGGTGAAACTTTTGAGAATGTGGATCTAATTGATCTTTATAGCTCATTCTGTGTCACCTCATCATTAGGATTTGGATATTCCGTTCAGTGATAGTAATCGCCATCACTTGTTCTAGTATTTTATTTTTCCAAGGCATTTATACATATTCTTTAAAAAGCGAATTCAGCTGACTTGCCTTTTGCAAGGACTTCCCCTTCTTCATCTACCGCATCACTTGTCATGAAGGATATGCCTTCTATGTTTCCATCACTTAGAATGAAACCAATGTTTCCATTTTTCGAACCATTTCCTTCTATTTCACCAGTAAGTTCTTCTAAGTAGATGTCATCTTCCCACGTCAGATGTTCCCCGCTGTCCGTTTCAAGAAATGCGACTGGGGAAAACTTGATTTTTTTATCCGAATTGTTTTTGATTTCCACGTTCACTTTTACGATATCGAAATCTTCATCATGAGTATAGCCATGAAAAAAATCAATCATGCTGTAATCCGGAGTGGCATGCATCACTTTCATGTCTTTGACTTCAACCTCAATCGGACCAACATTCAACGCTTCATTTACTTTTTTATAGGCTTTCAAAGTTAAGTCGCCCTTAGCATCGGAAACGTTTTGGCCGATTTGGTTCAATTTTAAATCATCAGGAAGCTGTGGATTCGGAACATAGACATCCTTTTTCACCAGTGGCCGTGCAACTTCCTCTGTTTTTTCTTTAGCTGTCGTTTCTTCTTTGTAAGCTGGTTGTGTATTAAGAGCACCAAATGTCGTTAATATCAGGGCACCAATCATCAGTCTGTTCATTGAATCCCTCCCTGAAGTATTTTACTTCTTTAATAGATCAAAGATGATTTTGGCTTGATCCGTGTTATCGACCTGTCCTGCAAAACGTTCTTTATATGGTCCATATGCGTAGACCGGAACATCTTCACCTGTATGTCCCCCTGTAGTCCATGCAGTGTTGGTCCGATTGTCGAATATGGCTTCGATGGCATTATCGACGTTCGTCACATTTTTTGATTTGGCGGCTTCTGTTACCGTTTTGATTTCATCGTTAGTTAGTTTCAGTTCATTTTGATTAATATATTGCTTTAAAGTCTTTTCAACATCTGCCCCTTTGACGATGGCATCCGCCATGAAGTCAGGGGTGCGTTTGGCTGCCTTGATCGGTTCACCATACCAATTATATATTCCTTTAGCCCCGATCGAGAATCCTCCTGTAGAGTGATCGGCAGTGGCCACCACTAATGTATGTTTGTCTTTCTTCGCAAATTCGATGGCCGCTTTGTATGCTTTTTCAAAGTCTTCCATTTCACTCATTGCACCTACGATATCATTATCATGTCCGGCCCAATCGACCTGGCTTCCCTCGACCATAAGGAAGAATCCATCTTTGTCTTTATTCAAGCGCTGGATTGCCGAACTTGTCATGTCTGACAAAGAAGGCGTTTCACTTGGGCGGTCAATCATTTTCGGGAGTCCTTCAGAAGCGAATAAACCAAGGACCTGTTCATTTTTGTCCTTAAGCATTTGATTTTTATCAGTCACATAACTGTACCCGTCTTTTTCGAAGGCTTTCGCCAAATTGACATCAGGCCGGACAAAATTGGACTTCCCACCGCCCAATAGGACGTCAATTTTATGTTTGCCCTTGATTAAGTCATTATAATAATCGTCTGCGATTGAATTCATGTTTTTCCGATTTTCATCATGGGCTCCAAAAGATGCTGGTGTAGCATGAGTGATTTCAGAAGTGGCAACCAATCCCGTCGCTTTTCCTTTTTCCTTTGCTGCTTCCAATACGGTTTTGACTTCAGATTTATCATTATCCACTGCAATTGCTGCGTTATAGGTCTTCACTCCGGAAGACATTGCCGTTGCTGCTGAGGCTGAATCCGTTATATTTTGTGCAGCGTCTTCAGGATAGGTCATCTGCTGGCCAACCAAATATTTATCAAACTCAGTCTTTTCTGCCACCTTCGTACCAGGATTATCTTTTAAATACCGGTAAGCGGAAGTATAGGAAACACCCATGCCGTCACCGATAAGGAAAATCACGTTCTTGATTTCCGGTTCTTTTTTTTGCTTATCCTTTGCCGAAACACGATCCGCTGCGGACCATGATAAACTTCCAAATGCTAATGCAGAAGCGAGTGTGATGGGCAAAACCTTTTTACTCCAATTATGTATCAAATGAATGACCTCCCTATAATTAATATCTAATTAAACTATAGGTGAAGAAGATGAATACAATGTCAAGGCTATGTAAAAATGCAGTAGGATTATTGTTAAGACAAGGTAAAGGCAGACATGTCACGGGATTGTATGCACTTTTATGAGGTTGTTGGTGATTCAGGAAAATCATCAGTAGTGGGACCATTTTTTATGGTTTAGAGGAGTGAAAAAAAATTGGTTAACACCAACGTGGTTAAGTGATCTTGAACAAAGTTCTTTTCATTCAACTTCTTCAATTCGGGGTGATTTGTTAGGGATTTGAAAGTGCTAAAAAAATTAATGGAGAAAAAAGAAAATAAAGCATCCATTCAGGATGCTTCAGACTGTAGACAAACTCGCAGAAAGCGAGTTTGCCTTCAGTTTATTTCTTTGAAATGTTCCAGTCATTTTCAGAAAACCGCTCCCTTACCGCCGACTGACTGAAGCGCTCCATTCAAAGAGCGCTTTTTTCACTATTATTTTTCTACAACTAAACATTCCAAAGCACGGGCCGCATTTACTCTCGCTACCTCGATTGAATCGGCAGATGACAGGGCTACAGCGACCCTTCTCCCGGCCTTTGTAACCGGTTTTCCGAAAAGACGGACTTGTGTATTTGGTATAGCCAAGGCTTGTTCAACACCGACTATAGAATATTCCGATAACTCATCTTGCGCTTTTAATGGGCGGCTGGCACCTGGGTTGACCAGCGTGATTTCCGGGATGGGAAATCCTAGGATCGCTCGAACATGCAGGGCAAACTCCGACAAATTCTGAGTCACTAGTGTCACTAGCCCCGTATCATGCGGACGTGGGGAAACTTCACTGAAATAGACTTTATCCCCAGAGAGGAAAAGCTCAACACCGAATAATCCGTACCCTCCAAGTTCATCTGTAATGGCATGGGCAATTCTTTTCGCTTCCACTATTTGCGCTTCTGTCATATTATGCGGCTGCCAGGATTCAATATAATCCCCGCCCTGCTGAATGTGGCCGATGGGAGCACAAAACATGGTACCGTTTACGGCCCGGACAGTAAGCAGCGTGATTTCCGAATCAAAACGGATAAATTCTTCAATGATCACCCGTCCATTTTGAACCCGGCCGCCTTCCATCGCGATTTTCCAGCACTCTTCCATGTCACCTTCCGTTCGGCACACGCTTTGACCTTTCCCTGAAGAACTCATCACCGGTTTTACGACATTCGGAAATCCAACTTCTTTGGCAGCTTGGGCAAATTCTTCATAAGTATCAGCGAATTTGTAGGCTGCCGTCGGAATCTCCAGGGTTTCAGAAGCCAACCTCCTGATTCCTTCACGATCCATAGTCAATTTAGCTGCTCTTGCCGTCGGAATGACATGAAAGCCTTCCTCTTCCAATTTGACTAATTCAGATGTAGCAATGGCTTCGATTTCCGGTACAATCAAATCGGGTTGTTCTTTTTCTACAATTCCCCTTAGTTGTTCCGCGTCAAGCATATCGATCACATAACTGCGATGGGCGACTTGCATGGCAGGGGCTAGTTCATAGCGGTCTACAGCAACGGTCTCCACACCAAGGCGCTGTGCTTCAAGTATGACTTCTTTCCCCAATTCACCGGAGCCCAATAATAAAATCTTTTTGGATTTATACATTCAGTCTCTCCTCCTCAATACCTTAAAATCATTATATACGAACTATACACGAATAAAAATAAATATTTATTCGTATTTTCATTAAAAATCACACAAAAAACATGAAATGACTACAGTTCATTTAAGTTTTTAAAAAATAACTTGAAAACTAGGAATAATAAGTTTTATGTAGTTTTCCGGAAAGGTATATACACCGGAGTCTCCCTATTCAGGCCCTTTCCCCTCTGTTGATTGGGGGACACAGATGCACATGTCGAAATTTGTACTACGATTCATTTTGAAAATGTAAGCGCTTTCTATTATAATGGAATTAGGTTGGATGGCATGCGTGGCCGTCAAAGTATATGGCGTAGGTGGGGCCAATACTAGCGCTAAGGAAGTCAAACTTCTTTACCGTAAAACTATCAGGATTCTTTTTGGTAGGGGCTGCAATATTACTCGGACGAGTACTGGAGAACGTCCGTTACTTTTTAGGCTAAAAAGCGAGTTAATCATGCAATCGATAAGTAAAGCATAACTTTACTTATTTTTTGCAGCAGCCCTCATCGTCTCAAGTCTAATAGTTTATAAGACTAAAAAGCTCTTCCCCATGGAAACGGAGTCGAGCTTTTTCAATTGGTCAAAATTCACATATATAACCCTGCTAAGAAAATCCCTAGCGACTTTTGATAAATCTCATCGAATTGTGATATAGGAAGGGGATTGGTTCCTTTGCCAAGCTCCACGGTAAACCCTGGCCTTCGCCAATCCTGAATGTACCAATCCTTATACCCTGCGTAACTATTGGCGGATTTGACTGGTTCATATCCACTGACCCTCGCAAACTCATTGACTATCGTTTCGGACTCGGGCGGTTCCATATCTTCAAACCCCCAATAAATGACCTCTCCTTGGGTATGGAAAGCAAGAACTCTGTTAAAATCACGTTTTCTTGTCAACTCTGCCATTGCAATAGCTTCAGGCTGTGTAAGCGGCCCTTCCCCGGAATAATTTGCCGGACCTGGCTTTGTTACATTATTGCGAGCTTGTTCCAATTCCCATTTGGCAGGAAATTGATCATTCAGATCCACCCCATTAATATTGGCTTTCCAGCCAGAAAAGTCTTCGCTTCCATTATTCCATTCCACGAGCCGTCCTCTCAATGTCTCATCGGCAGGTGCGCCTTTTAAAACCAAATCCACTCCATCCGGATTCACCATTGGAACGATCGACAGCATCGTCTGTTGATAAAAAGGCAACAGGGTCATACCGCGGATGTCAGTCTGATTCGTGACCGACAGTAAATAATCATTTAAAAAGGTCATGATCACAGGCGTCGTAATCCACTCATTCGCATGAAAGGAACCATTATAGTGAACTCGTTTGCCACCATTCCCAATCATTACTTCGGGAATATTCTTTCCAAGCACCGAGTCCCCAATGGGGGAGGTTTTAATAAATGGGTAGATACTTTTCAAACGTCTTACATCGGTCACCATCGTCCCATAATCATATTCCTGGTTTCCTTGAATTAGCCTCCACGTAATCCTTAATGGCACAGAAATCGTCTGACCGACATGCAGGGCATTAGGGTTGAGTTTAGGATTAACAAGAAATATGGCATCCAGTGAAAGATTATGTGATTTGGCAATTGCCCATAATGAGTCCCCTCGCTTAATCTTATAGCCGGTCGTCGTAAAGCCAGGAACTTTGATTTGCTGTCCTATAATAAGCGCAAGCGGATCAATCCGACTATTGGAATCAATGATAAGTTGGTAATTCACCTTGAATAATTGGCTATAATACCACAAGGAATCATTCTGCCGAACAAAAACGTCCATACTGCACCTCCTCTTAACCAAATGTATGCTGATTCGGTTTAATTATTGCCAAAGCACCCGGACCTTTCTTCATTTATCGGGACTATAAGATTGTTGTAGATCACTCCTCAAAATGGCATCATCCAGAATTCGCTGATCCATGAACTCCAACGATGCCTTTTGATTATTTACTTCAGGCATTCGCCAAGCTTTCAAAAAGCTTACTATTTAAAATGGGGCATAACATTCACCTTCTTGATAAACAGGACATCCCGGAATAAAACAAAACAGGCACCCATTCATGAATGGATGCCTGTTTGCATTTAATAGATTAGAATTTCCATATTTTACACTTCTTGTGGTACAGCCAAACCTAAACCTTCAGCTACGCGCGTTCCGTATTCTGGATCGGCTTTGTAAAAATGGCCGATTTGGCGAAGTTTAATTTCTTCCAATTCCACTGGTTTCATTGCGCCCACAATCGTTTCAACAAGACGGGTTTTCTCTTCCTCACTCAATAGACGGTATAAGTCACCTGCTTGAGTGTAGTGATCATCACTATTATGACCTACTTGTGCAGCTTTCCCTGTCACCTCAAAAGGAGTGACTTTATTTTCCGTTGATTCTGCAGGGCCGCCAAAACTATTTGGCTCATAATAAACGGATCCCTTGCCATTGTCATCTGCACGCATGAAGCCATCACGCTGATAGTTGTTCGCTTCTACTTTCGGACGGTTAACTGGAAGCTGGTTGTGATTCGAGCCCACACGGTAACGGTGTGCATCTCCATATGCGAATAGACGTCCTTGAAGCATCTTGTCTGGGGAAGCTTCAATTCCCGGTACGAATGTTCCCGGTGAGAACGTCGCTTGCTCCACTTCAGCAAAGTAATTTTCAGGATTTCTGTTCAATTCCATACGCCCAAGCTCGATTAGCGGATAATCTTTTTGAGACCATACCTTCGTTACATCAAATGGATCGAAACGGTAAGTATCCGCATCTTCCAAAGGCATGATCTGAACATATAACTTCCATGCAGGGAAGTCCCCTTTTTCAATGGCATTGAAAAGATCTTCCGTATGGTAATCAGGGTTTTCACCTGCTAGTTTTGCAGCTAGATTGACATCAAGATTTTTGATGCCCTGTTCTGTTTTGAAGTGGTATTTCACCCAAACGCCTTTCCCTTCATCATTCACCCATTTAAATGTGTGGCTTCCGAAACCATGTGTATGACGAAGTGTGGCAGGAATGCCTCGGTCGGACATCAGGATCGTTACTTGGTGTAAAGATTCTGGTGAATGTGACCAGAAGTCCCAAACTGCCGTCGGGTTTTTCAAATGTGTTCTAGGATCTCTTTTTTGTGTATGAATGAAGTCGGGGAATTTAATCGCATCCCGAATAAAGAATACAGGCGTATTATTACCGACGATATCGTAGTTTCCTTCTTCCGTGTAGAATTTAACAGCAAATCCACGTGGGTCACGGACTGTATCAGCAGAACCCAATTCACCGGCTACTGTAGAGAAACGGATAAAAAGATCTGTCTTCTTGCCAACACCATTGAAAAGTTTAGCTTTCGTATACTGAGAAAGGTCGTTCGTTACTTCAAAAGTACCGAATGCACCGGCACCTTTCGCGTGAACTACACGTTCAGGCACACGTTCACGATTAAAGTGGGCAAGTTTTTCCAACAAGTGTACATCTTGAATGAGTACAGGACCCCTTTCGCCGGCAGTGATTGAGTTTTGATTATCTCCAACTGGTGCTCCCCAGCTTGTAGTAAGGTTTTTCTTGTTTGTCATAATTGAACCACCTTTTCATTATTATTTATGTATATAATGATAAAGCTTCTCAGGAAAAAATCAATACTTATTTATAATAATTTTAATATAATAATCAATTCATTATTCTTTTCATTAATGTATAACTTTATATTTATCCAGAATATGGAAAATAGGAGAAGTATAAACACTGACGGTATAAAACATGTCCCCATAATAGAATTCCTAATAATGGTATACGACCTTCATATCCAATATTCCTTCATGACAAGTGATTTTATCATTTCTCCCACTAATGGGATAGTAATCGAGAATCGGAACGGATATCCATTTATGCTTTCTTGAAATGATGCCACTGCACCTATTTCATTCTATTTATTTTATAACAAACCCGATGGTTCTCCCTGTGACTTTATTCACTTCATTAGCCTTTATTTACATAATGAAAAGAAGGATGCATGGAACTTAATTTTTCATCGCTTTTGTGAGTTGATTTAAACAGTCCTGATCCATTCCCAAGCAGCACTGAAACAAAGTGTCCATAAGAAGCCATCGCCCTTATTATGCTGGGGAAATTGTAAACATACTGGTTTGTGTTCGTATAGAAAATAAGATACTATTACGATAAAATGACCGTCCAATAAAAGTAAGGGTGATATAAATATATGAATGAGCGGAAACAGCACGTAGTAAAATATGCACACCAATTATTTATTGAAAAGGGTTATCAAGCAACATCCATTCAGGATATTTTAGATTATAGCGGCATTTCAAAAGGAACATTTTATAACTACTTTTCTTCTAAAAGCGAATTGCTTAAGGCAGTCTTCCTATCTACGCAAGAAAAATTCGAAAAAGAGCGGAATGAATTGCTAATTGGGCAAAACCTTTCAAATATTGAAATATTCATCAAACAATCTGAATTACAAATGCACTCCAATAAAAGTAATAAACTCTTTTCCTTATATGAAGAAGTAATGATTTCAAATGATACAGAACTTAAGAACTTCATTACACATGCTAAATTCCAGCATATACATTGGCTATCAAAACGGTTTCTGGATATTTTCGGTACTGAGAAAAAACCCTATATATTGGACTGTGCCATTCTTTACTCGGGGATGATGCATCAAACGATTCATTTTAATGCCCTGGCTAAAGAGCCCGAATTCAACCCTACTGAAATTATCCGTTATTGTGTGGACAGGATTAAAACCATCTTCGAAGATGTTAGCAAGTCAAACGCACAGCTTTTAGAACCCGATCTTATCAAGCAATGGCTGCCGGAGTGCTTCCATACACAGCAGGATTTTCATACAGCACTGCTGCACTCTGCAAATGATCTAAAAAAGATGATCTTGAAACTATGTCAAGATGATGAAGCAGAACGGGTAAAAAACTTAAAATTAATTCACTTTATCCAAGAGGAATTTTTACAAAGCAGCGATCCGCGAATCTTTCTCATCGAAAGTGCCCTTCTTTCCTTAAACACCAATCCAAAGCTGAAAAACACATTGGAATTAAGTGAATTCGAAAAGATCATTGCCAACAACTAAATAGAAAAAACGGCCCCAAAAATGGGGCTTCCTCTTATGGGGAATACAAATCCGTCCCCCTCTTTTTTTGTGACAATTCTGCAAACATTTAACTGAAATTGACGAAGTTTTAGTATAATGGACTTGTAGTATAGTGACTTCAGGAGGAGTTTTTCATGAACATAATAATGCGTTTTCTTATCAACGGGCTGGTATTGCTCGTTATTGACTGGCTTCTCGACTCCATCACGATTAAATCTTATGGCACAGCCCTGCTGGCGGTTTTTATATTATCAATCATGAACTTGCTGGTTAGACCCATTCTACAACTTATCACATTGCCGATCACCATCCTGACGTTCGGATTGTTTTCTTTCATTATCAATGCTTTCACATTCCAAATCACTTCCTATGTAGTCAGTGGCTTTGTCATACATTCTTTTTGGGGAGCTTTAATCGGATCATTGTTATTGAGTTTCACTCAGAGTCTTCTTATAAAAAAGAGTAAAAAAAACCGTCAGTGATGCTGACGGTTTTTAGTATCCATGCCATTTTCATAACAGCCTTCGATATTTCCCGGGCTATTTCCCCAAATTCCGCAGACCTTCACAGGCTGTATTCGCCCATCTTTGACAATTAACAAGGAATAACCGTACATACCGATTTATCTGGAAATGGAACGAATCGATTTATGGAGGAATGACCTGTTCACAAAGCTAAACCAAGTTTTATGCTGTCCTTTATGCTCAGATTCCCCCTTGCACGAAATCATCGATGACCGTACAGGAATATCGAAAGGACTACTAAAGTCGCCCATTGATGAGAGCTTATTCACTACATAGATTCACTTCTTTTCGTATTACTTTTTCCGCATCTTCAAATTCCGCATTAGTAAAACGGTAAATTACATTTACAAATCTATAAAAATAGATATAATGATTTATATGGAACCTACATTAATCTATAAAGCTTTATCAAACGATACACGTCGTCAAATTTTGCTATGGCTAAAAAATCCAGAGAAGTACTTTAATGAAAAGCCTTATTTTCAACAAGGTCTAAATTTTCAAGTTGGTGTATGTGTGGGAGATATTCAGGTTAAATCCGGGCTTGCCCAATCTGTCATCTCTAGTTATTTGTTAACCATGCAAAAAGCTGGTCTGTTGGAGTCTGAGCGAATCGGGAAGTGGACTTATTATCGTCGGAATGAAAAAACAATACATGAATTTTCCGAGTACATTCAAAAAGAACTATAAAATAAACGTAAAGGAGGTCATTCTTTTTTTGTTTTTACATATCTAGATATACAGATATTTAATTTTATGAATGATTTTAATCTGTATATAAATAAAGGAATATACAATAGGAATGGAGATTTTTATTAATGAAAACAGTTAACCCTTTGCTTATCATTATGTTGGCTCTAGGCGTATTCGGCATTATTACAACTGAAATGGGTATTGTGGGAGTCCTACCCCAGATCACTCAAAAATTTAATATAACAACTTCACAAGCAGGTTTACTTGTAAGTATATTTGCTTTAATTGTTGCCATTTCAGGTCCATTCTTGACCTTACTCGCTTCTGGAATTAATCGTAAAGTAATTCTATTAACCTCAGTATTTATGTTCACGATTTCAAATATTATGTATGCATGTACAACGAAATTTGATATCATGCTAGCTTTCCGTATACTACCCGCCATTTTTCATCCTGTCTTTTTTTCGATAGCCCTTGTGACTGCAGCCAAAATTGTTCCTCCGGAAAAAAGTAACCAAGCAGTTACAAAGGTTTTTGCCGGAATTACTTTCGGATTTGCATTTGGTGTACCTTTAACTTCTTATTTCGCGGAAAAGTTTTCGTTAGAAACTGCTTTTCTATTTGGGGCTGTTGTAAATGCGATTGCTTTTGTAGGAATATTATTGTGGCTTCCTTCCATGCCTAATGAGGAAAAAATGTCTTATGGCAAGCAGCTTGGTATATTACGTAAACCGGGATTATGGTTAAACATCGCCGCCGTTATGTTTATCTTTGCAGCAATGTTCTCTGTATACAGCTACTTTGCCGAATATTTTGGACAATTAACACATATGAATGGTTCGTTGATTAGTGTAATGTTGATGGCGTTTGGTCTAGTCATGATTTTTGGGAATTTTTTATTTGGTGGATTCTTGCGAAAAAGCATAACTAAGACCGTTATAATGTTTCCCCTTCTATACATAGTAATTTATTTATTCGCTTATTATTTGGGCTCTTATTTAATTCCAATGATTCTAATGGTTTTCATTTGGGGAATAGTTCATTCTGGTGGTCTAATTGTCAGTCAAACATGGTTGACAACTGAAGCGAACGAAGCACCTGAATTCGGCAACAGCTTGTTTGTCTCATTTTCAAATCTTGGAATTACTATAGGGGTGTCTATTGGTGGTTGGTTTATTTCTCACTTAGGAATACATCAACTCATGTGGAGCGGAATAGTGTTTGCATTGCTAGCTTTCTTTTTGATCATGATAAAAATTAAAATTTCCAGTTCGAACGTAGAGGGAGTTAACGTAGCGTAGGTTCGTGAATTGAATGAACAGCGAAATTGCTCGAATGCTGTTTTATATGGCCGTTCATTACGGTGAAATTGATTTAGAACTAATACAAGTGAGCAGCTGCACCAATCCCTATCATGGAAAGTTGGCGGTCCTGCTGGAATGGAACGAACAGGACCCAGCAGATACTTTTGAACGAAAAGAAATCGAAATGAAATCATTTATAATAAAAATTACTATAATCGATAATCGCAACCCTTTCATAGATCACCCGGAATTGGCCCTCAGCCACCTGTCATGAATAAACGAAAAAGCCGTTCCTTTTTATGGGACAGCTTTTTCTTATTTAAAAGTCTAAATCTTTAGAAAAATCACATAATTATACTTTACTTAAATAGCAATCTATTTTAATATTATAAAAATTCTAACTTTTTTATATTGCTAACACCCTTTATAGTAAGCGTTTTCATTTTTTACTTTACAAACTTTCTATTAAAATATATTATTTAGTTGTAATATTATGTGAAAAATCAATAAATAATATGTATTCAGCTCTACTAGTGATAAAATGCTAGATAGAGAAAATTAAACTCCAAAAGAAAAGGGGAAACTTATGCAAAACTCCAAAGAATCTCAACTGCATAGAGGTTTGGAAGAAAGACATATCGCATTAATGTCTCTTGGCGCAGCAATTGGAGTCGGTTTATTTCTCGGATCGGCCTCTGCGATTAAATTAGCTGGCCCAGCCATTATTATTTCTTATGCTATCGGCGGGCTTATGATCTATCTTATCATGCGGGCACTAGGGGAAATGGCGATCAAAAATCCAGTCGCAGGCTCTTTCAGTCGCTATGCAAGTGAATTTGTCGGTCCTCTTGCCGGATATATAACCGGTTGGAATTACTGGTTCGTTTGGATTGCCACCTGTATGGCTGAAATTACGGCAGTCGGAATCTATATGCAATTTTGGTTCCCTGGGACTCCACAATGGGCTTGGGCGTTAGCCGCACTTGCCATCATGACAACGGTTAACTTTCTTGCTGTAAAAGCTTACGGTGAATTGGAGTTTTGGTTCGCCTTAGTTAAAATAGTTACAATCATCCTTATGATCGTTCTTGGCTTCGGGATGATTATCTTTGGACTGGGGAACGGCGGAATCGCGGTTGGATTCGGTAACCTAGTTGAACATGGTGGATTTTTCCCTAATGGAATATCCGGTGTCATCCTCTCTTTCCAAATGGTCATGTTCGCCTATTTGGGAATTGAAATGCTCGGTGTAACCGCAGGTGAAGTCAAAAATCCAGAAAAATCTTTAAAAAGAGCCATCGATACCGTCTTTTATCGAATTTTACTTTTTTACGTTTTAGCTCTTACAGTCATTCTATCGATTACTCCGTGGGATCAAATGAATGGAAAAGACAGCCCATTCGTTATGATGTTTGATAAAATCGGTATACCAGGCGCAGCAGGAATCATTCAGTTTGTCGTACTGACAGCGGCCCTTTCATCTTGTAACAGCGGGATCTTCAGTACAGGAAGAATGTTATTCAACCTAGCGCAGCAAGGTGAATCACCTAAAAGTTTCGAACGTACTACAAAGTCAGGCGTTCCTGGCGTTGCCATTATCGTTTCAGCTGTAGTTCTACTTTTCGGTGTTTACCTTAACTACATGGAAGCCGAGAAAGTTTTCAGTTACGTTACAAGTGTCGCCACATTTGGTGCACTCTGGACATGGGGAACCATACTTGTCACACAGATCATCTCTAGACGGAAAATGAGTCCGGGAGAAAAACAAGGCTTAGCTTACAAGATGCCACTTTTCCCATTCACTTCTTATTTCACTCTAGCCTTTTTAGTATTCGTAATGGTTATACTCGGCTTTTCTGCAGATACAAGAATCGCTCTTATCGTTGGTCCAATCTGGATCGTCCTGTTGGTAGTCCTGTATTATGTGACCGGATTGAATAAACGAAAAGGATAAATGCAAGAGGGTGCCCAAAACGAATTTGGGCACCCTCTTTTTTTCTGCCTTTTACCTTTTACCCCTTCTTTTCATCGCCCAATGTACCACCGCACCAGATCCGCCTAAAACAATGAGGATCGGCAAGTTTCCTATTATAAAAACAATGATCCCTGAGCCCGCTTTAAGTAATAGATTCGCACTTGTTGCAAGTTGTTTCTTCGTTCTCTCCCATGTATCCAGTTTTGCATTATCAATACCCGGTACCACGATCCGTTCCTGTGATAATGTGATTGTAACCGTCGAATATGAGGTCTGGTTTTCAAGATACTTCATTTGGCCGGTCAGCTGCTCGATTTCTTCTTGAACCGCGGCAAGATCGGATGATATTTTCAGCAAATCTTCCGTCTTCTTAGCGTCCTGCATGAATGCAAGTAACCTCTCTTCCACAGCCCGCTTTGACTTCAGTCTTGCTTTTAAATCTACATATTGCTCCGTTACATCCTGGCCTGTCACGTTCCTTCCGGCCACTTCTGAAGCCTGCCCCTCGGTAACGACAAGAAAGTCCTGAAAACGAGCTTCCGGAATCCTGACTGTGATCGTACCTTCTACCCTCTCTTCATCTTCCCTGTATACATTGGACTCTACAATATAGCCGCCGTATTCGTTCGCCTTTCTTTCAATCTTCATTTGTGTTTTTTCTAGATTTTTTACTTTCAACTGAAGCTGTGCTTGGTGGATGACCATCCTATCATTTGTTGCCGCCTCTTTTTCCGCCTTCTTATCAGAAGCCTGTTCCCCTGATAAAGAGGAGTCCATTTTACTTTCCGCTTTTTCTTCCTGTGACTTCGGTAAGGATTCTTCTTTATCATTACTACTACATGCCCCCAGGAAAAGAAACAAGCCGAAAATTAGTATCACTTTTTTTCGATTCATCGGTATTCCTCCTTGTCTTAACATTACCGACGAATAATTTGGAAGAAAGTTACACTTTCAGATAAAAGGCAGCATTCCAAAACATCCAAATTATGTATAAAGATGGATGCTATATCGACTATAGAGAATTAGCTAAAAGTGGATTAGTTCCGGTTGTCTGAGGCTCAAAAGAAGATGTATTGACCAACAAGAAATTCTAAAGAATTTTGAAAGCCTAGATGTATCAACACTTTCTAAAAGGCACGAGTTTATTCTAACAATACAAAGGCAACAATAAGAATTATAATCAGCGATGGGAAGCCGGGATATAGTGGAAAATTTCAAAATTAGCGCTCGACAATTTGCAATAATAGTCATTCTATTTTCTGTAGGTACGACCATCTTGGTGATTCCTGGAATCATGGCTCAAGAGGTAAAACAAGATGCTTGGATTGCAGCTGTATTCGGTATAGGCATAGGTTTATTGCTAGTGGCTTTATATATCGCAGTAGGCAGGATGTTCCCTACTATGACACTGGTGGAAATCAATGAAACACTTTTTGGCAAATGGTTAGGTAAGGCAGTCTCTCTTTCGTTTGTTTTATTTTCACTTTACTCAACGTCAGAACTATTGCTTTATGTTGGGAACTTCTTAACTACACAGATTATGCCTGATACACCAATTGAAGCGATCATTATTCTTTTCGCATGCATCTTAATAATGGGAATTCGACTTGGTCTTGAAACATTGGCTCGTTCTGCAGAATTGTTATTTCCTATCTTTGTTTTTTTATTCATAATTCTAGTGGTTTCAATATTATTACCTCCTGTTCAATATAAGGTTGAAAATATACAACCGGTATTTGAAGCAGGAATAAAACCGATGATTCATGCTGTTTTTCTTTTTACAGGTTTTTTTTCTTTGCCATTGATTGTTTTATTAATGATTTTTCCTGTTTCAGTGAATCAACAAAAAGCAGCAGAAAAAACCTTTTTTATCGGAGTACTAATCGCCGGAATCTGTTTACTCATCATAATCACTTTAACTATTATAGTTTTAGGTGCAGATGCTAGTGCCCGAAACACGTATCCAAGTTATATTTTGGCCAGAAAAATAAACGTTGGCGATTTTTTTCAAAGGATTGAAGCAATAATGGCTATCATGTGGATTATCTCGATTTACTATAAAATGAGTTTTTACTTTTACGCTTCTGTTATAGGTCTTGCACATACATTTAATATGAAGAATTACCGGCCGCTTACGCTACCTTTAGGGATGGTCTTGGTTTCGCTTTCAGTACTTATACATCCCAATGTGGCCCATTCAATCAAATTCGATAAAGAAATTTGGCCCCTATATGTTTCAACGTACGGACTTGTTTTTCCTATTCTCTTATTAACAGTCAATGCATTCCGAAAAAAAATACATCAAAAATAAAAAACGTTCCTTTACTTCAGATTTTTAGAGTATAGATATACCACATAACTATATTCTTCTCGGCTGAAACCCCTATAAATGAATAGAGCGAAAGGAGTCTCGTCTATGAAACGGAGCTATACCCTGTTTATCCTGCTAATCGTATTCCTGTTATTCACTACAGGTTGCTGGAACCGTCGTGAATTGAATGAACTAGCTATTGCGCTGGCAATAGGGCTGGATAGTACAAAGGATGGTCAATTTCTCTTAACCGCCCAAGTGGTAAATCCAGGAGAATTAGGTACGGGGAAAAGCGGTGGAAGTTCCGGTATATCACCGACAGTCATCTATCAGGCGAAAGGGAAAACTGTCTTTGAGGCTTTCCGCAAAATGACCAAGGAATCCCCAAGAAAAATATATCCCTCACATCTTCGAATCCTCGTGATTGGTGAGTCATTAGCGAAAAAAGGAATTGGTAAACCGTTAGATCTTCTCACAAGGGACTGGGAACTGCGATCCGATTTTTATATCGTCGTAGCTAAGGGAATGAGAGCAGAAGAGATCCTGAAGGTGCCCACTTCTTTAGAAAAAATCCCTGCAAATCAGATATTTGATGCCCTGGATGTCTCAGCTACTGCATGGTCAGCGACAAGTTTCGTTGAGTTAGACGATCTGGTCGCCGATATTGTAAGTGATGGAAAACAACCGGTGTTAACAGGAATTCAAGCAGATATAAAAGGAGACAAAAAAACTTCTTTAAGCAAACAGAATATAGAAATGATTGATCCCCCCGCTCGTTTGCATTTTCAAAAATTAGCGGTATTTAAATATGATAAATTAGTTGGCTGGTTAAATGAAATGCAAAGCAAAACGTATAACGTCATTACAAACAAGGAGAAAAGTACTGTTGTGAATTTACCGTGTCCTAAAGGTGGAAAAGCTGTGTATGAAGTGAAAAGGTCAAACACGGAAATGAAAGGTAAGATAAAGAATGGAAAACCTGAGATTGATCTAAATATTCATGTGGAAGGCAATTTAGGTGAAGTAGAATGTCATATTGATTTGACAAAACCAGAAACGATTGAAAAATTGGAGGAAATTTATGAAAAAAGAGCGGAGGAAGCCTTCAAAAAGTCAATAATAGAGGTACAGAAAAATGAAAAAGTGGACATTTTTGGATTTGGTGAGGCGATTCATCGAGCTGATCCTAAAGCCTGGAAAAAACTAAAAAAAGATTGGGATAAAAATTTTGAGAACTTGCCTGTAAATATAAATGTAGAAGGAGAAATACGGCACGTAGGTACTGTTGGTAATTCCTTTTTAGAAAAGATCAAGTAATTGGTTTGCTTTATCAAGAAATGGGGTTATGTTGTGTTTCATGAAAGCCTTTAGGAATCTATTTGCACATGGCCCCTAATTGGTATACCACACAAAGGAATAAACCAAGGATTTTCCCATCATCTAGCGGAAAAGAAAAGGAACTGTCTCCAGCTCCCGTTTTGAAGGCCTCATTACTCCGAATCACACTGATTCATTTCTTTTAGCCATTCGTTATTAAATTGACCAATTTTTAATTCATGTCTACATTATGATCGACTTGTGGATCATAATGTAGACATGAATGCGCTTCTTCAAGTGTTTCTGTAAAGTAGCCTGAATCATCCATGAAAGGTCCACTTTCAAAATCTTTCTCTTTCTAATCAGATTCGTCTAAATACTCGATATGAAGCGGACACACTTGCTTATTTTTCCATTCTAAACATCTTTTGTTCTTTTTTCACTTCAATACTTTCTAAAAAATCATGTCAGAAAGCGGTTTATAAATAGCTGTAACCCAACCTAGTGGATTGGGAACCTTGATATTCAGTGCTTGGGCAACGCTTAATGCGGTTCCGAATAGTAGAATAATGGAAAAAATCCATAGTTCCTTTTTTAATTTTTTCCTCAAAAGATAAGGAACATCAATCGCGATAATCCCAGCGACGATGACAAGGATTCCTGCAACACCCACCACTATTGATTACTCCTTTCCCTAATTGCTTTATAACAGAATGGGATACCGTACGGTCAAATCTTTGTCTCTACCTTACATAAACATTGTTTATTTCCAATCCAACTAATACCACTTGGTAGCTTTTGACTTCATCCAATCTGAATAGAAGCATTTTGTGTATTTTGATGGCCCTTTACATAACTTTGGTTTCAATCTTATATGTTATTCCGCGGCGGTTTCGGTGCTGTCGAAACTTGTTCGCGTTTATTGTTTTTCTGGTTGATTAAACGGGGGCGAGAAAACATCCCCCCTCTAGGTACCCGAATAAACGTATCCTTAATGTCTTCACTGATAAAAGGAGCAAAAGGACTCATATAGGGAACCCCAAAGGAACGCAAGCTGCACATGTGAAGAACAATTGCGATGAACCCAACGATTAACCCGAATATGCCAAAAGAAGCGGCAAGCGCCATCATCGGGAAACGGAGCATTCGAATCGACATGGACATGGTAAAAGCAGGAAGCACAAAGCTTGAAATAGCCGTGATTGCAACAACAATTACCATGGCAGCCGATACGATTCCAGCATCTACTGCCGCTGTTCCAATCACCAGTGTCCCTACAATTGAAATAGCTTGTCCTATAGCTTTTGGCATTCGCAAACCAGCTTCCCGCAAAATTTCAAACGCCCCTTCCATCATAAGGGCTTCAATGAATGCAGGAAAGGGAACCCCTTCTCGTTGAGAGGCTAGACCGATCAGCAGTCGGGTTGGTAACATTTCCTGGTGGTACGTGGTGATAGCGATATATAGGGATGGTCCTAGTAGAGCAATAAAAATAGTAAAAAAACGAAGAAAACGAATCAGGGTGCTAATATCTGCACGCTGATAATAATCTTCCGCAGCCTGAATAAAGGAGATGAATAGTGCAGGAACGACTAGAACAATCGGCGTTCCGTCCACTAGTATGGCAACTTTCCCTTCCAAAAGCTCGGCGGCAATCACATCAGGGCGTTCCGAATAATATATAGTCGGAAAGGGACTGAACGTTTCATCTTGAATCAATTCCTCAATATACCCACTTTCCAGGATTCCATCGATATCGATTCGATTCAGACGCTTATGCACTTCTTCGACGACTTTGTCATTCACAATTCCATCGATATACATGATCGCTACTTCGGTTTTGGTCAATTCTCCAATTTTTTTCGATTCCAACCAAAGTCGGGGGGTTTTTATTTTTCTGCGGATTAACGCCGTATTGGTCCGCAAGTTCTCAGTAAAACCTTCCTTTGGCCCACGAACGACGCTTTCCGTGGTGGATTCCGTTACACCACGGTCTTTTCCACCACGCATACCGATTGTAAACCCTTGTGCATATCCATCCAATAAGAGAATAACATCCCCTGATAACAGGGAAGTAAATAAAGAATTGAATTCCGTAACATCCTGTATGTCTCCAACCGAAAGGATGCGATCTTTCAATACTTGTAAAACGTTCTGTTGAGACGATATCATTTGCTCCTGATCAGGATGGATATCTAACATGAGTGATTCCATGATAAAATTCTGAATGGCATTAGTGTCCACCAATCCATCCGTATAAAAAATACATGCTTTAACGATTCGCCCTTTGCCAATTTGTATTTCTCTAATCACGATATCGGCGCTATTTCCAAGCTGTTGCTTAACATGTTGAATGTTTCCTTGAAGGCTTGTTTTTAACAAGTCTTTGTTTGTTTCCTTATTTTGATCGTCTTTGGATGGGGAGAGGTTAATGCTGTTTTTTCTTTTTTTCTTAAATAAACTCATACATTTTATCCCCCTCTCAGTTTTTTTTCTTCTTTAGAAGGTAGAGTTATTAGATAAATTATTGAGAAAAGATTTGGTTCTTAAAAGCACTTGTAATTTTATATTTATTCTCTGCTATGTATTTGCTAATTCATGATGGTCATGTTTATGGAGGTTGTATGTACAGTTTTTAATGTTGTTAAACTCATAAGTCGTTCTATATTAAAACTGCCAATGATGTCATTAGTTAACTAAATAATCTGGACTATCAGCCATGAAGATTCACGGACGAGCTAAGATTCTTTTTATTTGGCTCTTTTCGTAAAGATTGTTGTTTTTAAAACGAAACTATTTAAGGTTGATTGGAGCGGAAGTGCGA
>NZ_JAWRYN010000171.1:0-394 GCF_046534585.1 Peribacillus sp. SIMBA_075 | reverse complement strand
TGTTTTTGTAACCCTTTTTTCATACCTTCATACATAGAATTTACATACATCGTTCCAACAAGTGCTAACATAAAACCAAATGCTAGTATAGCAACCGATACAGCTGCCTTATTTCGATAACGAATTACATTTCGGCTACTAATCGTCGTTTCAATTTGTAATATCATTTGAAACGGTTTTGCAATTACTGGTGCTATCATACGAATAAATAACGGAATCGCAAATAACAAACCAACTGCAAATAACAGCGCTCCTATCGCACTTGGATTAAAACCGATATACCGCTCTAATACGTTACCCGCTAGTCCAATAACAGTACCAATGATTAAAATGCTAAGGCTAAAAGCACTCCACCTTTTTTCTTTTTTCTCATTACTAGGAAGTCCTGGGCGAA
>NZ_JAWRYN010001426.1:0-242 GCF_046534585.1 Peribacillus sp. SIMBA_075 | reverse complement strand
AAGCCCCATCATTACCAAAACGAGATACAACGCGAGGCTGATCATGGTTATTCCAATAAAGGCTATTCCATCCTGTTTGTTCTAATGCTTTTTGCCACTTTGTTAAATTTTGTTTCAAAGTAAGGAGTGAGCATGGTTTTACATCCCATTTTCCACCTTCTCCTGAATCTAAATCCATATGTTCAAATTGGAATACCATTTGTAATTCTTCTCGTTCTTCTCCAGTATACAATTTAGCCTCT
>NZ_JAWRYN010001425.1:0-242 GCF_046534585.1 Peribacillus sp. SIMBA_075 | reverse complement strand
GAGGCAGAAAGATGGATTACCGAATCAAAGAGCAAGCAGGATTCTCACCGAAAGTCGGTGAGCTTGTGTCGATGCTCGACTATACGCGCACGGTGACGTTGACGGATGTAGAAGGCTTATCAATCGAACAGCTGGATTATTTAGCTGACGGGCACTCGAATTCGATCGGGGCGCTCTTAATGCATATGGCGGCGATTGAATTTGTCCACCAGATCATCGCGTTTGAAAACCGAGACCTAACA
>NZ_JAWRYN010001424.1:0-242 GCF_046534585.1 Peribacillus sp. SIMBA_075 | reverse complement strand
ATGAGGACGAAGATGATAGTGGCGATGCCGCTCGTCAATAGCGCGATCGCGGGGCTCAAGCCAACTAGTTGCGGCACCAGGATCGTTGCGCCGAACATGGCGAACATGTGCTGCAGGCTAAGGGAAATCCATTGCCCCGTTTTTGGTTTATCGTGTATGTCTAGAATGGCATTGCTCAAGCTGTTTCTCCCCTGTCTCTAAAGTAATTCTTAATCGTTGATGGTGACGCGGTCCGTGCTGTC
>NZ_JAWRYN010001423.1:0-242 GCF_046534585.1 Peribacillus sp. SIMBA_075 | reverse complement strand
GCATCGCCCAGCCGCTCCTGCTGCTCGCCACGCGAAAGGGTGATGTCGCCCTTCTGGTGCGCCGCCACCAGCGCCGCCGCCAGCTGCGCTTGGCTGCGGGTACCGTCGAGCAACGGCAGCAGGTGCTGCGAGGCGACATCGAGCACCACGGTCTCGTGGCTGGGCGCCACCACCCACGACTTGCCCGCCCCCGGCGCCTCGAACCGGCGCGCATGCCAGGCCCGTGCCGGCTCCCAGGCGAC
>NZ_JAWRYN010001422.1:0-242 GCF_046534585.1 Peribacillus sp. SIMBA_075 | reverse complement strand
AATTTCTGGTGATGCCCCCATTTTAGAAGAAAGGCGCTTTAATCTCATATCTTGGAAACCGCTCTTCCATTATTTTCAGCTCAGCGCCCACCAGCGAACAGGCGCATACGAATCGAGCGCTTCTAAAGAAAGCGTCTCGCCGATCTGTGGCGTGACGAGTTCTACGCCTTGCCGTACCGCTTCCTTAGACGCACGCTCGATCGGGTCTGTCCAGCTATGGAAGGCCAAAGTGAACGCGGCCC
>NZ_JAWRYN010000170.1:0-394 GCF_046534585.1 Peribacillus sp. SIMBA_075 | reverse complement strand
CGATTTTAATCATGGGTGTCGATGGAAGCGAAATGAGAAAAAGCCAATATGGTGAAGCGGTTCGAACAGATGCACTTTTATTAGCGACAATTAATAAAGATGATAAATCCGTTAAATTAGTAAGTATTCCTCGTGATTCATGTGTTTATATTCCATCTAGAAAGAAATTAGATAAAATTACACACGCACACGTATTTGGTGGTGTTGAAAGTACAAGAGATACAGTGGAAAGATTTTTAAATGTACCAGTTGATTATTATGTGAAGTTTAACTTTGAGTCATTTGTACAAATTGTAGATTCAATTGGTGGTATTGATATTGATGTACCTGTTACTTTCACAGAACAAGATAGTAAAGACCAAGCAGGTATGATCCATTTAGAAAAAGGTTACCA
>NZ_JAWRYN010001421.1:0-243 GCF_046534585.1 Peribacillus sp. SIMBA_075 | reverse complement strand
ACTGCTTGTCCAATACCTTGTCCGGCTCCTGTGATAAGCACAATCTTTTGAGATAGACCACTATATTTCATGTGTTCACTACCTTTCTTTCATGTCTGTGTATTGAAGAGATTGAGGGAAATGATTTTACAGCAACACTTGTGGATCATGATACAGGAAAAGAATATAAAGTAAGCACCATAGAAGCTCAGTCATCCATTGTTCCAGCAATAATAGTTGGAATTGTGGCTAGATATGGCATAC
>NZ_JAWRYN010001420.1:0-243 GCF_046534585.1 Peribacillus sp. SIMBA_075 | reverse complement strand
CGGCGTGACGGTCGATTCGGTCATGCGCGTGCGCGACCGCTTTCTCGACCAGCAATACCGCGGGCACACAGCAGAACTTGCCGAGTGGCAAACGAAAAGTGAAGCGCTCGGAAATGTGGAAACGATTCTCGGCGAGCCGGGAGAAAATGGGTTGAACGCGTCGATGGGCCGTTTATGGAGCGCTTGGCAAGACTTGGAAAGCGACCCGTCGAACGCGGCGGTCCAAGCAGTCGTCAAAGAACG
>NZ_JAWRYN010001419.1:0-243 GCF_046534585.1 Peribacillus sp. SIMBA_075 | reverse complement strand
ATCAAAGGTTTAATAGATCAGCCGTTCAATTTTTACAACACATATTGACTAACCTTCTAAATAAAAAACTAACTTCATCTATGCGAATTTCTTCTCCATACACCTCTGTTTTCAAGCGTATTCGTATTTTAGATTCAACTGCATTTCAACTTCCAGATCTTTTTTCGTTTGTTTATCCAAGTGCAGGAGGATGCAGCCATACAGCGGGAGTAAAGATTCAGCTTGAGTATGATTTATTAAGTG
>NZ_JAWRYN010001418.1:0-243 GCF_046534585.1 Peribacillus sp. SIMBA_075 | reverse complement strand
ATTCGTAAATACATCATCAATATCTGTAATTCTATTATTTAGTAATTGATTTAACTCAATTGCCAATGAAAAAAAGAATCCCGCACATACGGTGTTTTTCATTTTTCTAAACTGTGGCCAAATAGTAGGTAATAAAAAACCGAACGGCATAAACAGTACAATATTCAAAAGATACGTCGTACTACCTGCCTTATCAAATAGAGTCAAATTAATTTGATTTACACGAATCCACGTTTCATATCG
>NZ_JAWRYN010001417.1:0-243 GCF_046534585.1 Peribacillus sp. SIMBA_075 | reverse complement strand
AAGGCGGTAGCTTTGACTTTAAGCAAAAGCAGGAAGGACTAGGGCCTTATACATCTGCTCATACGGTGGATCAATTGGCAGAAGGAGGTCTTGGTTTATATTTGATGCAAACATTAATGGATGAAGTCGAGGTGCAAGCAAACTCCGGAGTTACTGTGGCAATGACAAAGTTTTTAAACAGGGAGCGAGTTGACCATGACACAACCATCCAAAACTATGAAACTAACTAAAGATGAAGTGGAT
>NZ_JAWRYN010000169.1:0-395 GCF_046534585.1 Peribacillus sp. SIMBA_075 | reverse complement strand
CCTGCATCTGGATAGCCTAAGCTTCTTTCACCAACTGTACCAGCGCGGCCCATACGAGCTACGATTTCTTTCGTATACTCTGCTCCTTTAACCGCTGCTTCTGCTCCTTTTTCAAAGGCAGTTTTCACGTCTACTTCGTTTGAAGCGCTAGCTAACCAAGAATCTACACATGGAGCAAGTGCATCAACAAGTGTTTTATCACCAACTACCGCTCCTCTACCGAACGATCTTTCACCGATAGATTGTATGCCTTGAAGTGCCGCTTGCAATATTTCAGCGAACTCTTTGGCTGTTAACTCACGTTTTTCGCCTGCTGCTTTACTAGCTGCGCGGAATGCACCGCCCCAAATTGGACCAGAAGCGCCGCCGCAATGTTCCATAATAATCATTGAACA
>NZ_JAWRYN010001416.1:0-243 GCF_046534585.1 Peribacillus sp. SIMBA_075 | reverse complement strand
GGTAGCGACCGGAGCCGGACCAGGCGCCGTAGGAGCACGCGCCGAGCCGGACCGGTGCCGAGACCGCCTTCTCCCCGCCCGTGGACGTCGCCCCCGCCGGACTGGACGTCACCGTTCCCCCGCCGAGCGGGACGGTGAGGAGGCTGTTCGCCGTGGCGACGAGGGCGACGGAGTCGTCCTGACCCGGCTGCTGCAGCTTCAGCCCCTTCGCGGGGAGGGCGACGGTCGTCCCTCCGCCGGTGA
>NZ_JAWRYN010001415.1:0-243 GCF_046534585.1 Peribacillus sp. SIMBA_075 | reverse complement strand
ATCCGAATGAAAAGGCCTTTTCAGCCACTCCAGGAAATAATCGATTTTCCGGAGTGGCTTTTCGTATGCCAAAAAAGAAATAGCCCTTCAAATATGGTAAGCTACCTTCATAGTAAAACAGTATGGGGAGTGTTCAAAGGTGTTGGAACAAGCAAGAAAACTACTGCAGTCGCATTTCGGGTATGATAGCTTCCGGACCGGCCAGGAGCAGGCCATCACACAAGTCTTCGATGGCCAAAATAC
>NZ_JAWRYN010001414.1:0-243 GCF_046534585.1 Peribacillus sp. SIMBA_075 | reverse complement strand
CTGGCCGATCCTGGGATTATTGGACTGAATGCAGGGGCAGCATTTGGCTTAATTATTTTTGTGACGTATTTCCATGCACTTGAAGGCAATCCATCTCTTCTTATTCCGCTCTTTACATTTGGTGGTGGACTGCTTGCGGCAGCGGTCATCGTGCTCCTTGCGTATGACCGGCATGAAGGGCTTGTTCCCATCCGGCTGATCCTAGTAGGAATCGCGGTTGCGGCGGGATTTAGTGCATTGACC
>NZ_JAWRYN010001413.1:0-243 GCF_046534585.1 Peribacillus sp. SIMBA_075 | reverse complement strand
CAGAAAATCGACGTCTTGTTCTGCGTCGTATTGTTCTGCTAGGGCTTCCAATTCCTGCGCTTCTTCGCCACTGAGCAAGCCGGCTTCATCGTAAATCAAGTCAGCGGCCTGCGCGAAAGCCGGCATGCCACAGGCGATCAACAATAAGCCCATCAATAGCGCCCATGCCAATTTCTGCGAGAAATGTTTCACCATAAGACACCCCCTACCGCAAAGGCGATGGCTTTCATGGCCACAAAACTC
>NZ_JAWRYN010001412.1:0-243 GCF_046534585.1 Peribacillus sp. SIMBA_075 | reverse complement strand
CTTCTTTTGTTTTCTCTAATAAATATTTCAATTCATCCCGTGCTAACATTTCATCATCAACTACTAATACTTTTAACACTCCGTTTTTCCTCCTCTACTTTTTTCGGAATCACAAAGAGGATCTTTGTCCCTTGCTCTAATTCACTTTCAATTTGAAGCATTGTCTCTTTCCCAAATAACCCGATAAGTCGTTCATTAATATTATATAAGGCTGTTCCCGTCCCTTTCTTTGATGGAACTACC
>NZ_JAWRYN010001411.1:0-243 GCF_046534585.1 Peribacillus sp. SIMBA_075 | reverse complement strand
ATAGACGAATCGGAATTTTTAGTCCGAAGGGAGGTTTCATAACATGATCCAACAAGAATCTCGTTTGAAAGTTGCTGACAACTCTGGTGCACGTGAACTTTTAACAATTAAAGTATTAGGCGGCTCTGGTCGTAAATATGCTAATATTGGTGATATTATCGTTGCTACGGTAAAACAAGCAACACCAGGTGGCGTTGTTAAAAAAGGTGACGTTGTTAAGGCAGTAGTGGTACGTACGAAGAG
>NZ_JAWRYN010001410.1:0-243 GCF_046534585.1 Peribacillus sp. SIMBA_075 | reverse complement strand
CTGCAGACGTTCCAAGCAAGATTCCAAATGCTGTTTTTTTCATTGATGCTCCTCCTTCTCGGCCCGTTTCGAGCCTGCTTTCCGTATCCATCTTGCCATTTTCATCCATAGCAGCGCTAGCTCAATTAAATTTTCAAACCTTTTGGCGTAGCGCGTTTTTCAATCCATTTCAAAATCAAATCAAAGCCGATTGCCAATAAAGCGACCGGCAAGGCGCCTGCGAGCACCAAGGAATTATTATAC
>NZ_JAWRYN010001409.1:0-243 GCF_046534585.1 Peribacillus sp. SIMBA_075 | reverse complement strand
AGCCTATTCATCCTTACCGACAAAACGAAAACAATCCGCACAACGACTGGCTGCTCGACTGCTTAACCATATTAGTGGGAAAACAGAATTGGAAGCCGCCTCGTTGTGCTTTGTTCCATATGCATTGAACAAAAGTGCACTAAAAAAAATGGGCCATCAAATGCTTTGTACACCTGCTCTTGCGCTTGCGTGCGCAGTAGAACAGGGGCTTTCTGTTACAACCGTTACGCCCCCTTCTACTAG
>NZ_JAWRYN010001408.1:0-243 GCF_046534585.1 Peribacillus sp. SIMBA_075 | reverse complement strand
AGAAGCAAGGAGAAATTCAACCGTCTCTTGCGGATACTTCGTTTGAAATGTCCCTTTCTCTACACCTTGCTGAATGACATCTGCCAAAACAGGTGAAAGTTCTTTAATGGCTTTGATCAAGCTTTTTTGATGCATTTCTGCATTAGAAGGTTGATGAAATTGTTCGATCATGCCCTGTTTATTGCTTCCTTGCTTAGGTGATTGCGCCATGATGATATGAAATAGTTTATCGACGACTGGCAG
>NZ_JAWRYN010001407.1:0-243 GCF_046534585.1 Peribacillus sp. SIMBA_075 | reverse complement strand
AGAACATCCGTTGATTTTCCCATCGCCGACACAACCACGACCACATCATGCACTTGTCATGGCGTGTGTCATTGCGGCGAGTTATTTTCTATTAAAAGAGCCGATTTTGAGCTTGTTTACGAATCTTCCTCAGCTGTTTGACGTCACATTGCGCTATGCAGATTGGCTTGTTCTTTATCCGTTTGCTGCTTGTTTTGGATTGGTGATTTACGGTGTATTTACAGGTGCGACAGAAATTGCCCC
>NZ_JAWRYN010001406.1:0-243 GCF_046534585.1 Peribacillus sp. SIMBA_075 | reverse complement strand
CTGTAATCTCAATTAAGTGCTCTTGTAAGTCGTACATTAATTCCATTGCACCTTGTACTGTCTTTTCATCTTGTAATGGATGAATATTTGCAAATCCTGCGAAACGAGCTACATTCTCATTAATTTTCGGATTATATTTCATCGTACAAGATCCAAGTGGATAGAATCCAGAATCTACACCGTGGTTACGGTTTGAAAGTGCTGTATAGTGGCGCATAATGTCAAGTTCAGATACTTCTGGTA
>NZ_JAWRYN010001405.1:0-243 GCF_046534585.1 Peribacillus sp. SIMBA_075 | reverse complement strand
CTCTTTCAATATGAAAGAGACTTTCTTTTATTTCAATTATTGATTCTTTGTAGCTGAATTATCTGCTAAAGTAGCTGTTTTCGTCATTTTTTGACCGTTACGATAGAATGTAACTTCTACTTTCTCGCCTACTTTTTTCTTTTCATATAAATATTTACGGAATTGAAGTGAATTTTCTACTTTTTGATCATCTAATGATACTACAATATCATATTGCTCTAAACCAGCTTTTTCTGCAGGTGA
>NZ_JAWRYN010001404.1:0-243 GCF_046534585.1 Peribacillus sp. SIMBA_075 | reverse complement strand
AGCGCAGAATGTCCTGTACCGGCATTATTCCATTCGTTAGAACTTTCTTCTCCGGCATTTGCGAGTTTTTCAAATACTTTAATTTCCCATTCAGGTGCCAATTCTTTCAGTAATGATCCTAACGTTGCGCTCATAATTCCTGCGCCAATTAAGATAACGTCTGTTTTTTGCTGCATGTTGCTCATGATAATCTCTCCATCCCCTATATTGGCAAAAAAGAGTAGGTGTTTTTATATCTAAGCC
>NZ_JAWRYN010001403.1:0-243 GCF_046534585.1 Peribacillus sp. SIMBA_075 | reverse complement strand
CAGTGTTTCATTCTCATATGATTGCGGGTTGATGCTAATCCGGTCAATATTGTAGCGGTTTAGCACCTCTAGCTTATCAGGCGAAATCGTATCAGGACGTCCTGCTTCTACAGTAATTTCTCGAATATGTTTCACATCAGGAAAAGAGCGATACATTTCTTCATACAGTAAATCCATTTCTTCCGCTGTGATACTCGTTGGCGTGCCTCCGCCAAAATAAACGGTCGTCACTTTGATCCCATG
>NZ_JAWRYN010001402.1:0-243 GCF_046534585.1 Peribacillus sp. SIMBA_075 | reverse complement strand
CACAGAATCATAGATTGCATCGCGCACTTCTTCTATTAATTTCTGTTCTTGTGTTTGTTCAGGCTTGAATTGAACCTTCCAGTAAGTCTTAAATTCTATCTCCTTGCCCGGGCGAAGTGTAAACTGATAACCCGGCTCCACCTTGTGCACCTTTTGATCAAGTGTATTTGGCTCAGGAACGAATTGGAAAGACATGTATTGCTGCAGAGAGGTCTCATCAAATAAAATGTTCTCATTTACAGC
>NZ_JAWRYN010001401.1:0-243 GCF_046534585.1 Peribacillus sp. SIMBA_075 | reverse complement strand
CTTTTCTTTATTGGCAAATAAGGGGGAGAACACGATGAATGTATATCGTGGAGTTCATGAGTTGATTGGTCATACACCAATCGTAGAAATTACTCGTTTTTCACTTCCGGAAGGAGTCCGTTTATTTGCAAAGCTTGAATTTTACAACCCAGGCGGAAGCGTTAAGGATCGTTTAGGAAGAGAATTAATCGAAGATGCGTTAGAAAAAGGGCTTGTTGCAGAGGGCGGAACAATTATTGAACC
>NZ_JAWRYN010001400.1:0-243 GCF_046534585.1 Peribacillus sp. SIMBA_075 | reverse complement strand
CAATAATGGTTAAGCGTAATCTCAATGCAAGAATCCTAGGTAAAAAATACGATACTGAACATGAGATTGTTATTCAGTCGTTGGATAGCCGAGGAAATACGTTAAACACGGCAGAAATTACGCTCTTGCAAAGGGATGTTCAAAAGTTCATTAACTCTGCCCGTCGACAAGGACTAAGAATCACTGCTCTTCACAATCACTGGCTTTTCGATAACCCACGTCTCATGTATTTGCATATCGAAA
>NZ_JAWRYN010001399.1:0-243 GCF_046534585.1 Peribacillus sp. SIMBA_075 | reverse complement strand
GTCTTGGGCTAATGAGCATATGACTGATTGTGCAAGAAGTAAATCTAACTGTTTGAAAGGTTTACAAAAGATTACAGGAAGTGAGGTTTTTATAAATTCACTTTTTGAATGCGACCAAGAAATGGCGCATGAGCTAGCAGCCTTTTCCATTGAATATTTAGATGCAGAAGGAATGTACATAGCACCAGGTGAGAGAAATGATTTGTTTATGGCTGTTATGTTACCGCATGCATTGTGAGTAGA
>NZ_JAWRYN010001398.1:0-243 GCF_046534585.1 Peribacillus sp. SIMBA_075 | reverse complement strand
TCGACTTGGACCGTCTAATGTAATGATGCCATCCTCTTCGAAAGCATCTGTGACATGCTTATTGTGAACAATCATACCTAAAATATAAATGGGTCTCGGTAATGATTTATCTAATGCGGCGTTACGTGCAATAACCATCGCGTCCACAACACCGTAGCAATAACCACGAGGGGAAATTTTAACAATTTTCATATGAGTAATCCTCTCCTTCTAAACAAGGGATACTTTTGTGCATAGTCTTTT
>NZ_JAWRYN010001397.1:0-243 GCF_046534585.1 Peribacillus sp. SIMBA_075 | reverse complement strand
CCGGGATCGGTGTCGCCGGTGCCCGCCGGGAGCGCGACCGACTGGTAGAACTGCTTCGTCCCTCCGCTCTGCACCTTGGCCCGCAGCTCGTCCGAGATGACGGAGTTCATGGCGGGGCTGCCGCGGTCGGGCGGTGCGAGCACGCCCGTGTCCTGCCCGGGCACCCGATAGGCCGCCACCAGCCGGCTGGACGTCGACGCCTGCACACTCTGCAGCACAGTGTTGAGGAGGTTCTTGCCGCCG
>NZ_JAWRYN010001396.1:0-244 GCF_046534585.1 Peribacillus sp. SIMBA_075 | reverse complement strand
CTACAGCATTGCCCGCACCAGCCGGAAAAAATACATCGTGGAGCTTTTCCATTTTGATCAACCGGACTCCCCGCGTTTCTTGAAATTGGACGATGAAGGGTTTTACGACTTGCTGGAAGAGTATGAGCTGCAAGACCGCATCGAAGCGGATTTCCCGGAACTTTTGGTCATCGAAGAAATGCGCTTTTGACAAAACGCACCCAAATTTGGGTGCGTTTTTTTAGATGGGCAAGGGCTTTTCCGG
>NZ_JAWRYN010000168.1:0-396 GCF_046534585.1 Peribacillus sp. SIMBA_075 | reverse complement strand
ATCGTTTTCCTCTTCCATCAGTTCGCTGAGGTTGAGTCCCATCTCATCCAGCGCCTGATTAAGATCGTCATAAATGCCCATCGCCAGCAGCGCATTGCCCAGCGTACGGCCCATCAGGAACTCCATCGACAGGTAGTAAACCTGACGAGTTTCTTGCGACAACTGGGCACGGTTTGAACGTAACCAGCGCTCCACGAGACGATCGCGCACAGCAAATAACGTTGCGTTCAGCCATTCATGTTTATTGGCGACGACCGGGTCCTTTCCAATCGTAAACATCAGCTTGTAAGCGATAGAGTGCTTAAGGGCTTCTACGCTAAGCGTGGGCGATGAATATGTAAACGGAGCATTCATATAGGCGTTTCCTGAAAACTATTTCAAGCGATAGTAAAGCTC
>NZ_JAWRYN010001395.1:0-244 GCF_046534585.1 Peribacillus sp. SIMBA_075 | reverse complement strand
AAGAAATCGGATACAGTCAACGTCTGTGGCATTAAACCGAGCAATCCTACCAATATTTTTGTATTTATGTAGCCCGCTTCTCCGTGCACGAAAACACAGCGGCCCTCATCGGATACTCGAAGTAATAGCAAGCGGCCGTCTAATGCCTAGGAATCGTCAGTTAAATGGCCATAAGGTCACACAGAAGCACTCACCGACTTGTTGGTCGTAAAAGACCCCCGCTACTAACCAGAAGCGGGGGTTC
>NZ_JAWRYN010001394.1:0-244 GCF_046534585.1 Peribacillus sp. SIMBA_075 | reverse complement strand
GACGCGAGCTTGTCACCGACCGGGGTCACCGCGGTCACACCCGGACCGACCGGTGAAGCGACGACGGGCGTGCCCGCGGCCGGCGGCGGAACCGGGGTGGTTGCCGCGACCACGCGGAGGGTCACGGTGGCCGTGTCGCAGGCGGTGGGCGGAGCGACGGCGCACAGCTGGTAGGCGAGTGTGTACGTTCCCGGAACAGCCGTCGCCGGGACCGTGAGATCGCCGGCGGTCGTCAGCGCAGCAC
>NZ_JAWRYN010001393.1:0-244 GCF_046534585.1 Peribacillus sp. SIMBA_075 | reverse complement strand
AAGGAATGAATCCTTCAACGTTCCTCGGTAGCTCAGTTGGTAGAGCAATCGGCTGTTAACCGATCGGTCGGCGGTTCAAGTCCGTCCCGAGGAGCCATATATGCTCCTGTAGCTCAGTCGGTAGAGCGTTTCCATGGTAAGGAAGAGGTCGCAGGTTCGATTCCTGTCGGGAGCACCAGAAAACAACCCCAAAAAGTGAAGTGTATCTTCGCAGATTAGTCCGAGTACTTTGCGGGGGCCCCAT
>NZ_JAWRYN010001392.1:0-244 GCF_046534585.1 Peribacillus sp. SIMBA_075 | reverse complement strand
CTTTTACCTCATCAGAGATAACGATATAACCTGCATATTCCCCATCTACAGCAACGTGAACTAATGTACCTACCGTTTCTGGTTGCTTAAATGTAATGTTTTCTTTTCTCATTAATTTAGCATTACCTGCAAAAATTTCTTTTCCTTGTACTTTTACGACTGTACCGTGACCAGAAATTTCGTTATACTCATCGATTATTTTTTCATCAATTGATTTTCCATATGCCTTTCGAATAGATTGTGC
>NZ_JAWRYN010001391.1:0-244 GCF_046534585.1 Peribacillus sp. SIMBA_075 | reverse complement strand
ACTGAATATGTGCTATTGGACGAGCCTCTGAACAACCTTGATGTTGCGCGCTCTGTTCAAATGATGGAGCATTTGAGGCGTGCAGCTAATGAATTCGGAAGAACAATTTTGACTGTTATGCATGACATAAATTTTGCAGCTAAATACTCTGATAAAATTTGTGCTATGAAAGATGGACAAATTGCTGCTTTTGGAACAGTAGAAGAGGTTATGGACCCAACACTTTTGACAGATATTTTTGAAA
>NZ_JAWRYN010000167.1:0-397 GCF_046534585.1 Peribacillus sp. SIMBA_075 | reverse complement strand
CAACCCACGGGCGTCGAGCAGGGTCCGTGGGGCCAGAGCCGTGTAAACCGCCGTGGCCGCCGCAACATGCAGGGGCAGTAATGCCGATTACGATGACAATTATCGGCGATTTGTATACGGAGCAAACAGCAAGAGCGAAAGCCCAAGGATGGATTAGCGCGGTTTGGGGGCTTTCAGGTGTTGCAGGTCCATTGGTCGGAGGATTTTTGGTCGATACGCTGACCTGGCGTTATATTTTCCTGCTTAACCTGCCATTTGGGCTGGTGTCGTTTTTGATGATCGTGATGCTCTATAAAGAAAAGCTGGCTGTTAAAGCGAAGCGACATATTGATTATCCCGGTGCTCTTATTTTTACAGTAGGTACGATTGCGCTGTTGTATGCGCTGTTGACTGGTAG
>NZ_JAWRYN010001390.1:0-244 GCF_046534585.1 Peribacillus sp. SIMBA_075 | reverse complement strand
CGATCACGAGATGGCTCCTTGCCCCGCTTTTTTGATCGCCTGCAAAGCTTGCGCGCGGTCTTGTTTACCGAAAATGGCAGATCCGGCCACAAAGACGTTCGCCCCTGCTTTTGCGCATGGAACGATCGTTTCTTCATTGATGCCGCCGTCGATCTGGATTTCGACAGACAAGCCTTTATCGTTAATCAGCTGGGATAATGCCTCAACTTTCGGGACGACTGAATGGATGAACTTCTGTCCGCCG
>NZ_JAWRYN010001389.1:0-244 GCF_046534585.1 Peribacillus sp. SIMBA_075 | reverse complement strand
ACACACTGATAGAAAAAATCCGCAACACAGGAGATGAGACGGCGCGTTTCAAATTGATGCATGACGCGGAGAAGATATTTATGGATGACATGCCGCTCGTGCCGATCTACTTCGCTACAAAAATATTCATGGATCAACCAAATGTAAAAGGCATCGTTCGTCACCCTGTTGGAACGACAGACTACAAGTGGGCAGAGGTCAGAAAAAAAATAGGAAGATATATGAAGACAAGAGCTGTGTTAAT
>NZ_JAWRYN010001388.1:0-244 GCF_046534585.1 Peribacillus sp. SIMBA_075 | reverse complement strand
CGGCAAACTGTATATGGCTTGGCGGATTGTGATAAACTAATGGCTATGGAGGGGGTATAAAATGGACCTCAAGCAATTATCAAGCAAGCTATACGAAGAATGTGATATGTGTCTTGCACGCTTTAAGAAAATGCGTGAGCTGGACGCGGATCCTGATTTTTTCCAAGATGTAAAACCGTATGCCGATGAATGGCATGCTGCCATAGAAGAGTGGAAAGATGCTTCACTGATGTTTATTCGCAAC
>NZ_JAWRYN010001387.1:0-244 GCF_046534585.1 Peribacillus sp. SIMBA_075 | reverse complement strand
CGTCCAGGCACGGCGACATTTTGCGTTTCATATGAAAACTTCGCAGATCCTAAGTAATCCTCAATCGCTTTTGCCTTGTCATACATATTCTCCTTTGTTTCTGTTAAGCTGTTTGCCAATGTTTTCACACGATCTGGCAATGAGGAAGGGAGCTGCAAGTATTCACGGCCGACCTGTTGATTCACCTGCTTCTTAGTCGGCACTTTGATCCGCTGTAAGTCCTCAAGGATAAATGTAGGTGATA
>NZ_JAWRYN010000166.1:0-399 GCF_046534585.1 Peribacillus sp. SIMBA_075 | reverse complement strand
AGACCTTTACGTATTTGGACGTCGCATTGACGCATTCCAAGCGCTGGCTCGGGGAGCAGGCGGAACCGGCAGGCGTGCTGTATTTCCATATGCACAATCCGATGCTCAAGATGACAAAGCTGCTAACTGCAGAAGAATTGGAAGAGGAACTGGCGAAGTCGTTCAAGATGAACGGCCTGGTGGTGGAAGACCCGGAAGTCATCCAGGCAATGGATGACCAGATCGATGGCTACTCGAACGTCATCCCAGTCCGTTTGAATAAAAACGGGTCGGTCTCAAAAGGCTCTTCAAAAACGGTTGAAAAAGACGATATGGAAACCATCCGTGAATTTGTGCGCAAAAAACATCAAGGCGCGGGCAATGGCATTCTGGATGGCAATACAGACGTGTCCCCTTACC
>NZ_JAWRYN010001386.1:0-244 GCF_046534585.1 Peribacillus sp. SIMBA_075 | reverse complement strand
CGGGCAATCGGCCGAAGGCTGCTACGACCCGGCCGCCGCCAATCGCCTGGTGCAGCAGGGCCACCCCTCCGGTGACCCGGCGCAGCTGGCGCAGCGGCTGCTCGAACGCTGGCCGGCCTGATCGCCGCGCCCACCCTGAATTTCCGGAGTTGCCATGAGTTACGCCACCAACGACGAAATCCGCGGCGTCCTGATCCAGGCCGGCGAAGAGCGCGTGTTGCTGCCAAACGCCACGGTCGCCGAG
>NZ_JAWRYN010001385.1:0-244 GCF_046534585.1 Peribacillus sp. SIMBA_075 | reverse complement strand
CACGACCGCCCTTGCAGACAATGTTTAAAATGTCACTGGACATCGTAGCCTTCCAAACCGGATGAAACGCTGTAGGGATGAATTCGGATAGCTTACGAGCCATCGTCTCCACCACCGATATCATCCACGAAGGTTACATTCAATTCACCCTCATGCTTCACGGTTTCCTTAAACATGCCTAGATGCTTGCCGATCAGCTCAGTCGCTTTGTTCGCGCCGCTGCTGTCGAATTGGTATTCACCTG
>NZ_JAWRYN010001384.1:0-244 GCF_046534585.1 Peribacillus sp. SIMBA_075 | reverse complement strand
AAATGACATTCTGTTTCATATCTGTCATTTCTAATGTACGAAATCCACCATCAATAATTAAGATACGATCTTGTTCCTGAATGATTCCCTCTTTTAAGAAATAGGCATGTAAAGCAACCGGTTGCTGAAGAATCAAAACATTTTCCACCGTAATATTAATAAATTTCCCATCAATTTGTACGGAAGTTTCTTTTTTTAAGACATTTTGTAATTGCTCATGCTGACTACCAAAATAAGTAACGGG
>NZ_JAWRYN010001383.1:0-244 GCF_046534585.1 Peribacillus sp. SIMBA_075 | reverse complement strand
CCATTTATATATAAATGCTTTTTCATAATTCTTCTCCTTCCAAATATATGTATACAACAATATTTCACCTAGTGAAAGGTCTGACTTATGCCATTGTATCATAGCCCTTATTCTGCCAAAAACATTATGCTCAAAAAAACCCTGCCATATAGCAGAGTCTACGAACTAATTTGTTCTTGAAATGGAATTTGTTTTTCATCTTCTAAAATAACAATTGATTCTACAGTTTTTGTAACTTCTAATC
>NZ_JAWRYN010001382.1:0-244 GCF_046534585.1 Peribacillus sp. SIMBA_075 | reverse complement strand
GACTATTTTTATCGCTTCTTTTGAATTCATGCCTTTTTCATTTATATAATGTTCAATATGATTATATACTGAAATAGCTTCCCACCATTGTTCTTCTGGAGTAGGTTCTTCTGTTGAACCTGCTACTAAAATACAAAACTCACCACGAACTTCATTTTGCTTCGTCCACTCAATCGCTTCTTCAATTGTTCCACGAATAAACTCTTCAAATTTTTTCGTTAGCTCACGACATAATACGATTTCC
>NZ_JAWRYN010001381.1:0-244 GCF_046534585.1 Peribacillus sp. SIMBA_075 | reverse complement strand
AGCGAAACCTACTCCTAAAATGATTTTGCTATCTAGAGGCAGGTTGTGTTTTTTTCGTAATTCGCTTCTAGCTTTTGCAATATTGTTCTTATAAGGATTGTGGTTAAACAAGCCTTGAGGGAGGATGTGACATTTTTGATGATCTAATTGGGTGATTGTACGGAATTTTTCATACACGTACTGTGAAGGGAAGACAATTTTGTAAGCGAACTGGGCAATGTTTCTAGCTTTCCCCTCGGCAGAG
>NZ_JAWRYN010001380.1:0-244 GCF_046534585.1 Peribacillus sp. SIMBA_075 | reverse complement strand
ATTCACGGGAATCGAATTCCTGGGGGAACTTGCGAACCGTGTGCCTGAACTATGTAAAGAATACGATGTGCCACGCGAAAAAGTACGCGTAATCTGCGTAGAAGCTGCACCGATGGTCTTGCCAGGATTCGATCCGGAATTGGTGGATTATGCAGTGGGCCATCTTCAAGCAAAAGGCATTGAGTTCTCTATCGGAACGCCTGTCGTAGAAGCGACTCCTGAAGGCGTGAAGATCAAGAAAAAC
>NZ_JAWRYN010000165.1:0-399 GCF_046534585.1 Peribacillus sp. SIMBA_075 | reverse complement strand
CGGGGACAGGATTTGAACCTGCGACCTTCGGGTTATGAGCCCGACGAGCTACCGGACTGCTCCACCCCGCGACGGTATAAATGGTACTTTTATAAATTCAGTATTCCCATTTTCTCAAAAAGGATACAAAGATTATAGCTTGGCGGCGTCCTACTCTCACAGGGGGAAACCCCCAACTACCATTGGCGCTGAAGAGCTTAACTGCCGTGTTCGGAATGGGAACGGGTGTGACCTCTTCGCTATCGCCACCAAACATTTAATCTTTTTTAACACATTTATAATCATAACATGTATGAGTTTAAAATGCAAGAAGAAATTTTCATTCCTTCAAAACTAGATAATAAGAAGGTATTTCATTTTTTTAAAAGCGTTGGTTAAGTCCTCGATCTATTAGTATCA
>NZ_JAWRYN010001379.1:0-244 GCF_046534585.1 Peribacillus sp. SIMBA_075 | reverse complement strand
CATGATACGCGCGGTCTTTTTTGTGTTCGTTGTAAAATGCCACCATGGCGGGTATTGTCTCCAGAAAATCCGCTGGCCGGATCCCGCTATCCTTCAATAAGGCCTGAGCGTTTCGCGTATCAAATTGCGCTTGCCAGTCCATATAATCCAAGGTTTCCGCTTCAACACCAAGATATTTGCGGATGGCCGGCATCGACATCGATAGCTTCGCGAGCTTTTTCGGAATTCTTCCTTTGGGGTATCG
>NZ_JAWRYN010001378.1:0-244 GCF_046534585.1 Peribacillus sp. SIMBA_075 | reverse complement strand
GGCATAGCGCGTGAACGGCGATCCCAGGGCGAAGAGCTGGCGGAAGTTGCTCAGGCAGCTGTCCAGTGGGTGCCGTCGCATGAGCACCACGCGCGCCGCCGGCAAGGCGTGCAGGATGTGGCCGATGTAGAGGAAATTGTGCGGCAGCTTGTCCACGAACCGCGGGCGCTGGCCGGTGAGCGGCCGCGTGGATTCGACGTAGCGACGCCCCAGGCCGGCCCAGTCGATGTCGGCGGTGCGGGCC
>NZ_JAWRYN010001377.1:0-244 GCF_046534585.1 Peribacillus sp. SIMBA_075 | reverse complement strand
AGCAACAATACAAACTTGCTTTAGGAGATTGCCCAGTCATTATCTTCCCTATCTTGACGTGGGAGTGGATGCTCTGGCAAAAGGAGAATAACCAATGGAAATTAGAAAACTGGCTCCACACGAAAAAGCCCCCATGTACTTGTTGCTGCTTGCTGACCCCTCGGAAAAACTCGTGGAAGAGTATTTGCAAAGAGGCGATTGTTATGTCGCTACAAAAGGAGACGATATCGTCGGTGTCTACGTC
>NZ_JAWRYN010001376.1:0-244 GCF_046534585.1 Peribacillus sp. SIMBA_075 | reverse complement strand
AAAGCGATTAAACCGAAGTTTGAAGAAATGGCCCATACATTAAACCAAATCAATAGCGGCATTGAAATCGTCGCAGTCACCAAGCAAGTCGGCATCGAAAGAACGCAGGAAGCTGTCGATGCGGGCATCCGCCATCTTGGAGAAAACCGTCCTGAAGGGCTCAAGCTCAAACATGCAGAGATTCGTGGCGAGGTCGTCTGGCATTATATCGGCACGCTGCAGTCGCGGAAAGTCAAAGAAGTGG
>NZ_JAWRYN010001375.1:0-244 GCF_046534585.1 Peribacillus sp. SIMBA_075 | reverse complement strand
GCAATAACGCATAATTAGTTATAAATAAAAATTAAAGAAGGTATAAGTTATGAAAAAGAAAATTTTATTTTGGATTTTAGGTATAATAGGTTTTCTAGTTGTTGCAGGAGGAGCATATGCATACTATGTGTATTCTAATGTGTCAAATACATTAAATGCAGTGCATAAACCGTTAGATCGTGATAAGTCTGAAAAACGTGATAAGAAAGTAGATGTTGCAGATAATAAGCCGATATCTATTTTA
>NZ_JAWRYN010001374.1:0-244 GCF_046534585.1 Peribacillus sp. SIMBA_075 | reverse complement strand
CTGGCGATTAGCCTGAACAGCCGGCGCGACCAAATTTATGTCGCGACTTCTGATTCGACCGAGCAATGGGTCATTTTTGCAAAAGGCGCCTTGCGCATCTCTGCACGCGAACTGGAAATCGAAATGGAAGAAATCGATAAACGCATTGCCAAGAAAGTTCGTGAAATTCAAGAGCAGCGCGGGATTTCCAAGATTCCGCTCAAAGGTGAAGTGGCAGAAATTTTTGAAAAATGGCGCCGCGGCC
>NZ_JAWRYN010001373.1:0-244 GCF_046534585.1 Peribacillus sp. SIMBA_075 | reverse complement strand
ATGACCGAGACGCGCGCGCGTGACCAAATCGAGTTTGCCGAAGGGCTGAAAATGAAGAATCTGGACGTCTACGGCGCACCGGTCATCGGTGAACATGAGCGATGGCTCGGTGTCGTCATCGTCTTTCACGATATTACCGAACTGAAAAAATTAGAACAAGTGCGTAAGGATTTTGTGGCGAATGTGTCGCATGAGCTGCGCACACCGGTTACGTCGATCAAGGGGTTTTCTGAAACCTTGCTAG
>NZ_JAWRYN010001372.1:0-244 GCF_046534585.1 Peribacillus sp. SIMBA_075 | reverse complement strand
ATCCTATTCTGTTAACGAAGAAAGATAGCTTACCAACTTACAAGCTTCCAAGTAAAGTCATCATTGTTGGTGGAGAAAAGAGTGTTAGCAAAAAAGTTGAATCTCAAATCAAAAAAACGTCCACAGTGAAAAGAATCGGTGGAGCTAATAGATATGAGGTATCAGCAAATATTGTAACTGAATTAAACATGAATGCTAATAAGCTATACTTAGCAAATGGTTCTATCTTTACAGATGCTATTAC
>NZ_JAWRYN010001371.1:0-244 GCF_046534585.1 Peribacillus sp. SIMBA_075 | reverse complement strand
CAAGTACCTGGTTCTCCTGGGTGGAAATATCGTGTTGATAAGCCACATGTTGACGGGGTTAATAATGATTGGCATGTACATGTTGAAAAAGGAAAGATTAAAGGAGCTGAAAGAGTTACTGGAGGCAAAAGTCACGGTAAGACTCTAAATTCAGCTGGAGTCCCTAAATCTGTACAAAAAAATGTAAAGAAGACTAGTGACTTTAAAAAAGCTTTAGATAAACAGAAAAAATTAGAAAAAGAAC
>NZ_JAWRYN010001370.1:0-244 GCF_046534585.1 Peribacillus sp. SIMBA_075 | reverse complement strand
ATTGCGAATGTATCACATGAACTTCGTACACCGATGGTAATGCTTCAAGGATATAGTGAAGCAATTTTAGATGATATTGTGCAAACGAAAGAGGAAATTAATGAGTTTGTTCAAATTATTTATGATGAATCTGTTCGTTTAGGTAAACTTGTAAATGAGTTATTAGATTTAGCCCGTATGGAAAGTGGACATGTAGAGTTACATATAGGTGAAGTAGATATTCATCCATTTGTCGAAAAAATTG
>NZ_JAWRYN010000022.1:0-73310 GCF_046534585.1 Peribacillus sp. SIMBA_075 | reverse complement strand
TTGGTATGTCCAAAAACAGCAGAGGAAGCTTATGTAGCTATTCAGGAGTATATAGACTTCTACAATACGGATCGCTTCCAGGAAAAATTTAACGGCCTTTCCCCGATTGAATATCGAGAAAAGGCCGCAGCTTGAAATACTCTTTTTTTATTGTCTACTTGACAGGGTTATGTGCATCCCTTTTCTTATGCTTAAGTGCCTCAAAAGATTATCCAATAGGGGTTGTTTAAAGTTTTAATTGACAATGATTATCATTATCTTTATATTATTGATTATCATTCAAAATTAATTACTATTGGAAAGCAGGCATTTTTATGAAAACACGTAGAATCATTGCAAAAGCTCATTTATGGCTTAGTATGCTAGTTGGGGTATTTATAGTACTGATTGGCTTAACAGGAAGTTTGCTTGTTTTTGAACCTGAACTAAACAGTATACTGCATCCTAATTTATACAAAGTTACAGAAGGGAAAAAAGTTACGTATCAGCAAGCCGTGCAGGTTATATCAGAATCACATCCAAAAGGACAAATTGAGCGTATATACACTCCAAGTGAACCTAATGCTCGTGGCGTTTATCTATTCCGCCTAAAGGAAGGAGAGGAGCAACAAAGCATATATGTCAATCCAGGAACAGGATACATAAATGGAACATTAGGGGATAAAGCATTATTTAATCAGATAAAGGAATTTCACGAACAGCTATTGTTAAAAGACTTCAATGGTGAGAAAATCATCGGTACGATTGGATTTATTTTCTTTTTTATAACTTTATCAGGACTATATTTATGGTGGCCGGGGATTAAAAAATTGGCACGTGGGTTTATAATGAGACGCAATGCCAACCCATATGTAAGGCAGTTTGATTTACATAAAGTCATTGGTGGATTTTCCATTCCGTTTTTATTGGTCGTTTCGCTAACAGGGGCCCTTTTTGTGTATGATGAAATGATTTTTAGTTGGTTTGGTGCAAAAGCAAAGGTAATGCCTCCAGAAGAGCAGCTTATCTCAAAAACCATTCCAACTGGAAAGCTTCCACTTGATGAGTTGTTAAATAGGGCTGAAAAAGCCATACCACAGGGAAAACTTATGCAAGTTAGAATGCCCGAAAAGGTGGAAAGGGGAACTCCAGAAGGCGCAGTGGAATTTCGTCTTAGTCGTTCATATGATCCAGGAAAAGGAAATGTGAAAGTGTGGTTAGATCAGTATAGTGGAAAAGTTGTGGGCAAGTTAGACCCACATGTTAATAGTGGACTTATCTATCAAACATGGCACCTTCCGTTACATACGGGTAGTTTTGGTGGCTTAATTACAAAAATTTTGTATACCATTGGTGGCCTTACTCCATCCATTCTGATGTTTACTGGTGTCTATATGTGGAGTTATAAGAAAAAGAACAAGAAAAAAAGGAAACAGAAAAACGATTTAATAGCAGCAGCATAAACACTTGATTTGAAATCCATTGCATTCTACATCGGTTAAAGCAAGTGCTGTATATTGAATTGAAGATGAAAAATCTCAGAGTATTGGATTCAAATTGATTAGTCAGGAAGTCAAAAACAATTAGATAATAATAAACAAATTTAATATTTACCTTTTCGAAAAGAGCTAGGAAAGTAATAAGGAATGACAAGAGCTGAATTATCTGCTCTTGATCAACTATAGATTGCCTTACTTCAATTACAGGGTTGCTACGGCAGCCTTTTTTTATGGAACTATTTTCATTATAACTCTACAAAGGAAATCGGCAGAATAATCCATTTCGTATGATTTGAAATATGCGATTTCAAATTTAAAAAAAAGATTAGTAATATCGGCCGGCCCTCCCCTTCTAATATTGATAAAATCAGAATAGTCATACAATTAACGTTGGAAACTAAAGCACTTTACTTTCAATCTGATTTTTAACGACTTTAAATGCTTTCACTGAAAAAAATTTTAGATGAAACACCAAATGAATGGTATTTATGACGGCAATAATATCCCCACAATTATAGTTTGGACAATAGGACTGTATGTTTCCACCATGAGGTATTTATATAAACGAATCAAATCAAAATATTTGAAAAAGGATTATAATCATGCAACATAGAGTTGGTTTCCTTTTGAAAAAAGAGGAGGATATTAATATGGAAAATGTAAAGGGAATCGATGTTTCACATTGGCAAGGTGCTATTAATTGGGATGAAGTTGCTAAGGCTGGCATGAAGTTTGTATTCATTAAAGCAACCGAGGGAACGAATTATCCTAAGCTCTCCTATTTTAAAGAAAATGCTCCTCAAGCTTTGGCAGCAGGATTGAAAGTCGGGGCCTATCACTATACTAAGTTTGCTACTGTTGCTGGGGCAAAGGCAGAGGCTGCTTATTTTTTAGATTCTATCAGCTCTTTTACTTTAAATTACCCTGTTGTTCTTGATCTTGAAGAAAATAAAAAAGGTGCAAATAAAAAAAAGTTAACCGATGCAGCAATAGCTTTTTTAGACTCTATCGAAGAAGCAGGATACACCGCTATGCTTTATACTGGTAAATACTTTCTCGAAAATACTTTAGATGAATCAAGATTGACGAAGTACGCTTTGTGGATTGCCCGATACAACAGCTCATTGGGACGAAGCACAGATATTTGGCAGCATTCCGATTCTGGTAAGATAAGTGGTATCAGCACAAAGGTGGATTTGAATATAGCTTATAGGGATTTTACAAATACAGTGAATTCTTTTAGGACGCCCAACTCCCGTGCATTGAAAACTGAATCAACCACAACATATACTGTAACAAAAGGCGACACACTAAGCTTGATTGCAAAAAACAACAAAACAACCGTAAAATCTCTTGTTAGTCTTAACAGCATTAAAAACCCGGACAAAATTTATATCGGTCAAAAGCTAAGGTTGAAATAAGAAAAGGCTCTTCTCTATAAGAGAGGAGCGCAGAGTGTAGACAAACCCCTTTTCCAAAAGAATTGTTGGAGAAAAAGGGGGTTTTTTATCTTTTAGCATATTTAGTTGTAAATTTGAAAGAAGGACACAATATATTGTTACTAAACTTTTTATAAAAAACAGCTGTCGACTTTGTCGACAGCCTGGGCTCTTCTCAGAGCTTATTTTTAATTGAAATTCATTATATTTCTTTAAGTTCATCAATGCCCACTTCTGATTTTTCCTCTAATGGTCCTCTGAGATGTACTGTAGCAGTTCTGCCGTCTTCATTTAAATTATCAATCCATACTGAAGTGCCGTTATATCTCACCTCAATGTCAGATGATGAAGAAAGAATCTGTTTTACACGTTTAACATCCACATAAATCCCTCCCTGCTTATTAGTCTACTTATTATTTGGGGAAAGACTGAATTTTATTCGTTTTTTAAAGGTACTAAAAAATAAGCTCTAATTTCATGGGATTAATATATAACAAAAAGCCGCAATAATGTTGCACCTTTCCCTGTTATATGAGGGCAAGAGCTCAATTAATCTTATTGATAAGATGGAAATCCTAAAACTTAAAAGTATTAGGTTGTCTGCTGAAATGGATAGGATTGTAAAAAGTGTTGAGTTGATAAAATACGAAATTTTAAGGATACTGTATGTTTAAATCCGGACTGGCGGTATATTATCCGACATGGGATAAAATCAATTGTCCCCCAATTAAAGATTTTAAAATTGGAAGATTATTATTCTACATTATTTCGCGAAATGATTCACGTATATAAAAACATTTAGAATAGGATGTTAACATTTGGTCTTCACTCATTGATGTAGTTTTTGGGTAGGATGTTAACATTTGCTTTTCATTCGTCGGGAAAAAATATAATACTCTCTTTAAAAACATATAAACACGTTGAGGTATATGGTTTTTTATGCTAAACATCTAAGTTGAAATTACTGAAACAATTACCTTTTTGATATTCATTATTTGTTCTGTGGATTCAAAAAGTAGAGGAAGTGTACGAAAATTGAATATTTTTATCTTGAATTATTATATTTATGTAACTATAATTACATTAAATGTACGCGAATTGAATAAATGCACGCGAATTGAATACTTTCTTTTGAAAAACTTATTGTAAAAAATAGATAGGGGAGCCATTATCATTGAAAAAATTAATGTTGTTTACGACTGGCGGAACAGTAGCCTCAATTGAAGGAGAAAACGGACTTGCACCTGAACTGCATGCCGATGATCTATTAAGTTACATACCTGAATTAAATGTACGTTGCCATATTGATACGAAGGAGTTAATGAACATTGATAGCACCAACATGCAACCAGAGTTTTGGATAGATATGGCGAATGTTATTTACGAAAATTACGATCAGTATGATGGATTTATTATTACGCATGGCACCGATACAATGGGTTACACATCAGCTGCACTTTCTTATATGTTACAGGATGCATCAAAACCGATTGTTATTACAGGTTCGCAAATTCCTATTTCGTATAGTAAAACAGATGCAAAACGAAACATTTCAGATGCCATCCGTTTTGCTTGTGAAGAAATAGGTGGGGTATATATTGTATTTGACGGCAAAGTCATTCAAGGGACAAGAGGGATTAAACTTAGGACGAAAAGCTATGATGCCTTTGAAAGTATTAATTATCCGTATGTTGCATCGATACATGATGACATAATTGAATATAATAAATCCATTCATATCCAAAAAAATAAACACATTCAATTAGATACATCACTTTGTACAGATGTGGCGGTTGTTAAATTACATCCTGGGATAAAACCAGAATTTTTTGACTGCCTAAAAGGTTTGTATAAAGGAGTGGTTGTGGAGAGCTATGGAAGTGGTGGTATTCCTTTTCAAGTGCGCAACATTTTAGCGAAATTGATTGAATTAACCGAGCACGGTGTATCTGTTGTCATTACGACTCAATGTCTAGAAGAAGGAGAAGACATGGATATATATGAAGTTGGTCGGAAAATTGACCATAATCGTGTAGTGCGTTCTAAAAATATGAACACAGAAGCAATTGTGCCGAAATTGATGTGGGTGCTAGGAAAAACAACAGATCCCAAAAAGGTAAAAGAAATGATGGAAACAACGATTGCAGCAGATATTACGTTATCTTTTTGAGATACTGCCATTAAGTCATTAAATCCAATTTTTAGGAACTATAAACCCCTGTCTTTGGACAGACTTCATCAGTTGATGAAGTTGATCCTTTTTAAAAATGAAAAAAACAAGTATCTTCTAAGCTAACTAAATTTTAATAAGAGGTGTTTAAATGCAACAGTTATTACATCATGTGATTGGCGTAACAAATGATTTCCTTTGGTCAAAATTATTAATTATTATGCTTGTTTCTTGTGGGATTTATTTCACAATTAAATTGAAATTTGTACAGGTTAGAATGTTAAAGGAAATGGTCCGTGTTTTATTGGAAGGAAGAAAGGGTTCTGCAGACAGCGTTTCCCCCTTTCAAGCGTTCTGTATTGGTATGGCCGCCCGCGTTGGGACAGGTAATATTACAGGAATTGCGATTGCGATTGCATTAGGCGGTCCAGGAGCGATATTCTGGATGTGGATTATTGCAATTATTAGCTCTGCAACCAGCTTTATAGAAAGTACGTTAGCGCAAGTATATAAAGTAAAGGATAAAACTGGTTTCCGAGGCGGTCCATCCTATTATATGGAAAAAGGATTAAACAAACGTTGGATGGGAGTATTATTCTCCATTTTAATTACGCTTTCTTTCGGTCTTGTATTCAATTCTGTACAATCAAATACCGTTACAATTGCTTTTAAGAACTCATTTGGTGCAGATCGTTTAACTGTAGGGATTATCATGACACTTGCTTTCGCTGCGATTATCTTTGGCGGTGTGAAGCGTATTGGAAAAATTGCTGAATACAAGGTGATGATTCTAGGTGTGTTATACCTTGGAATGGCATTATTTGTCATAGTGATGAACATAACCAAAATGCCGGAAATTCTTTCTCTTATTATTCATAACGCGTTTGGCTTTGAACAACTGGCAGGCGGTTCAATCGGCGCTGCGTTCATGAATGGCGTTAAACGTGGTTTATTCTCGAATGAAGCTGGTATGGGAAGTGCGCCAAACGTTGCCGCAACGGCAAAAACAAGTCATCCGGTGAAACAAGGACTTATTCAGGCATTTGGCGTATTAACGGATACACTAATCATCTGTACAAGCACAGCATTTATTATTTTACTTTCGGATGCTTATAAACAACCAGGGCTAACTGGTATTGCACTTACACAAACTTCATTAACTGAACACATCGGTTCCTGGGCATCAGGTTGTCTTGCGATCTTTGTTTTCCTATTTGCATTCGGTTCGTTAATTGGTAACTATTATTATGGGGAAACAAATATTCGATTTTTACACAACGGTAAAGTATGGTTGATTCTATATCGAATAGGCGCGTTCGCCATGATTGTATTCGGAGCGGTAGCAAAAGTCGAGCTTGTATGGGATTTAGCAGATTTATTTATGGGCTTGATGGTTATCGTAAACTTAATTGCCGTTCTCTTATTATCAAAAGTAGCTTTTGCAGCATTAAATGATTATATGAAACAGAAAAAAGCTGGTCAAGATCCTGTTTTTTATAAAGACAGCATTAAAGGTCTTGAAAATGTTGAATGTTGGGAACACTCTCAAGATGCTTCCACTTTAAAAAAGAAAAACGCCATGTAATAAAAAAGATGTGCAGACATATGAACAAATCCACCGCATATGTTTCCCTCTGACTTATTGTTTTAAAAGTAGTGTAAGTGCTTCAACTGCATTGCTTGCTCATTATTCAACATTTCGATGAAATCGTATAAAGCCGTTTTCGTACTTCATCGAATAAAACAATCTACCACCAGGGCTTCACTTACTGAGCCCATTGTTGAGCTATGGTTATTACGGAGTTGGAATCATCGTTTGCGATTATGTGAGACCCGAATTATATATTATCTAAGTAAGTATACCTTACTTATCAAAGGAGTTAATTCATTATGCAAGTGCTACAAAAAACGCAAAAAATAGTCCGCTATCAGAATCAACAGGGCAAAATACATTACGGTATTGTTGATGATGAGATGATATTACAACTGTCTAGCAGTTTTGCTGAACTTGTCAACAAGGAAATAAAGTATGACGGGGTAGAGCTGAAACATAGTGACGTAAAAATTTTGGAACCTGTAAAACCTTCGAAAGTGGTTAATTTCGGCTGGACATATGCAGGTCATGCAAAGGAAACAGGGGGAGAGGCAAACCTTGTAGAACCATTTCTATTCCTAAAGCCATTATCTTCGCTTATTGCAGACAAGGAGAAAATCATCCTTCCTCCAAACGATCTATCCAACCAAGTGGAACTTGAAGGGGAGGTGGCCCTTGTCATTGGAAAGCGCGGAAAAAACATCAAAGAAGAAGATGCGCTTGATTATGTGTTCGGTTGCACGATATTTAATGACGTCACAGCAAGAGATCTTACCAAAAAAGATCCACAGTTTACGCGGGGCAAAGGATTTGATACGTTTGGACCTTTGGGGCCGTGCATCGTTACCGGGATAGATCCTACAAATTTGAGGATTGTGACCACATTAAACGGCCGCGTTGTCCAAGACGGGAATACCAATCAAATGTCTCTAAGCATTCCGTTTCTAATCAGCTGGCTTTCGCAGGTGATGACACTGGAGCCAGGTGACATTTTGGCCACGGGTTCACCATCTGGCAGCTGCTCGATTAATTCGGGGGATGTGGTCGTTGTGGAAGTCGAGAACATCGGTCAGTTATGTAATCATGTCGAGTAGAATGTACAAGCATTCTTAAAGACCAAAAATGAAAATATTCCAATATGGATGAGCCGACTTTTTAAAATGTTCCAGGGGACATCTCCTACTATCTTTCGTAGTAATTATGATGCTACTCTCATGGGCAAAGAGATGGTTTTTTGAAGGGAATAAGGTCGGGATGCTGTTTTTGCCCTATTAATGTGAAAAGGTTTCATAAGGCAGGTATTGTAGTGGGAAGTTTTTCTGCTCATCGTAAGATAATATTGGCTGTTCCGTTTTTTACTAGAGAATTGGTATCCGACTTTTAAACCTATCACAAGAATTATCAATGAGAACAAAAAGGCTATATTAAAAGGGATCAAGATTCATGGAGTAGTAAAAGTTAATTTGGTCTTTACCGAAGGTCGGACTTATATCATTAGAAAAATTAAAAGATGGAGATATGTTGCAAATTCACGTTAGGCTTAGGTATACAAAGAATGATTATTCAAAAAAAGGGGAGAACAAGTCTTCTAGATGACTTGTTCTCCCCTTTGATCATACGTTTGAATTGCAAGGTATGGAGAGTATCTTTTATTAAATCTCGACCTTTTTTCATATCTTCAACCTTTAACCATTTTCGAATCAATTTTTTTAAGGGTGCACCACTCAAATGGGGTCCAAAATTCAGCAAAAACTTCTCTAAATATGACGACTTTCTTCTATTATATACACTCACCAAAAACATCTTATTACCACAAATGAATCGCATGGAGTTCTTTTTCAAAAACCCTCTCCAAATAAATTTCTGTAGTGGATAGCTGCTTATGGCCGAGGCTCTTCATAATCTGATGGACATCAACTTCATCGGTCTTTAAGAAGGGGTCGACTCCTTGTGCTGCATCAATATCCTCGATTCCTCTAGCTGAACGGAACATTCGAATTCTATTCATTCCTTTTTCTTTCAATGGTATTTGCCTTCTTTTATTTCCTTTACCTAGGAACTCTAAAAAATACATGCTGGTAATGGAATCGTAATACAGATCCTTGATTCGGAGTCTTGTAAACTCTTCATTAGACATGCCGTATCGTTAGTGAGGAATAATCGAAAAACGATGGGGTGGTTGATTTTCCTGAAATAATCAGGTAGCTGAATGACTCCCTTTGGTCCCAAATCACAGTTGGGCCGATCATCTTTTCGAATGCTTTCTTAAATAAAACTTCATGAATTGGTTCAGTGATATAGCCTGCTTCGAACAGGAATTTCAAGAAACTCTTAGATGGTTGTCTTTCTGGATAATGTGGCAACAGAATAAGCTCCTTTTGTTACGACATAGGGGCTTTTTTCTGATAACCTTCCTGTTACATTCGAATGTGCCGGGGGATTTAAGGAGGGAGTCCGCCAAAACTTTTTCCACATCTACATGGATTTCTGCCTAATAAGTGAGTAATTGATCAATAAATTAAATAAGTTCTCGCTCATAGGCTTGTATGGTGCTGGCGGACTTTTCATGTAGCTGTTTTAAATGCTCTCGCCGGTGAAGAAACCACTGGAGCATTTCTGCATCGCTAAAATCTGAAAAAGGATCATGTCCATTCTTTTCGATAGCATCTAATCGTTCTTGTAACGTGTGAATATAAATGTCTGCAAGGCTTTTTTTCCATGCACTGCCCCTGAAGCTCTTTCGCTTTTTCTATCAGTTCATGCATACCTGTATCCCTCCCTTTTTATAAACCATCTATCAATAAAGTATTTATTAAATCCTTTTACTTCTTAATACAGTATTACGAATATATCTGGTACATCAGCAGAAGCTAGGTTCATTACAAGGACATTTTATGGAATTACCATTTAATGGAATTAAAGGGGATTAATTACTGATTCGGTAATTAAACAAAGTTGATGCTTGCCGAACAAAACCTCAATTTTCCTCAATGGGAACTAAGTTTAAGCATAAAGGAATATATTATAGAGCCAAACTTCAAGAAGGGAGTTGCTTCGGCAGCTCTTTTTCTTATGGAGTATATGGGACGGAAGGGTTGAATAAGGAAGTGGATACAATGGGACAATAATGGAGGAGAAAGTGTTGGAGGGTTTATAATTCCGGTTAGATGTATAAAGACGATATTGAGTCATTTACACATACTTATACATAGTTATAGGGAGGTATTATGGAACTATCTTTATTATTGGAGTATGGCTGGGTTTTAATTATTTTAATTTTTTTAGAAGGTTTATTATCTGCTGATAATGCATTGGTTTTAGCCATTATGTCGAAGCATTTACCAAAAGAACAGCAAAAAAAAGCAATAAATATTGGATTACTTTTAGCTTTTATATTCAGGATTGGTGCAATTTTCACCATTTCCTACCTTTTCCACGTTTGGCAGGTCCAGGCGATTGGTGCTGCGTATTTGATTTTCATCTCTTTAAAACATTTACTAAAAAAGGACCACGGGGAAAAAGAAAAAAAAGTCAAAAGCTACCGTATGACCGTTACACAAATTGCATTAGCTGATATTGCCTTTGCCATTGATTCCATTTTAGCTGCAGTCGCTTTAGTCATTGCCTTGCCAGATACCCCCATGGGCGATATTGGAGGTATGGATGGGGCTAAATTCATTGTTATATTAATAGGAGCAATTGCAGGCTTAATCGTCATTCGGTTTGCTGCAGGTTACTTCGTTAAGATATTGACAGATCGACCTAGCCTCGAAACAGCAGCAATGTTAATCGTAGGTTGGGTAGGGGTTAAGTTATTAATGCATACTCTTGCTCATCCTTCCATGCACATTATTCCTCATGATTTTGTTGAAGGGCCCATTTGGAATATAATCTTTTGGACAGTCATGCTTCTTATTGCTTTGGGTGGATGGTTTTTATCTGGAAAGACAGAAAAAAACGATGAAGCAAAGTGAGTAACGTTGTCTGAATAATTGTTCATTTAACTCAATAAAAGGAGTTCCATAAGGTTAAATTTTGTTAACTGTTATAAGGATTAAAGACCGACTTCAAAATTTCGGTCTGTTTTTTCTTTGTTAAAAAGACTGTAAAACTAAATGACTTCTAACAAAAAATGCCTCTAAACTACTTGATATCGTAAAGCCAATGATAAATACAGTTGATTCAGCTGAGCTTATTAAAACGGGAGGTGACGTTCAATTATCTATCAATCCTTAAAGAAATGATACACAGTGTGAATAAAAACAAAAATGCCTCCTCATATTAAAAGAGAGGGGATGTGTCATATGATAAAAAGTATATCTACTTTTCAAGCAACAATGGTGCTGATTCTATCTATTGGGTTGATGAACCATGTTATAGTTTTGCCATCACTGCTTGGTGCGGCTGGAAGAGATTCATGGATCAGTGCTTTAGGTACAGGGGTGCTTTTACTATTATGGCTTCCTATGGTTTATTGGATAATAAACAAAACAAAGCAACAGCCTATCATTGGCTGGCTTCATACTCACAGTCATCCGCTCGCCGCCTGGTCCATAAAAATCCTTCTCTTCTTATATATTATGTTAAACGTGTTTGTCACTTTATATAGCACATTTTCGTGGGTAAACAGTACTTATATGATTCAAACGCCAGAATATATATTATTTATACCTTTCATCATCCTATGCTTTTTTGCTGCCGAAGCCGGAATCAAAACAATAGCAATTGCCGGGGGATTGGTTTTGCCCCTTGTTGTGGCTCTTGGATTTATGATTATGACGGCAAATATGCAGTTTAAGGATTACTCCTTGCTCTTCCCAATTTTTGAAAATGAGGTTACACCTGTATGGAATGGGGTCGTAATACTAGGTGGAGGTTTTTCAGAGATATTTCTTCTCGTTTTGATTCAACAGTTTGTAAATACAAAAATAAAGTTCAGGAGTTTACTTTTTTTGGGGTTATTTATTTTGTTTATTAGTATGGGACCAATAATAGGCTCCATTACGGAGTTTGGTCCGGAACAGGCAGCTAAAATCAACAATCCTGCATACGCTCAATGGAGGTTACTGACCATGGGTAAGTATTTGAACCGGCTGGATTTTTTATCAATATACCAATGGCTTTCAGGTGCATTTATCCGTGTATCGTTATCGATTTTCCTAATGGGGGAACTGTTTCAAATTAAATCAAAAAAAATGAAAAATATTTTATTGCTTGTTATATCAGTCACCTTAATCATTGCGCTTTGGATACCGATCGACATTCCAACATTCAGGGATTTTACTGACCGATATTATTTTAAATTGAGTGTGATTTGCATTTTGGTTATAACTTTATTCATTAGCTTAGTCATTTTTTTGAAAGAAAGGGTGAAAAAGAATGGAGCCTCTATTGAACAAGGTAAATGAGGGGAGTTCTAAAGAGATCCAAATAAAAACGGAGTATTTCAATGAACTATTCGGAATGAGCTCGGATGTGAAATTCAAAAAGCATACTATTACATCTTATGGGAAAACAGATCCGCCCCCTATTTGCATTTTGATTTTTTCAGAAGTGCTGGTCGATGTCAAAAAAATGTGGGAATCATTAGAACGCCTTGAAAGTAATGTATTGATAAATTCTAAACTGAAGGAAGAGGAAGTTATTGAGGATCCACAAGACGAATTTAAAGTCAGTAGGATTTTCCCTTTAACCACAACAAAAGAAGAGGTGGAGGAAAACGTATTTTCAGGAATGGTCCTGATGCTATTCGAAGAATTGGAATTATTATATATGTTTTCCTTACCAAGCATCCCGAATCGAAGTCCCGAAGAAACTAGTAATGAAATTTCCATCAGAGGTCCGCGTGATGGATTTATTGAAGATATCTCTGTTAATTTAGGGTTGATCAGAAAAAGATATAAAACCGCATCACTCGAAAATCAATCGTTTACCATTGGGAAAAGAAGCAAGACAAAAATCAATTTATTATATGTGAAGGATGTTGTAAATCCAGAAATCATTGAAAAAGTAAAGAGGAAAATCTCTTCAATAAACACAGATGTCTTGTTGGGAACTACTGAACTTGAAGAATTTTTATCAGGTAGTAAGTTCAACCTGGTCCCGGTTTTTGATTACACAGGGAGGCCGGATTATACTGTAGCCAGTTTAAATAATGGGCGCTTTGCCATTTTAGTGGATGGGTCACCAACTGCCTTAATTGGTCCAGGTAATATAACATTCTTGTTAAAAGCAGCGGAAGATCGTCATACTCCATCTTACTTTACAAATTTTGAATATTTCTTTCGTATTATCGGACTATTGGTATCGATATTTCTTCCAGGTTTTTATATAGCATTAATATCATTTCAATTAGACCAGCTCCCCTTCTCATTTTTGGCGACGATAACCGTATCTAGATTTGGGTTGCCTTTATCACCGCAACAAGAAGCTTTCTTGATTTTGGGTTTATTTGAGCTGTTTCGGGAGGCAGGAATCACACTGCCCAGGGCAATTGGCCAATCACTGGCTGTTGTGGGCGGTTTGATTATAGGGGATGCGGCAATAAGAGGAGGGATTACCTCCCCGACGATGTTAGTGGTGGCAGGTACTACTGCGGTAGCCACCTATACATTAATCAATCAGTCCTTAGGTGGGATTGTAAGCATAGCAAGATTTTTAATATTATTCCTCTCGTCCATTTTAGGATTATTCGGCTTTTTTCTGGGCGTTTTCACGATTGTCCTCTATCTATCAAGGCTGCAGGTTTATGGTTTACCCTATTTAGCGCCCATCTCACCGATATCATTTAAAGATTTACTAGGAGGCGGTGTCTTTGACAAGCCATATCTCTTTAAAAAGAAACGGCCTGAAATGTTGAAAACTAAGGACAAAACAAAAGGTAATGGCTGATGAAAATGATTTTAAGATCTATATTAATGGTTATGAGCCTTGTTCTTTTAAGTGGGTGCTGGGATTCTAAAGATATTCAAGATATTCAATATATAAGTGCGGTGGGGATAGATTATCAGAATGGTCAGTATGTCATTTATGTGCAGGTGACGTCTTTTGCCGGTGTGGCTAAACAAGAAGGCCTGGAGCCAAAACCAACACCTGTTTGGGTCGCGAAAGGGCGAGGGAAAACCATGAATGAGGCCATGAATGACATGTATAAAAGGTCGAATCAGTATATTTATTGGGCTCATGTTAAATTGATCATTTTCTCTGGAAGAATACTAAAACATGGATTGGACAACATAAATGATCCAATTTTAAGATTTCAGCAAATCAGGGAAACCACTTGGTTATATGGAACCGATGATTCCTTAGAAAAACTCCTCTTTGTCAATAGTTTATTCGGCTCTTCTTTGCAAACGAGCATTTTCAATCCGAATGATATTTATAAATTGAGATCCTTTGTTGAGCCCATCAGGATCCATAGATTTTATACACAAAATTATGAAACAGGAATGACAATAAAACTACCGAAGATTTCGTTAAAACCTGAGGTGTGGAAATTCAAAGAAAAATCACAGGACACCGTAAAACTATCAGGGGCCTATTTTATTAAAAATAATCAACTAAAGGGGGAGATAGGAAATAAGCATCTTGGGGGAGTGAGATGGTTAACAAAATCCACGGTAAGGTCCCCGGTTGCCATAAAAATCAATAAAAACACCAATATTGAATTATCTCTATTCAGGCCTAAATTCAAAATAAAACCAATTTATGTAAATGATAAGGTGGAATTCGATATTTCAATTGAAGTAGATGGTGCCGTTATGGATAAGGAAGGAAACATCCCCTTGACCAAACTTAAAGAAAAAACGGAGGGGGCATTAGAGAAAGAAATTAGGGATACTTACAAATTCGCCCTTGAAAAAAATATAGATATCTATAACTTAGAAGGAGTTATCTACAGAAAGGATATAAAAAAGTGGAAAGAAATTTCCAAAAATGATTTCACCCTAAATGAGGACTCCATTCGTAATATTCAGGTGGAAGTTAGTATTCAAAAAACAGGCGATTATAAATATGAGTACATGAATTGATATTCCTTCAATCATATTATATATGGACAAAAAACGGAACGGCAGGATCTTACTTCAAAGCCGCTTCATATGATTATGATATGGCAGCTGCTGTAAAAGAATAATTATGGATAAAGGAATCTTGATATTTCTTTAATAGACTTAAGCGAAATCCGTAGACGACTACTTGTGTACGGTTTTTAGCTTTGAATTTTGTCATTAAACTGCAGTTTGGCTATTTTTTATTGTTATTTCCCTCCGCCAGCAAATGGATTCATCTCCGTCATTTGTAGGTCGGTATCAATTGGTACTTCATCATCCTTCCTAATAAATATAAAACGTAGCTGTTTTCCGACCCTGTTCATGTAGAGTCAGTTCATCTTTTGAATAATCAAATTCCTCTCCTAAATGATCAAAGGTCAGCCAACCGAACACTTGCTGGTCATGAACAATAGGTACACTAATGATTAGATGAAAGGTGATGTAAAAGAAGAGTTCATTAAGGCGAAATTTTATCAGAAGTCACTTTCTTCCTTTTTTTCCAAAGAGACAAGAACTTTGAAGGCGGGCATGGATATCCCCAATCTTCCTAAAATAGAGGTTCTTTTTATATTGAGGGATGACTGATATTCCCCTTTTTTTCCACATTTGTATGTTTATGAAATTACTAAAAGAAAATTTCTTCGGTTTTCTTTACACTGGCAAACCATTCGGCATGTATGTTGTTATGGTGATTGATTATTTGAGAAGCGTTTAAAATGTTAGTATCACTTGTACTATGACCATCCTCTGCAAGAATAACTTCATAACCTTGGCTAAATGCACGACGACAAGTAGCATCTACACATATTTCCGATTGAATTCCCGTAATGATAATTCGACTTATTTTTCTGGTTACTAATTGTTGCTGTAAATCCGTTTGTTGAAATGAATCAGGATAATCCTTTTCAATTATAACGTCTTCTTTTAAAAGAGGGATCGACGGATGAATTTCCCATCCAGGATTTCCTTTGTAATTAAGTGTTCCTGCTTTACCATTGTGTTTCGTGAAAAAAATAGGGGCCTGCTCAATTCGGGCCTTTGAAATGAGGAATTGAATATTTTTTAATAATTCATCTTCTTTATATATGAGTTTCGTCTCCGAAAATGATCCTATTTGAAGGTCAATTATAAGTAATGCAGTATTTCTCCCGTTCACACTCATCCCCCGTTCACTTGTTGATTTCCGCTTAAGTAAGGTTTTCTAGAATTGCCATCTGATGGTTTTATGATATTTTATGTAAGGAACATCTTCAATTTAGTATTCCCTTTATGAAGTATTTTTTGCGAAAAAGATATGAATGGATTGTTCAAGCTTCTAATGATTAGGGTCCTAGCACCATTTCACGTAACACATACTCCAATTGACGGGTGCTTTACCGCAGGTTTCTTAACTTGTACATATTCGGAATTTTAATTCTACCCAAATAGGGGGAGCTTTCACTTGAATTTGAATGTATGATTATGTAAAATTTCATACATTTAATAACAGAATCTTGAGGCTTGAACATGCTCAATTTGTATTAAATTATTAATTAATTTTTGAAGTTCTTCATTCATTTAACTCCTATAGTCTATTATATAAAAAAATTAAAGGAGGTATCCCGTATCCATAATTCCAAAAAATATTTTAATCATAATAAGCTAGACTGCCCTGCCTTTTTATCCATTGATGGATAAAGGAGGGTTCTTTAGTTTTCCTAAAGTATAGTTTTAGATATTTCCGTGGATTCTATAAAAATAATCCAATTTCATTTATACTGACAATATATTTTCCATTCAAAGGACTAGGGGTACTATACGATGAGTTCAAAACGGAATACAAGAAAAAACAATCACTTTTTATCCAGCCATATTCCAAATCCAAAAGAACTAAGAATCATCATTATCTGTTTAACCATAACCATTTGTTTATTTTTCATAGGACTTTTACTTATTTCCCTTAATCATCAGCAGCTAATGATGCAAGATTACAAACATTTTAAGATAATCGTAAAACAATTTGGGTCGATTTCAAGAATTTTATATTTTGCCGTTTTTGCTATCTATCCTGTTTTTCTTTTATTAAAGTGGAAACGTTTGAAAACGATAAAGTGGAGGAACTTTCAAATAAAAAATTCCCTCCAGTTTCTCGGAAAGTTAGTAAGAAAATGGCATGTTCCCCTTGCGTTAGCATCTACTGGAGTCGTTTTTCTTCATGGATATTTGGCGATCATTAGAGGATTTAAATGGGACTTTACGCATATCACGGGAATTCTCGCTATTTTTCTTTTGATTTTCCTCCTATTTATGGGGCTTAGACGATTCAAAAGAAAAGATAAAAAATGGCACTTTAAATTGGCTATTGGGTTTCTTCTTTTATTTATGATTCATGCGTCTTTTTAGGATGATAAACATTACTAAAAGGAGAGCGTCAGAAAAATGCGGATTTACAACGTTAAGAAAATTCAAATATGGCAACGGGTCTATTGATGTTTCACCTGTTCGCAGCGTTTGCGGAATTTGATCGTAATTTGATTGAGGAACGCTCGGCTGCAGGACGTTCTGCTGCTATAGCGCGTGGACGTCTTGAAAAATTTGGACCGAGGATATTGACATGATGAAATCGTTCATTGAAAGTGACACACCGATTTATAGCTATTTAGAAAAAAAGTAAATCGGAAAAGTGTGGCTTTGAAACAAAGTTTTATCAAGTTAATACAAGAAACCTTGATAAATGAATAAATAGAAAGGGGATGTTTTGAAAAAGGATTGATCTTTTTCGTACCTTAATGAACTAGCGCATCTGTTAGTTTAAATAGAAACCTTCACAATATCCCTATCTGAACATAAAACAAAAAAAGACACAAAATATTTTTCTCACTATTTCTTCGGACTGTGTCATGACTTCTTTCATTTTTGCATTAAATACTTAAATAAATGACAAATAATACCCTCAAAAGGTTTAACTAGTAAACGTAATGTTTATTATATTTAATATGAAAAGTGAAAAAAGGAAGGCGAATTGTTTTGGCTATAATTAATATTGACCAATTGCTATTAGATACTGAAGAAATTGCCGAGGAGTCAATTCCATTCCATCTCGATACATTTGACATTGATCAATTATTAGATAAAACGGATAATTGGTAAAGAAAAGCATGCCAAAGTGAAGTGAACAAGTTAGATGCGCTAACCCCAAAATAGTATTTAAACGAAAGTGAAAACCATTTTGTGATTTTCATTTTCGATTTTGTATTTTTAGTTCTTAAAATCCGAGTACTTCAATAATAAATATAGGGTTCAAACTCGACAAACCATTTCCGAATAATCCCAATGGGAAAGGTCGTAACTAATACGGTCTCTATTCCATTAGGATTATATGGAAAAACCTCATTTTTTGTTATTGATGGGCTTTATATTGACCAATCTATGTTTTAATCTTAGGCAGCAAGGCACATTATCTTGTGAATTTTAAAGGAAGGCTTTTCACTCCAAAAACAAATGGACTTGGAATCGCCTCCAGCTTAGTCCCTTTTACATCTTCCAATTTGGAAAATGTACTTAATAGAGTCATGAGAGCTACTTCAGCTTCCAGACGTGCAAGTGGGGCCCCTAAACAAAAATGAATACCAAACCCGAAACTCAAATGAGGATTTAACTTTCTTTCTAACGTAAACTGGTTAGGCTCTGCAAATTTTTGTTCATCCCGGTTTGCCGAAGCTACCCAGCAAATCACTTGTTCCCCTTTTTGGATTGTTTTGCCTCCAACTTTGACATGTTCCTTTGCAATACGGCCAATTGCCTGTATTGGAGGATAAAAGCGTAATGTTTCTTCTACCAATTTTGGTATTAAAGGCAGATTTGTCCTAGCTTGTTCTTGTATTTTTTTATCTTCTGTCATATAGCGTACGGCATTTGTAATTAAATTGGTTGTTGTTTCATTCCCCGCAACTAATAATAAAACACAGAAAGATAGTAACTCTTCTTCTGTTAATTTCTCCCCATCAATTTTTGCCACTATTAATAGCGAAATTAAATCTTCTTCAGGATTATTTGTTCTCTCTTTAATTATTTTTTTGAAATATTCTTTAAGAAACTCGTTTCCTTCCTTGCGTTTTTGTGTCATTCTTTGGAAGGCTTCACTTGAATTGTCTTTAGCCCCTTCCACGAGAACATCGGAATAAGTTTTAAAAAGATCCCGATCCTTAGTAGGGATCCCCAATAATTCGGCAATTATTATGACAGGCAACGGACCAGCAAGATCATGAACGAGATCCATAGTTCCCTTCTCTTTAACTTGATCGAGAAGATAAAGTGTCACTTCTTCGATTTTATTTGTTAAATCCTTTACTGCTTTAGGAGTGAAGGCCTTGTTCACTAAGTTTCTCATTTTCGTATGTCTAGGAGGATCCATTGTCAAAATGCTTCCTTGCAAAGTTCCAGAACCTCGTTCCGATGAAAACATTTTTGGATTTTTTAGAATAAAATGAACGTCTTCATATCGAAACACATCCCAGCAACTTCGAGACTCGTCATACCTTACAGGGCTTTTTTGCCGTAAATCATTAAAGATTGGAAATGGAAATAATTGATCTCCGTTAGAATCAATTTCTCTCATGGGGATAAGGTTAGCATACTGCTCCACTGCACTCGTTGACTTCTGTTCTTGTGTCATGGTTTCATCTCTCCTTATATTGGCTAATATTTATACAGTAAATAGTCATGAACCGGTTCATTCTTCTAAGATAACAAACTTGTAATTCGGTTTCAATTGACATAAAATGAAATATTTTTCAATAAGAAGAAAGTAATAATTCGGGAAACCTGATGTTTGATCCACAGCCTAAAGAAAATCCTCTTTTAAGTTGCTTAGCTCATCGTTTAAGGTCATGCCAGACCCAAAGTCATGAAAAACTCCAAGGATATGCCCCAAATTCCTGCATATAATTTTATATTGAAATTAATTGAGACAGATGGGAGGAAGATGGTTACGGATGATATCAGAAAAAAGATTCATTACTATTTCACAAAAATGCAAGAAACGAATCACCCTTATTATTGGTACTGTTTGGCTGAGACTCAAGTAAGAGCCGGATTAACGAATGAAGCACTGCAAACGATTGATAACGCGTTGTCGTTTCCAAATCCTTATCCTTCAAAGCAGGAACTGCTAGAAATGCAATTGAGCCTCCAATCTGTTCTTTTAAGAGAATTTAACATGAACAGAACAATCATAGTGACTGAAAAGCGAGGCGATATTGATGGGGACGGGATAATGGACAATGTTTTTCTTACCGCAAACAAAACCCCTGAAAGCCCATTTTGGAGGAATTTAACTTTGGTTATCCAAAATGGGAGGACTAACCAAAATGAACAAATCCCCATAAAAAATAACTCTGGATACAATCCGACCCTTATACTTGGTGATTTCACGGCTAACAAGGGGGATGACATATTAGTGGTCATTGATACAGGAGGGAGCGGTGGTACTATTTATGCGTATGTATTTTCTTATTTTAATGGTCAACTTATGAATATTTTTAATTCTGATTCATTCAATGAAACATATAAGTACGATGTGACTTATGAAAATCAATACAAAGTAATGGTGAACAGTTATTACCTGAAGGAAAAGTATATTCTTGACCTTACGAATAAGGATAAGGGATATTTATCTGAAATTTATAATAAGAATGGTGTTTTGAAGGCACCGATAGAAGGATGGGTCAATCCTTTATCTGGTTTATATCCGGTTGATTTTAATAGGGACGGCATATATGAGCTAGAAGCGTATCAGAGGATAGCCGGGATGTATAATGCCGACTCACTCGGATTTGTACAGACTGTATTGAAATGGAACGGGCGAGAGTTTGGTCCTGACCGTCAGAATGTGGCTATCTTTGGAGGGGAAATATAGCAGCATTGAGGAAAAGAAAGTTGCGTCTGCTTTTTTCCCATTTCGCTTTTTATTTAAGCTTAATCTTCTTTTATAGTGTTGCTTTCTATTTAAATACACCATGATTTACTTTTTAATCCTCAATAGACCTTTGTATTGGACACACACACGCAGAACCTCCTAGTTGCTTCTGGTAAAAACTTCAGCAAAAGACAAAAAAACAATAGTGAAAAAAGCTGCGCAAATTATAGGGTATAATGATTTGTTAGTTGATAACTCCCGTTACCGTTTCTGCATGAAACATGTGATAACGCCTAGAAAGTTATCTCAGATTTATAAAGTACCTATATAAAAAAGAATCATTGGATTTCTCCAATAATTCTTTTTTATTATTGTTATGATTATTGTCTCAGTTATTGTTGCAATAGTCCTCTTTAATCATTATGGTCATCGTTTTTATCATCGTCATCTCGTTCACTATCTTTATCATCAAGAGAAGGTAGACCAGATAAATAACCTGCATTCCCTGGATTTTGAGAACCGACCATTAGATATGTGAACCCATTTAAATTATCAAGTGCCTGTATACCTGTCACTTCTCCGCCGTCAGGGGCTGAGATAATGCGAGAAAGTTTCTTTGTATCCACATTATAAGCCCAGCCATAGTTATTGTGATGTTTCCCGCCATCCTCGGCAATAAATAATGTTCTCATTCTTTCAGAAAATACGATATTATCAGGGTTTGAGATTTTTTCGGAATCTGCCGTATTCCCTGCGGCATCCTTAGAAGAAAGATCTTTTCCTGTGATTAAACCAGCCATCTCATTGGCTACGTATCTACTTTTAATCGTATTTCCATTCTGGTCTTTTTGTCCCTCGGCAAGCGAAAGTTCATATATCCCGCCAGAACTAATTTTAGGAACCTGAATGTCATCCACTTGATCAGATGGATTAGCCTCCATCCCGCCAGCTATGGTAGACATAGTCATATAGATCTTGTTATCTGCCTTGTTTAATTCAACGGTTTCCATTTTGTTGAACTCTGAAGTCGCACCGAGCAATGCACCATAACGACGAGATTCCAAGAAAGCTGCGGCCTTTTCCATGCCAGGCTTCAACTTTAGCCATTCATCTCTTCCACCCGCTTTTACTCGTTTAAATCCATTCGCTTTTGCAAATTCTATATCATTTGTAGCTTCAAACATATCGCTGAATTTCAGCTTGTGAGCAAGTTTTTTAATTTCTGAATCAGTTCCATGACCTAATTTAAGCCATTTTAAATCAGCGGAACCACCATTTTCTTGTCCAGTTTGAATCCATTTTGCTGCGTACAGCGTTCCAGCAGACAGGTCTTTTTCTTTATCTGCTATATACATGAAAGCCATAGTGTAAGCACCATCATCACCGAAGTAAACGGTACGGTTATCTGGAGCCACTTTAACGTTTTCAGATGAAAGTCGTCCCATGCTGAAGTGTTTCACAGCCGTGGATTTTCCTCCAGGATGAACGGTTACCTCAGGGGTATGACCGTATAGATAGGGATTACCTATGACTGTTTTATCGTTATAATAGTTACGGGCAAATTGAGTCACTACAGAATTTTCAGGATTTGCTTCATGTGACCTAGCATCGGGCTCATATTCTTCGCTGCCTAGATGGGTGTTCCAAGGAGATAGAGAACCTGCACAAGGGGTCCAGATTCCACCGTCTGCTGAAAAATCAATCGGCTTTGTATCTGTTACAGTCAGTTCTCCAGTCTTCTTATTCTGCTTTAGAGTATTTAACATCATCGATTTTGGCATATTACCAGTCTCATTTGAAGGCATTGCCTCATAATGGTTCACCATATACAATTTACCTTTTATACTTATGACCGTATTGCTGTCAGGTGCAGTAGAAATATAGGGGGTGCCTTCAGGACTCTTAATCATATTGCCTTTTACATCATAGGCAGCACCGGCAATGCCATTTTTAAATTCATCCCCAGGTTGGAACAGTGATTTGTATTCAAGAGGTAGCATCTTTTGGGAACCATTAGTGTAGGTCACCTTAACTGATGCTTCACTGTACATCTTTGAGCGCTGGTCTTGCGTATCAGGCGCATTCATCCCAATAAACTCGACTTTATGTACTGAAACTTGTTTATCTGGTTGAGCCAATACATTTGTAGTGGATGGCAATAAAACAGCTAAGCTCAAGAGTGGTGCGACTATTTTTCCTTTTTTCATGTCAGTAACCTCCGTGTTTAGTTCAAATTGATAACCTTGTCTCCCATAGTAAACTACGCATGTAAAGTGAATGTATAGGAAATGTAAAGTAACCCCCCTAAAACTATTAAAAGTTTTTTTGACTAACAATATTACCCTTTAGGCAATTTCTGAAATGGACTTGGTTCCCTGTGCAAAAGGAAAACAAATAGGAGATTTCTTTAAATCAAAATTACTTGTGTTTCAGCAATACAGTCATTTTAAACCCAAAAACCCCGTAGTATCAGTCCCATTTTTTATCGTTACTAGTACAAGATGTTGTAGGTATTACTGTCGGACAATATTTTGTTTATTTTAAAATAAACCTCGTTAGAATACATATTGTATTGGGCATCCCAAAATAGCTATATACTTACTATTCGTAATTAGCAGGATTTATTGTTTAGATTTACATTTATTAACCTGAAACGGTTTGGACGAAATAAAGATCTTCACGAATGGAATGTCATCACGAAAAACATTCAAGCAGACTTCGTTGTGATGGATTTGCATTTGTTGGACACGACTCAATTTAAGGATAGCCTTGATACATTCATTACTGTTTTGATTTTGCCAGATTCTTAAAAGGATGACGGAAGAAGACGGGATAGAGTTCAAAGATGTCAGCGTGAAGGAATGGATGTGGGTTTAGTCTAAGATATATGGAAAGCAGGAAAGAATGACAGCAAATGAAAATCCCTTAATTTACTATGCCACTTCACAGCGAGATAGAAATTTTATTGAAGTTCTCACGTATCCATGATACCTTCAGTTTATAGGGAATGGTTGGGAGGAATAGGTTTTGAACACAAAGGCATTTTTATTGGCATTTATTACAGTTATTATTTGGGGATCTACATTCGCTGCTATTCGTGCAGGCTTGCATGGCGGGTATTCAGCTGGCCATTTGGTGCTTGTTCGTTATCTAATAGCATCAGGGGTTTTTGTCCTTTATGCTCTATGGCCTGGGGTGAAATTTCGACTCCCGAAAAAAGGGGATATGTTAAGGATATCGATTCTCTCATTAATTGGTATTAGTATTTACCACATCGGGGTGACATTCGGGGAACTAACCGTTTCGGCGGGAACCGCTGGAATGCTGATTGGTTCAGCACCTGTTTTCATCGCGATCATTGCTGCAATCGTTTTAAAAGAACGCCTTGGTTTATTGGGATGGATTGGTTTAGGCATTGGATTCATAGGAATCACCTTAATAACATTAGGTACTGCAGGCCCATCACTAAATATATCTGAAGGAGCCTTTTTAGTGCTGATGTCTGCTGTTGCTTCTGCGGTGTTTTTTGTTTTCCAAAAGCCGCTGTTTAGCCGCTATAATCCGATTGAATTGACAGCTTATTTCACATGGATTGGTACGATACCCTTTTTCATATTCTTTCCTGGGCTCTTTCAAGAAATTCAACAAGCTACAATGGAAGGTCACTTATCAGCGATTTTTGTTGGTATTTTCCCTGCGGCCATCGGTTATGTTACATGGGCAATTGCACTTTCGCTAGGAAAAGCCAGTTCCGTTTCTAGTCTGTTATACATTGAACCTGTTATTGCCATTTTCGTCGCCTGGGTTTGGCTGCAAGAGGTGCCGAGTACTCTTTCAGTCATTGGCGGCGTGATTGCAATTTTCGGAGTCCTTGTTGTCAATTTGTTCGGAAAGTATCAATCAGTGATGAAAAAAGCTGCATGAAAATTCATGGTTTATTCTAACTCAGGAATACCCCAGCCCTTATTTGTTTTATTATGACATCCTGGGGCAAGTTCGTAATTACATTGGGATTTATTGTATCTGGGAAACTAGGTTATCTACTGACTACTTTTTACATTTGAGGGCGACTTTGATTAAGTCCGCGTAACCATGTAGCGAATCATAACTTTCATTCAAATAAACTAAAACAAAGAATGTCGCTCGAATCCCTGATAAGGTGCGTTCTAAAAGAATATAAAAGTAAAAAAATATTTCATCAATAAGACTAAAAGGGGATAGGAATGATCTATATTGCAAGAACTCAAAGGGTGCTATTAGGATTTTTAATGTCAAGTATAATCCTTCCTAACATCATTATAAAAGATTTCTCCATGGGATTCATAAGTTACATTCAATTTGCAATATTGGTTTTTCTTCTCGCAGCATTCGTCATTCATTATGAATTTATCATGGAGAATGATTGTTTATCATACCAAATAAAATTTTGGAAAATGCCAATTTATAAAAAAGTAATCTACCCTGAACAAATCATCCAGTTGAAATTCACAACTGTCGGATGGGCAACCAAAGGCGTTATTATCCGTTTGAAAAAAGGGCTAAATATTCGGATTTTTGGTTTTAATCCAGATGAGGTCTTAAAGGATATACTGAATTACGGTAAAGAAAAAAATATATCAATTACTAAATCTAAATATTATCTGGTTTTGGAAAAAAAATGATGAAATAAGCATGACGATTAAAATTAGTAGAAAAAAAGGCTCCAAATAAAGGAATCCCCCTAGGTTGATGATATAGCTTGGTTACACCTAGGGGAGTGTTTTTTTTCTTCATCTTAGTTAAATTAATTAAAGTTAAATCTATTTTTAAAGTCCCAATTCAATTTAAATGAATTATTTTCGCCAGTTAAAAATTTATAATCGATATAAGATTTTTCTTTCTTAGACATTTCATCGACAAATGGGGAAAAAGTACGGAATATCAGTACTTTTTTCTTTTCATCAAATTCTACAAGTCGTAGCCAGCCATTCCCCCCTCGATAATTCGTTTGGTAATTGACTAGCATTTGAATGACATCATTTCCTGCTGAGTTTTGTTTGACCTGATGTGCTATTCCAAAATAATGTCCATTTACCGTCATGAACACTTGATTGTGGTCCTCAACAAGTTCCCTCCAAATCAGTCGGCCATTGGAAGACTCGGCGGCAATGGTTTTATCATCTTTAACTTTAGGGTAAATAATATCATGTGAGACGAGGATCGTCGGTTTATCTTTATGTTGATCTAGAACCTGTTTTGACCATTCCAAGTCCTTATGCAGACTTTTCATATCCACTATTAAGATTAAGTATTCATAACTTCCTGCTTTAGCCATTGCATAAGAGCTATATCCAGACGGAGAAGACCCCTTATAGTATTTTTTATTAACAAAACGCTTCGGCCCATAATGTGTTAAGAAAGGATCTCCTTTAGCATAGTCATGATTTCCGGCCGCTATCATATATGGAACTTCATTTTTATCCATATGGGAAATGGCTCCAAGGGAATTCTGCCATTGTTCTTCTAAATCATTATCGACTATGTCCCCAACAAATGTATTCATAATGATATTGTTCTTTTTAGTGTTTTTGGAAATCCAGTTCATTTGGCTATTGAAAATCTCGGGATTTTGGCTTGAATATTTCTGGACATCTGGAACAAAAAGAAAATTATAATTCTTTCTATTCGTTAGAAAATGTAACGCTTTGTTTGATCCTTCGAATGGTTTATCATCGCGAGCATCCTGCACAATCCATTCTTTTTCAGTCAAAGCCTTATTAGCAATACGTATTTCTTGGATATTCCCCCTGAATAGTCCACCCAGCTTATTTCCCCATTCAGATGCTCCGATGTTCCAGCCTTTACCTTTTAATGCTGCAATTCCTATGACCTTTTCTGATTTTCCGTAATCACTTACGCCATTCAAAGTTAAAGTAGTCGTGTAACTATCATTAACGACCGCCAAATGGTACCACTCATCAGGATTTAAAGCTCGGGACCAATTGCTTACATTATAATTTAAATTAGATGGATGGCTTGTCCAGTGTATTTTTTGATCACTGGATATAGTTAATGCCGAAAGGATTTTCTTCTCGCCTTCCAATTTATTAAGATCGGCAGCCTGTCCTTGTCTGGAAAAGAGACCCATGCCGCTCTTGGATTCCCTTGGCAACTTAAAAACCGCTTCAATGGTAAAACCTTTATCGAATTTCTCAGAATTTATTGGTGCATCCTTTTTGGTTTTGAAATATCTTCCTGAAGGTGCGTTCTCGTAATTTGCGAATTTCATGCTTCCCCCTTCTTGTTGATCATAATAATCTTCTTCAGACCATTGAATCATATTTTTCAATTCAGGCGAGGCAGGATCACCTATCGTCACTAACCTCAAATCATTTCCTTGTTTGCTTGTATCTTCTAAAATTAAATTACCTTTATCGATTGAACCGCTTTTAACATGTTGTTTTGTGAATTTCCAATTTGCCACGATACCGCTACGATCATTTTTAGAAGCGGGATTAAAAGAATCGGCCGACTTAGCTATACCAGGAACAATCATAAATAAGAGTGAGAGACCTATAAAAGCTTTTTTCATTCTCATAAAACATTCACCCCATTAAATATTGATTAAGCGATTAGAATAACCGTTATTCATTTATTCTTTATTTACTACCTGGATAATTTGTCGAAAACTAAGCCTAGGCAGGGAGATTCTTATAAGCTGCAATATGGATATAGTTTGCTTATCTTCTTGATAACTTATTAAGGATGAGTAAAAAAGACTTATTCCTGCAAAACACATTAGGAGGTAAGGCCTAATGCGTGTGATTTACCTTGTTGAAGGAACGCTTTAATCATAAAATTACATGTTATGGTTTGATTGAATCTGAACCTCTGATGGGAAGGTAAATAAACAAGCATTTGAAAGTATAAGGACAATGATTCATCAAGAAAAATGAGGTGAATGAAATGGTAAGAAGGAGAAGATAGCCTACTGAAATTGACGTAGTATTAGGAGGCTATCTTGATTTATAGGAGATGTATGAAAAGTGAAACAAAACAAAAATGGTGATGCAATTTTTTTTGCGTATGAGACGACTTTGACATCTAACCTTCACTTCCCGCAAAGAGCAAACTTGGTATGTAGATGAACAAGAAAATCATCTGTTTTGGCCAGTTGGGAACTATCGATCTGAAGGTGTGCGTGAAAAAACCTTCTTGACTAAAAATTCCAACATATATAAATGACTTGATTGGTGCAGGTTTCAGCATAAGAGCAGTAAAGGGACCGATGCCCTGATGAAATGTTAAGAAGTGTTCTTGAAATGAAAAATAAAAATCGGAGGCCAATGTTCTAAATGATTTCAGCAGTAACAGAAATTGATTTATAAATGCTTGAATCAAGTAAATGGTATAAAAAGGCGTTTCTACAAAAGTAGAACGCCTTTTTATTATTAACATTAACGAGGATTCAATAATTCTTACAGCGATAAAGAGTTGATTATCGGCATTAATTAGGTAATGATTGAAATAGTAAAGAATGGAAAAAGGGACTTGGGGGGAGGGGATTTGGATGGAAAAAGCATTTCCGCTTATTGAAACACGCCGATTGATTTTAAGGAAAGTTACAATAGAGGATGCTGGAGATATGTTTACATACCTATCTGATACAGATGTCGTGAAGCCAATGGGGTTATATCCATGCCAATCAGAAAATGAAGTATGGGATGAAATTAAGTGGTACGAATCTATATTCAAAGAAGGTACTGGAATTAGATGGGGAATTACATTAAAAGAATCCGGTAAGGTTATAGGCAGCTGCGGTTTCCTGAATATGGTCACCAAACATCATCGAGCTGAAATTGGATATGAATTAAATAAAGATCATTGGGGAAAAGGCATTGCAAGTGAAGCATTGGAAGCCGTTGTAAAGTATGGTTATCGTCACTTTCACCTGGAAAGGATAGAAGCTTTAATTGAACCTGCTAATAGCCCATCCTATAAACTAGTGGAAAAACAAGGATTTAGAAGAGAAGGATTGCTGAGGCATTATGAATATACTTGTGGCAAATTCGATGATTTATATATGTACTCACTCATAAAAGAAGATCTTAATGACATTTTCTTATTACAGTGTGAAGACCGCTAAAAAGCGGTCTTTTTCTATAGCTGAAAATTCATAAACACAACATCTATGTACATGAAGTCTTAGTTTGCTTACTTGATTGTATAATCTCTTTCAACCTTGCAAATTCGGGTTGTGTATGACGAGTACCAATCTTTCATTCCTTTTTCTTGTGCATTTTTGTGGGCAGCATTTTCTTTCCAAAGTTTAATGGCATCCAGGGATTTCCAATAGGATACGGTAATTCCTACTCCGTTTTGGTCTCTTACGCTTTCTACTCCTAAATAGCCATCTTGTTGGGCGGCAAGTTCGTCCATGAAATCAGCGGTTGAATTGTAGCTTGTAACATCTTTATCGTTTCTTTGAGAAGTGAAAATACAAGCGTAATAGGGTGGTTCAGGTGTATTTGCAAGAAACATGGAATGGCGCCTCCCTCTATCTTAATATTCAAAATAATATCACATAGGGAAGAACGTGGATAGGGGCTATTCCACAATATAGAAAACTGATTGTAAAATTGAAAATCGGTCTAGGTACGAAAATATTTACAGACAGCCTGTGCAGGGTGAAGTGGGGCCTTGATCTCTAGCCAAGAAACTAATAAAAGCCTAAATAGTTTTCGGAAGCTCTTAATTTCCTTAATAAGCCTGTTCAGCGGAAGGTTTTTTCTCCTGATGCACGAATATATTACATTTAAGGTTTTTACAAAAAAAGGAGATGGTTTCTGTGTGCGGGATTTGTCAGTAAACATAAAGAAAGAGATGTATTTTTACCGAAACAACGCGATATTCATTTGAAAAAGGCATTAAAGGATCTATCAGCAGATCCTGATGTTTTAGCTATTTACCTAGCCGGTTCATTAGCAAAAGGAAACTATGATCATTACTCTGATATAGATTTGCACACCATTGTTATTTCAGAAAGGAAAGCAGATTTTTTAAAGGGAAAAAGGGATAGAGCCAATAACTGGGGAAATGTTTCATTTCACGAAGACTACAATCCTTCTTCACCGTATGTCGTAACTCATTATGATACCTTTGTGAAAGTGGATAGCTGGTATCACTCACCTGAGGAAATGGTACCTTCCATCTGGTTAAAAGAGGTTGAAGTCATTTATGATCCCTTTCATATTATGGGACATGTTATTGAGGAATCAGCAAAGCAAGTGTATAGACCTTCACCAGATGAAGTTGAACATTGGAGAGGAAAGCTGCTTGCTTTTGTCCATGAAACCTACAGAGCCGTTATGAGGAGAGAAGTGTTTATATGCACTATCCAATCTTGATAGGATACGGTGGCTGATTGTGTCTGGGTGATATATGGAAATGGGAGAACATATAGATGGGCCATATGGGGTTTGGTCAAAAATCGAGGGCAAAATAAGTAAATTAGATGAAAAACAATTATCCCTTTTAGAAAGCTGGAGTTGTGGACGTAATTCAAATGAAATTATTAAAACGTTGAGAGATATGATCCCAGAATTCCTTAGACTAAATAAATATCTTTGTACTCAAGTGGGTGTCGAAATAAATGAAGATCATATCAAAAGAATAATAGATATGGTTATCTGATACTTACAAAAGGTTATGGGACACTCGTTGTTCATGTAAAATGTGTAATCACTTTTGGAGGGATGACTAAGTGGCAGAATTGGTATATCATGTAGCGGTTTCACTGGACAATTTCATTGCCGACCAAGCTCTTTTGGATGGGAATATCGATCAAACACTTTTTTTATTTGAAGGTGATCATGTCCCAGACTTTTTATCCGATATCCAGCAATATGAAGCAGTGTTGATGGGAAGAAAAACGTATGAATTTGGATTTCAATTCGGAGCTAAACCGGGTGAACCAGGCTATAAGGGTTTGAAACATTATATATTCTCGAACTCCCTTCAGTTTGAATCGAACGAGGAAGTAGAACTTATAAAAGGAAACGCCGTAGCTTTTATTGAAGACCTAAGGCAGAAAAGTGACGGTAAGTTATGGCTTTGCGGGGGCGGCGAATTGGCTGGAACGTTGTTGAAACATAAACTCATAGATCAATTTGTGCTGAAAGTGAATCCAATCATCATCGGTGAAGGTATCCCTCTTTTTGGCAGTGTTAAGCAGGTCTGAAATTAGATTTAGTTGAAATGAAACAATATCAAAACGGAGTGATTAAATCCACGTATAATATTATTTATACATAGGAATTAGGGACGGGCAGCTAAATAAAAACTTCATTCCCTAATTAGGGATGCTTTATTTCATGGTGGGGGTTGCGTTGGAGCGGCCCTTTTCTTTTGTAATAATTAAAGTTTACTAGTGAAGTGACTTTTTAATTCCCTGGTTATTGAAGATGAATTCTCCTCAAAATGAACAAATGGTGGCTTATCTTAAGTGAAAAGCGAAAATATTCAATGAAAATTAATGAGAAATTTATTTTTAAATCATATCCTTTCAATATAACTTGAAAGGAGAATACAATGAAAAGATTATTTAAAGTATTAAAGAATATATTTTTTATATTCATTGCCGTTATCTTACTCGCATCAGTATCTGTTTTTATTTACCATAGTTATAAATTGCACAAGGAATCAGCATTAATTAAAGGTGAGGGGACATTAGTTAATGTTAATAACGAAGAAATTAATATATATAATGAAGGCAGCGGTGAGGATACGTACGTTTTTATGTCTGGCTCCGGGATTGCTGCTCCTGTTTATGAAATGAAAGGACTATATAGCAAGTTTGCAAAAAAAAATAAGGTTGCTGTCATTGAAAGAGCCGGATATGGATACAGTGATGTTTTTCAGGATGATAGGGATATTGATAAAATTTTGGAGCAAAGCAGGAAGTCGCTAATTAAAAGTGGAAATAAACCTCCTTATATATTGGTTCCACACTCTTTATCAGGTATAGAAGCTATTTACTGGGCACAAAAATACCCAAGTGAAGTAAAGGGAATTATTGCTTTAGATATCGGTTTACCGCACCAGTATGTAACTCATAAAATGGGCCTGGTTGATTCATTGACTGTAAGAGGAGTGAATATTTTAACGAAAATCGGTATGCACCGTCTGATTCCTTCAGTTGCTTATAATCCTGTAGTGATTCAGCAATCTTTCTTAACTGACCATGAAAAAGAAATGTATAAAGCACTATCATATAAACAATTTTTTAATGATGATATGGAGCAAGAGCTTTTACAAAGTTACAATAATGGTAAAAAATCAGTTAACCTGCCGATTCCAAAAGAGACACCTATTTTATTTATAGATGCGATTGCCGATCAATATAAAAATTCGAAATATACAAAACAAAAAAATGAAGATTATGAGGAGTTTGCAGAACAACTATTAAAAGGGGATGTAATAAAACTGAATGGTACACACAGCATTTATTTATACGCGCCTGATGAGATATATAAACTTACCATGGAATTTATCAAAAAAACTGAAGGACCAATTTGATGAAGGGATATAATATTTTAATTGTTGAAGATGATTTGATGATAGGTGATTTATTGCAAAAAATATTGCAACGCGAAGGGTACAATGTATTCTGGATGAAAGAAGGTAAAGATATTATTGATATTATCCATGAGATGGATTTAGTCATTATGGATGTTATGCTGCCAGGAGAGGATGGCTATCAACTTACAAAGAAAGTGAAAAATCTAGGATTAAATATTCCAGTTATTTTGCTATCCGCTCGAAATGATATGGATAGCAAACTCCAAGGATTGACAATTGGTGAGGATTATATGACAAAGCCTTTTGATCCTAGAGAACTATGCTTAAGAATGCAGAAAATGCTAGATAATAAATATGGTACTTTCACGCATATTAAACATTTATTTATTGACGCTGAACATAAAAAAGTATTCAGTAATGGCTTGGGAAATGAAGTGGTATTTACTGCAATTGAGCGTAAAATATTTTTCTATTTATATGAAAATAGGGATCGGATTTTAACGAAAGAACATTTTTTTGAATATTTATGGAAACTCGAAGATAGAAATCAAAATATCATTAATGTACATATAAAAAAAGTCAGGACAAAAATCAATGATACAACGGGTGAGATCATCCAGAATATTTATGGAGAAGGGTATAGATTGAATACCTATATAAAGAAATGAAATTAAAGAATAAATACCGGCTATTGTTATTTATTGCAGTTATTAGCGTACCATTTTTATTATTGTTGATTAGTATCTTAATGTCTGTAATTTATGAGAATGCCTTTAAAACGAAAAATTATGGCATTCCTTTTCATGAATCTTTTGCATATACTACAATGCTAATCGTTTTTATTTTATCATTATTATTTTTAGCCTTTTTATTTTCTAATTCTATTAACTCGCTTTTAAATAAAATAAATATATTGAATAAAACCATTCGAAATTTAGCTAGTGATGAAAAGATTCCGAATAAATTAGAGGTTAATGGCAATGATGAAATCGGTAAATTAATTAAATCGGTGAATTTATTAATTGAAAGAACGACCTATCGAGAATTAGAACTAAAACAACAACAGGAATTAAAAAAGGAACTCTTAAATAAATTAAGGCATGACATCAATACACCTTTAACAGCTGTTAGATTGCAATTATTTTATTTAGAAGGTCAATTTACTGATCAAGCTCCACTAATCGAGTCACTATATCAACAAATAGGTTATATTTCTGAATTAACGAATGAATATAATATTCAATCCACAGATACGTTAGATAATTCTTATATCTTAAACGAAGAAGTGAATATGCATGATTTATTAGAAACGATGGTTAAAAAATGGGGTTATTTATATAACATGCATGGCATTGAATTAATATATCATCCATTAAATAGAGAGTTGAAGTGGATCAGTAACGACTTATGGCTCCAAAGGTTATTTGATAACATTTTCCAAAATGCGTTAAAGCACTCGAAGGCTGACAAACTTGAGATAACCATTGAAAAAAATGTGGTGATTATCAAGGATAATGGGATTGGTTTTGTTATCGATAGTAAAAGTAGGGGGCTTGGTTTAAAAATAATTGAGGACATAGCAAGGATCCTGCAAATAAAATATAATTTACAATCAAATGAAAGAGGAACTTTATTTTGTTTTACAGTCGAAAAAACGATTTAAATCTCACTTAGCTCGTTATTTTGCGGCGTGATGCAGGATTATTTCATGCTGGGCTTTTTGTCAGGTTACCGTAAATATTATTCTTTTCAGATAGTTTACCGAATGCAACATAGTTATCTAGCACTTACTTATATAAAACGATACAAAAAGGTTGCTATAGACCCACCCATTTTTAAGTTGATATTATATTCATGTACTTAATTGTGGGGGGAAGTTGAATGGAAGAACAAAAATATAATGACCTCAAATTAGGCGAACGTGGTGCAATCATTAGTATCATTGCTTATATTTGTCTATCAATCATGAAATTGGCTATAGGATACATAAGTGACTCAGCTGCATTAAAGGCGGATGGTTTGAACAACACCACTGATATTATCGCCTCGATTGCTGTACTGATCGGATTAAGGCTGGCTCAAAGACCCCCCGATAAAGATCATGGCTATGGCCATTGGAAAAGTGAAACGATTGCTTCGATGGTTGCTTCATTTATTATGTTTGCTGTTGGTTTACAAGTTTTAATAGATGCAGTTGCTTCCATGCTTAAAGGTGGAAAAGAATCACCTGACATTATGGCAGGGTATGTAGGCGTTTTATCAGCAATAGCTATGTATTTTGTATATCGGTATAATAAAAAGCTTGCTATTAAGATTAACAGTAAAGCCGTTCTGGCAGCTTCAAAAGATAATATTTCCGATGCTTGGGTAAGTATCGGAACAGCTATAGGGATTTTCGGCTCCCAATTAAAAATGCCTTGGCTGGATTCCCTAACTGCCATCATTGTTGGACTATTAATATGCAAAACAGCCTGGGATATATTCATTCAAGCCTCCCATGAACTTTCTGATGGATTTGATGAAAATAAAATTCAACTTTATAAGGATGTAATTACAAATCTGAATGGAGTCAAGGGGATAAAAGAAATTAAAGGGAGGAATTACGGGAATAATGAAGTGATTGATGTTGTGATCCTTGTCAATTCTACGTTGGATATTAAAGAAGCTCATGATATTGCGACCCATGTAGAAAAAGTGATGATGAGGAATCATGGAGTATACGATGTTCATGTCCATGTAGAACCTAATTAATGAACTCTTTTTTTTGATCATTAAGAAAAACGGGTATATATTAGCTTTACAAACATATAATAATGTGCAATCATTAATTTATTACATTGGAAGGAAAAGGTACCTTATACAATGAAGCAGTAATCCTATCTAATAAACAGTAAATCTAGATCTATTTCAATGGGTGTAAACGGTTAGGTATGTTCAATGCAAGCGTGCGTCACTTTGTGTGCTTACCGATTTTATTGGTGAGTTCTAAGTGAGCGTCAATTTTTCATTTGAACAAGAATCTTTTTAGATACCCATGTGAGATTTTTAATGATTATGTTTAGAGATGGGATTCGTCTGTTCGTTTATAGGTACTAATTCATATACAAATACTTTTTCTGGTATCGAAATCAGGAGAGGTATATTTGGTTTATGTATATTAATTTAGTAACAGGCGATCTCTCTCTAGAAAAAATAGAGGGGGATTTTTCATGTTATTTTTAAAGGCGAATGATTTAAAGAAAAGCTACGGGAACCATGAAGTTATTTCCGTTGAATCACTTCATCTATACAGTCATGACCGTATTGGTTTAGTTGGTAGAAATGGAGAAGGCAAAACGACCCTGCTTTCTATATTAGCAGGCGTTAATGAACCAGATTCCGGTCATATAGAAAGCTATGGAACAGTCAGCTATATCCCACAGATAGAGGAAAATGAACAAGAAATAAGCGGAGTATTAACGAGTATATGGAAACTGCCAGATGAGGATCAAGAAATGATAAGCGGCGGTGAACGGACTCGAAGAAAAATCGCCGCTGCCCTGACCTCCAATGCGGATGTATTGATTGCGGATGAACCTACTAGCCATTTAGATGTATTCGGAATTGAACAATTGGAAAAGGATTTAAAGTCTTTTAATGGCGCTATATTGCTTACTTCACATGATAAGGCATTCTTAAATCATCTTTGTACAACAATATGGGAAGTTGAGCAAGGCAAGGTTACTGTATATGAAGGGAATTACGAAGCGTATACAAAGCAGAAGCAAGCAAAAACAGAAAAAGAAAAGAAGGAATTTGAAGAGTATACTCGCGAAAAGAATAGATTGAAACAGGCTGCACAAAACCTGCAAGGCAAATCTGATTCAATTAGGAAAGCCCCTAAACGAATGGGCAATTCAGAAGCAAGGCTGCATAAACGCAGCGCTGGGAAACAAAAAGCGAAACTGAACCGTTCTGCTGAAGCGATTGAAACTCGGATCGAAAAATTAGCAAAAAAAGAAAAACCGCGGGAAGATTCTCCTATCATTTTTGATATTTCGGAATTTCCATCACTGCACAGCAAAAGGGTCATTCGATTTAATGGCTGTTCCCTGAAGGTTGGTTCTAGAATGCTGAAACAACATATTTATGGCGATGTTCCCCTGGCATGCAGACTCGCCATCAATGGTCAAAATGGTTCAGGAAAATCGACATTACTGAAAAAGATAGTGAAACGCCACACAGATATATATGTCGCGAAGCCGGCAAAGATAGGATTTTTTGCACAACAACAAGAAAATTTGAATGAAAGTAAAACGGTACTTGAAAATATTTTGGAGGATAGTCCCTACAATCAAGCCTTCATTCGTACATTATTATCACGATTGGCTTTTAAAGAAAATGGCGTTCACAAACAAGTATCACTCTTAAGCGGTGGGGAAAGAGTCAGGGCCTCGCTGGCAAAAGTTTTTTTGGGAAACTATAATGTATTGGTTTTGGATGAACCTACAAATTACCTGGATATAAATACGAAAGAGGCTTTAATCGAAGTGTTAAAAGCATATCCAGGAACAATCGTTTTTGTGAGTCATGATCGTTCATTGATCCAATCACTTGCAACGCATGTACTTTCATTCGAGGATGAACCTCCGAGAGTAAGAACTGTCAACCAGGAATCAACAAAATTGGATAAGGGCATGGATGGCCATCAAGTTAAACAGGATGAACTTCTTATGATTGAAGTGCAAATCATCGATACACTTGGGAAACTGTCCAGGGTTATGAATGAAGAGGAAAAGGAGGAATTGGATAGGGAATATCTTCAACTTTTGAACAAGAAAAAGGAACTTGAAGGTTAAGTGTTAAGTGCAATCATAAAAGGCTCTTCTCCATCGAGAGGGGCCTTTTAATGGATAAAAAAATGTTTATAGTAAAGAATTAATTTCTCAGAACATCGTATGAACATATTCCCTCTATTATCAAGTTAACTTATATGCTTAAAATAGAATTCTATAAAAATGAATTAGTAGTCATTAATGAAAAGTAGATGATAAATGTTAAAATTAACCGGTTGCATTAAGGAGGGACTTATATTGATTGGAATTCAAATTGAAAAAATAAATGAAAATTTGATCATTAAATGGCAGTTTTTCAAAGTGACAATCCCAATCTCGGACATCATGGCAATAACTAACGATGATACCTATGGGGGAGAAGGGAAAAGTGCGATTAGAATATTTTAGCTTCTCTTTTAATGAACTTTTTAAGTAACTTTAAAGAGCCTTTGTTAGGGTAAGTACAAAGGCTTTTACTTTTTAGCATTAAAAATTAAAAACGACTTTATTACCGAGATGCATTAATCAAACTATTCAAAATATATTGCTTCTGAAGTATACCCTCTTCTCCACTGCTATGGGTGGATTTAGCAACCTATTTCTTCCTTTTTATGCAAAGTAAACCAAGAATTAGAGCCAATTGTTCTAATTATATCTTTGGCATCTTTTCTTTCAATCCCTCAGCGAATGCGTCTTTTTTTCATTATAGTTTTTTTGAAAGAAAATCTATCAATCTCTCTGCTTGTCTATATTCTGTAATGTTTCTTGCTCATAAAAACGTGTTAGATCTTCGTTAGAAATGCAAGTAAAATACCTTCTGCATCCTCTTTTGTCATTCTCTTAGTAATAGTCTTTCTGTGCTAATTTTGGAAACATTTTATCTTCTTTCCCTCTTTTTAATAATTAACCACTCTTCTTTAACGGATGAAATATAATCCACATCCTTTTTAGATTAGTGGTATCAGTATGTCAAAGTTTCATAGATTTCTTGCACCAGAACCTCTACTCCTATTTTTTTTGTCTAAACCACACACATAAACATTTGTCCTGCGCAAATAGGTCAGACCTTTTGAACGGGAACTTGAATTTCAAAGGTAACCTCGTTTGGTTTATCTGTGATCGTAATATCAACATGCATAATTTGCAGCGCATCGCCGGTAATTTGATAACCACCTTCATCAAGATAATCCATTATTTTACTCAAGCTTTCACTTCGGTTCCATAATAATTCCCCATTATAACGGATACACGCAAACAACCCAGCCTGAATGATTCTTTGGTGCTGCTTTGGTATTTTTTCTTTATTTTTTGCCACAACAAAAATGACTGATGGTTCTTCAAAACGTTTAGATTTAAGATCTGCTTCCTGGATGAGAATTCCTAGTCTGTTACTGGCCAGAATTGGTGACTTCTCAGCAAGCATATTTTCTAGCCTTATAACTCCATAACAGAGCTCTAAATTATTATTGATTTTTTCATTCAATGTAATTAATTTCCTGGGTCCTATTTTGTGGAACATGACTGTTTGTAGTTCCTTTTCTCTTGATATTTGATCTAAATATTCAATTTTTTTCTGGATACTTTCTTCCAAGTCAGTTAATTCATTTAGCTTTGAAACAAGATCTGCGTGTTTGACTTTAAGAATGTCTAAAGACTTACTGAAATTACGTTCATTGAAATAATCCTTTATTTCGTCCGTACTCATTCCAAGTTGCCGTAATTCTTTAATGGTTCCTAAAACCTCGTACTGGAAAATTGAATAGTAGCGATATCCCGAATGTGAATCGATATATTGCGGCTTGAATAAGTTAATCCGATCATAATGGCGCAAGGTCTCCGTTGTCATCCCTCGTAACTTTGCCATCTCACCGATAGTTAATTTTTCTTTCAGTTTAATCGCCCCCTTAAAAAATATAATACAGGTGTTGACCTTTGTGTTACAACAACCTTTATAATCAAAATACACAATAATTCAAATCTTCTGAGTATTCTTTATAAATGTGGGGGAGCTGATTATGAAACGGAAAAAACTTGCTAGAACACTTACTTTGTCACAGGTTGTTTTTTTAGGGATTGCTTGGAATAACCCCATGGTATTTTTTAATACCTATGGAATAGCTACCGTAACCTCACATGGTGTAATTACGGGTGCGTATAGTATTGCATTTCTAGCAATATTTTTTACAGCGCTCAGCTATGGAAAGATGGCAAAAGCATACCCTATCTCAGGTTCTGCTTATACATTTACTCAAAAATCTATTAATCCTAAAGTTGGGTTTATTGTTGGTTGGACAATTATGCTTGATTATATGTTAACACCTATGGTGACGTGTTTGATGTCCACTGTCTTTTTAAGTGCAGTGTTTCCAGGGATTCCACATTATGTGTGGATTATTCTTTTAACTTCTATCATAGTTGTACCGAGCATTCTAGGGGTAAAGACATCAGCATCTGCAAGTAAAATTTTCGTTATTGCTCAAATCATTTTCGTTAGTCTTTTCTGGATATTAACCGTCAAAAATTTATTAGATGGAGTAGGGACAGGTACTCTTTTCTCGAGTAAACCATTATTCAATTCAGAGGTTCCCTTGTCAGTAATCTTAGCAGGATCCTCAATCCTTTGTTTTAGTTTTCTTGGTTTTGACTCACTTACTACCTTGTCAGAGGAAACAATCAATCCTGAAAAAACCATCCCAAGAGCTATTATCATAATGTTGCTGTTAATAGGGGTTTTGTATATTGGCTCTTCCTACTTAGCACAATTGGTCTTTCCGGGTTTTTCATTTGAAAACACTGATTCAGCAGCCATGGAAATCGCTATACTTGTAGGAGGAAACCTATTCAAATCATTATTTATAACTGCGGTAATTATTGGTAACTTTTCATCAGGAGTTGCTTCAATTACAAGCGCATCACGTGTGTTATATGCGATGGGCCGGGATTCAGTATTGCCTGAAAATCTATTTGGTTATATTCATCCCAAATTTAAAACACCGTCACACAGTATTATCGTGATAGGAATAATTTCTTTACTAGGCGTCGTGTTAACTTTGGAGCAAGTTATCAAGTTTATCAATTTTGGAGGGCTCATTGCTTTTGCATCTGTTAATCTATCTGTCATCGCCCATTATTTTATAAAAAATCAGAAACGATCTTTTAACGATTGCATAAGGTATTTATTTTTACCGTTCATGGGCGCAGTATTTACTATGTGGTTATGGTCACATTTAGAAATAGAGGCATTGATTCTTGGAGGCATTTGGGTGATATGTGGCTTAGCATATCTTCTTTATATGACAAATTTTTTTCGCAAGCCTCTTCCTGAGTTTCATTTTGATGAAGAGATCATTCCTCAAGAGGTAGAAGATGTGAATAAAAAAATTCTTTCCCAAAAGGTAGAAGACTTTTAATCCGTTTCTTACACTGAAGTAAGTAAATGTATCTAAAGGAGGTGTAATATTTTGAAAATAAAGAAAAATGAAAGCGCTGCCTATATTTAAAGCGAGATCGTTAAAGTAATAATAACGGACAGGAGGTTTTTTCAAATTGTTGAAGCTGAAAAAGTTTATAAACGGTGAGTGGATGGATTCTTTGAGTAAAGAAAAGAGTAATGTTGTTAACCCAGCAAACGGTAAGATCATTGCGGAGTCTCCCAACGGAAATGCAGAAGATGCCCGGATGGCCATTGATGCGGCACGAACCGCATTTGATTCCGGCATTTGGTCAGACCTGCCGGCTTCGGAGCGGGCTTCCTATTTATTTAAAATAGCAAAGAAAATTGAAGAACATGCATCTGAGCTTAGCCAATTTGAAACAGCCAATACCGGAAAACCTCTTAAAGAAGCAGAGTTTGACATTGCGGATGCAGCGGATTGTTTTCGTTATTATGCCGGTTTAGTCACTAAACCGGACGGCCAAACGTATCCTGTTTCCGGTCCTGTACAGGCCATGGTTGTTCGAGAGCCGGTAGGGGTATGTGGACTGATCGCTCCGTGGAATTTTCCTTTACTGACTGGAGCTTGGAAAATAGCCCCTGCCCTTGCTGCCGGAAATACGATTGTATTTAAAACATCCGAGGTCACTCCGATTACGACTACTAAATTATTTGAGATTATCGAAGAAGTTGGCATACCAGATGGCGTTGCCAATCTAGTTATGGGTGGTGGTGCAACAGTAGGAAATGAACTAGCGGAAAGCGATAAAGTTGATATGGTTTCGTTTACTGGCAGTACCTCAACGGGCAGAAGCATCATGAAAGCAGCAGCTGGAAATATTAAAAACATTGCACTTGAATTAGGCGGCAAGTCACCTAACATCGTTTTTGCCGACGCAGACTTTGAGACAGCCGCAGATTATGCTTTATATGGCATTTTTGTCAACGCTGGCCAAATTTGTAATGCAGGATCGCGTTTGCTGCTGGAAGAGAGCATTCACGACAAGTTTATCGATAGACTGTCAGAGAAAGCGAAAAAGATCCGGGTCGGCCCAGGTGATCAACCGTCTACACAAATGGGTGCCCTTGTCAGTGAAGCACATATGAATAAGGTACTCCAATATATTCAACTTGGCATAGCAGAAGGGGCGACATTAGCCTGCGGAGGCAAGCGTATAACAAGCAATGGGCTTGAAATGGGCTATTTTGTTGAGCCGACGATATTTGTTGATACCAAACCGGACATGAGAATTGTTCAGGAAGAAATATTCGGGCCAGTACTTACCGTGCAAAAATTTAAAGATGAAGCGGAAGCCATCCAGCTTGCCAATGATACTCCATACGGCCTCGCAGCAGGTGTATTTTCACAAGACGGTGCGAAGGCTTTAAGAGTGACTAAGAAAATAAGAGCCGGAATTACGTGGATTAATGCTTATAACCTAGCCTACAATGAAGCACCGTGGGGAGGCTATAAACAGAGCGGAATTGGCCGTGGATTAGGAACTTTTGGTTTAGATGAGTTTAGTGAGGTAAAACAAATCAACATTAATTTAGAAGTGGAGCCAACAAAGTGGTTTGATCATTAAAAATGGAGAAGTAGATATAAAAGAGTAAAAGAGAGTGAGTCACTTACTATTACACTGTTTGAAAAATTGAAAGGGGATATTAATGATGATCTGGGATTTTAATTTCAATCAACCTACATCTATAGAGTTCGGGAACGGAAAAGTTAAAAATATTGGGAAAAGAGCAAAAGAGCTAGGAGGAAAAAAGGCACTTCTTATTACCGATAAAGGACTGGCGCAAACTGGAATTTTACAAAAGGTTACCGATTCGTTAGACCAAGAAAGTGTCAATTATATTGTTTTTGATGAAATTACTCCTAATCCAAAAGATGTAGATTGCCATAGAGCCTATCAACAATTTAAAGACGAGGAAATAGATCTTTTGATAGGTCTTGGCGGCGGAAGTTCGATGGATACAGCAAAAGCAATTGGTACACTTTTAACCCATGGAGGAGAGCTTAGGGATCGTTACGGGTTAAATTTACTAGATCGAGAAATAACTCCCCTTATTTGTATCCCTACAACTTCAGGTACAGGAAGTGAGGTTACAACAGGTTCTGTCATTACAGATACAGTTACAAAACAGAAAGAGGCTATACTTGACATTAAATTGGCTCCAAAACTAGCAATTTTGGACCCTGAATTAACTCTAACTCTGCCTAAATCTATTACTGCTGCTACCGGAATGGATGCACTTACACATGCTATCGAAGCTTATACCAGCAATATTGCTGAACCCATTTCCGATGCTCTCAGCCTTTATGCAATTGAATTAATTGCTAAGTACCTTCCGTTAGCTGTAGAAAATGGGACCGACTTAGAGGCAAGGAAAAATATGCTTGTAGCCAGTTTAATTGCAGGTATGGCATTTGATAACGCGGATCTTGGTGCTGTACATGCTATGGCTGAACCACTCGGCGGTCTTTATGATACTCCACATGGGGTAGCGAATTCTATCTTTCTTCCTCATGTTTTTGAATTTAATATTCCTTCAAACCTGGAAAAGCATGCAATTGTAGCTGAAAAACTTGGAGCAAATAAAGAAGGGAAAACAACAGAAGAAATTGCCTATGATGGTGTTGTATTGTTAAAAGAGCTTGCACGTAAAATTGGCATTCCTGATTTTCGAGATTTAAGTAATGTCAATCCCGAAGATTTCCCATTCCTCGCTGAAGGGGCATCCGTTCATTTGTGTACACAGGCTAATTCACGAAAAGTGACACCTGCAGATTATTTGGAATTATTTCAAAAGACTTATGAGGCGAAAAACACAACATTAATTTAAAAATTTAACTAGATTAATGTTGATCTAGAATTTTTGAATCGGCGGCCGGCTTGATGGGAGTTTTAATTGGGCGGCCGCCATGGTTTACAGAAAACATGCGTATGCCCACTTGCTGCGGGTACATAATTAGCTATTTATGGATATGAGATTGCTATAAAGTAAGAATAATGAACTGGAGGTTTTTCAAATTGCATAAGTTGAAAATGTTTATAAACGGTGAGTGGATGGATTCTTCAAGTAAACAGAAGAGAAATATTGTAAATCCGGCAAACGGCAAGATCATTGCAGAGGCTCCCAACGGAAATGCAGAAGATGCCAAGATGGCTATTGATGCAGCACGACTAGCATTTGATTCTGGGATTTGGTCGGACTTACCGGCTTCGGAACGGGCTTCCTATTTATATAAAATAGCGGAGAAGATTGAAGAAAATGTATCTGAGCTTAGCCAACTTGAAACAGCCAATACCGGAAAACCTCTTAAAGAGTCAGAGTTTGACATTGCTGACGCAGCGGATTGTTTTCGCTACTATGCCGGTTTAGTCACAAAACCGGATGGCCAAACGTATCCTGTTTCTGGTCCTGTACAGGCTATGGTTGTTCGAGAGCCGGTAGGGGTATGTGGACTGATCGCTCCGTGGAATTTTCCTTTACTGACGGGAGCTTGGAAAATAGCCCCTGCACTTGCTGCAGGAAATGCGGTCGTGTTTAAACCAGCCGGGATAACTCCGGTTACCACTACCAAATTGTTCGAGATTATCAAAGAAGTTGGCATTCCAGATGGCGTTGCTAATCTCGTGATGGGCGGTGGGGGAACAGTAGGAAATGAACTAGCGGAAAGCGATAAAGTCGATATGGTTTCATTCACTGGCAGCACCTCAACGGGGAGAAGCATCATGAAAACAGCTGCTGGAAATATTAAGAACATTGCCCTCGAACTAGGCGGCAAGTCGCCTAACATCGTTTTCGCCGACGCAGACTTTGAGACAGCAGTGGATTATGCTTTATATGGGATTTTTGTAAATGCAGGTCAAGTTTGTAATGCAGGATCGCGTTTGCTGCTTGAAGAGAGCATTCACGACAAGTTTATCGATAGACTGATAGAGAAAGCGAAAAAGATCCAAGTCGGTCCTGGTGATCATCCTTCTACAGAAATGGGTGCCCTTGTCAGTGAAGCACATATGAATGAGGTACTCCAATATATTCAACATGGCATAGAAGAAGGGGCGACATTAGCCTGCGGCGGCAAGCGTATAACAAGCAATGGGCTTGAAAAGGGCTATTTTGTTGAGCCGACAATATTTGTTGATACCAAACCGGACATGAGAATTGTTCAGGAAGAAATATTTGGGCCAGTACTGACTGTACAAAAGTTTAAAGATGAAGCGGAAGCCATCCAGCTTGCTAATGATACCCCATATGGCCTCGCAGCAGGTGTATTTTCCCAAGACGGTGCAAAGGCTTTAAGAGTGATTAAGAAAATAAGAGCCGGAATTACATGGATTAATGCCTATAATTTAGCCTACAATGAAGCCCCGTGGGGAGGCTATAAGCAGAGCGGAATTGGCCGCGGATTAGGAACTTTTGGTTTAGATGAGTTTAGTGAGGTAAAACAAATCAACATTAATTTAGAAGTGGAGCCAACCAAGTGGTTTGATCATTAAAAATGGAGAAGTAAAGATAATTGAGTAAAAGAGAGTGCTTACATCGAGAAATTTTTGACTTTTTTTAATAGGGGAAGCATTTTTTTGAATTACCATTATTTCAAATATTATATCTAAAGATGGCCTGGAACAGAAAGAAATCTGTGTCGGTTCCTGGTAGTCATTATTGACAACACAATTCCGTTTTGTCTAGTTTAATAGGTTGGCATAGCTTGCATATATATTAGGAGAACATTAGGAGACATTAGGAGAACGTAATACAAGTGGGAGGCAAAGTTCATGTCGAATAATAAAAAACAACATCTTAATTTACCTTTTACCGGAATCTGTACTTTCGGGAAATATCCCGTATGTCCTGATCTAGACCAGTTAGATGCAGATGTAGCTGTCATTGGAGTTCCAAATGATATGGGAACACAATGGAAGTCAGGAGCAAGAATGGGTCCAAGAGGAATTCGTGAAGGCTCTACATTATATAGTTTCGGGTTAGATGGCGCCTATGATATTGAAAATGATATCATGTATCTTGGCCCGAAATGGAAAGTAGTTGATTGCGGCGATGTAGACATGGTACATGGGGATATGATGCAATCCCATGATAATACGGAAGAAGCCATTCGAAAAATCGTTTCAAAAGGTGCAATGCCGGTTGTTTTAGGTGGAGATCATTCCATTACAATACCAGTAGGAAGGGGCTTGGGAGAACTCGGGCCATTTCATGTGATCCAGATTGATGCGCATTTAGACTGGGCAGATCACCGTTCAGGAATGCGGGTTGGACATGGAAGCTGCATCCGCCGCTTATCTGAAATGAATCATGTTCAAAAGATTTTCCAATTGGGCATTCGTGGAATCAGCAGCAGTAAAAAAGAAGATGTCGATGCTTCCAGAGAATACGGAAGTGTCATCTTGTCTCCACGTCAAATGAGAAAGATGGGATTTGAACAGGTGCTGGAACTTATTCCAGCAGGTGAAAAATATTATATTACCATGGACATTGATGGTCTCGATCCATCGATCGCCCCTGCGACAGGCACACCTTCTCCTGGAGGCCTGCTTTATGATGAAGTCAACGAAATACTCCATGGAATTGCAAAAAGAGGAGAAGTAATCGGTTTTGATATGGTAGAAGTAGCTCCTCCTTACGATCATACGGGAATAACTGGACAAGTGGCAGCACGTCTCTCATTAGACTTGCTTAGTTATGTTTTAAAAGAAAAAGAGAAAAACCAGGATACAATCAGCGATCAGCAAGAGCTGAACTTCATAAAAAAGCATTAGTCTATTAAATTTGAAGGCGTTTGCTGATATAAAGTGATTTTCCTTCGTTTTATCATTTCTTAGTTTTCTGAATATGTATAAATAAAGAGTGATACCATAAAAACCACTTATGCAAATAATTTACAGTCGCAAATATTTACAGTGTTTCAAAAAAATATAGAGGATGACGATTGTGTGAGAGTGCAATACACAGCCAACGAAGGATCAAGTTCCAAAAAAAACTTTGAACAAATCTCTCAGGTAAAAGGACAGAGAAGGGAATGTTGCCATTACCCTTTTCTGTCCTTTTTTGCGAACAAAAAAGAGGGTGTTCATATGACGAAAACGAAAGAGGATCTATCTGAATTAACATTTCAATTAATTCTCCATAGCGGAAATGCCCGCAGTTGTGCAATGGAAGCCATCGCATTGCAAAAACAGGGTAAATCAAGCGATGCCCAAGAAAAATAAAAGGAGGCGGAAGATGAGTTTGTTGCTGCACATAAAATCCAAACCGTTTGATTCAACAAGAAGTGTATGGTGAGGTATTCGAAATTCCAATGCTCTTAATCTATGCTCAAGATCACTTGATTACTTCCATGACAACAAAAGATTTAGCGATAGAAATCGTTGAATTACACAAGAAAACTTCAAAGAACTAACTAAGCATTTTTGATATTTCATGCTAGCTAGATGGAAATGAATTCTTGATTATTCGATTAGGAGGTTGCTACGGCAGCCTTTTTCTTATGGATCTAACGTGGGATTCTGCATCCACAAGGGGGCGATATATAACTTATCTAAAGTTCATGAACCTAACTTTCTAAAAATGTGGCATGTGAGGGTCACTCAAGATTAGGATTCTTCGAAATTTTAAATTATACTAAGATTCATTGCAGTAGCCTAGGATACTAGCACAGAATTAACCAATATGTTATGAAGGATAATAAGGAAAGAAACCGCAACATAGGTAAGCCATGACAAACACCTAATTAGCAAGCCCAATCATGATATAAAAGGGGAGAAACAACATGCAAAGAGTCAATCTAACTGAAGATCTAAGTCTTTCACGCATTGTTCACGGTATGTGGAGATTGGCAGATTGGAAATTTTCCACCGAAGAAATCCTATCTCTTATTGAACATGGAATGGATCGGGGGGTCACTACATATGATCACGCTGATATATATGGTAGCTACACATGTGAGGAGATTTTTGGGAACGCCCTTTCATTAAAGCCATCTTTACGCGAAAAAATGGAGATCGTTACGAAATGTGGCATAGTCATACAATCAGAAAACCGCCCTTCTCATAAAAGTCACCATTATAACACTAATAAAACCCACATTATAAAGTCTGTTGAACAATCCCTTATGAATCTTAAAACGGATTATATTGATTTATTACTTATCCATCGTCCTGATCCCCTGATGGACCCGTCGGAAACGGCTGAGGCGTTTAATCAATTAAAAGAATCAGGAAAGGTCCGTAACTTTGGGGTATCGAACTTCAAAAAACCGCAATGGGATATGCTTCAAGCGTACCTTGAATATCCTCTAGTAACAAATCAACTGGAACTTTCTGCATACAATCTTGAAAACTTCGAAGACGGAACCATTAACTTATGTCAGGAAATGGGCGTGGCTCCTATGGCATGGTCACCACTCGCAGGAGGAAGCATCTTTGAGGAATCAAACGAAAAGGCTGTCCGCTTAAGAAAAACGTTAGAAAGCGTAAAAGAAGAAATCGGTGCTAATGGAATAGATGAGGTTATGTATGCATGGCTGTTGAGGCATCCTGCAAAAATCATTCCGATCGTTGGTTCAGGTAAGAAAGAACGACTGGATAGCGCCATTGATTCACTAAATCTAAGCATGAAAAAAGAACAATGGTTTAACATTTTAACTAGCTCGATGGGGCATGATATCCCGTAATGCATTTGTACCTTTGAACAAGAATCCTTCCCCAGAAGCAATGGGACACCCAGATGGGGGTCCCATTCTTAAATTGCAAAAATAACAACTGGAATCATCTCTCCATTTAAATTGGGAATCGTTTATACCAATCTTCTAATGACATCTCTCCAAAACTTCCCTCAAAGTCCAGCCTTAATGGAGCAATCAATTCAAGTACATTTCCGTCTGGATCATCAAAATAAATGGCCGCATGGGCTTGCGGGTTATTATCGAGAACCAAAGGCTGCTGTCCTTCAGTAAAATTAAAGAAAGGCCGAATGTCAATTCCTCTATTTTTCAGCCAATCTTTCGCCGATGGCATGTCACCTATATCAATTTGTAATGCCACATGACGGATGGAAGGATGATAGGGAATTTCCACTTGGTTCGTTTTCCAAAGACCAAGCCAGCTTTTCCCTTTCTCAAGCCAGAAGAAAACGACCCTCTCGCTTTGATAGGCAAGTTCTAAATCAAGTTTGCGGTAAAAATCAATCGACCTTTGCATATCTGATACTGGTAAATGCGCTTCATAGAGACCTTTGATCATCTTGAACTCCTCCCAGAAAAAACGTTTTGTCAGTGATTTAGTAACTTTAAATGTGAAACTAAAAGCTGGTCATTCGAAATTAAACCGGATAAATTCCATGGGAACGTAATACAACATGATTCTCCATTCCCTATTAATAAGATACTATAAATAACAAATATGGGCGATGTTGGCTTGTCGTAAGGTGACATTTCCGAAATTTGATGATGAAACAGGCTTAAACTTAGATGAAGGATTTTGGTGAATATTTGTAGTTACTAATACGATTCTACCGTTATAATAAAAATAAAATTTCATTTTCGAGGTGAAGCAACATGAAAATCGGTGTAATAGGCTCAAAGTATTTTTTGGAATCCTTATCTGTCCACTTTCCTTTGTTTCCTGAGGTACAATTCATTTCCTTTCAATATGATCTGCCGGAAGAAACCAGTCTATTAATAGAAGATGCCGGTAAACAAACCGATCTAGTATTGTTTTCAGGTTCCATCCCTTTTTATTATGGATACGAACAAGTTAAAAGAAATTTAATAGAAGCTATATATGTCCCTTTTGATGAATTGACAGTTGCACTTTCGTTGTTATCTATTTCTCATACGGAAAAGGTTACTATAAATGAAATCTCAATCGATTTACCGGATAAAAACCGGTTAATGAAGGTATTGGAAGAATCGGAAGTCGTAGTAAAATCCCTTTATGTGAAGGATTACCCGTGGGTTTACAAAAGGGAAGAAGGCACCCAGACACTAAATATTGCCGAATTCGTTCAATTCCATAGCAACAGGCATAAAGAAGGAAAAACCCATTTCGCACTAACGAGCATTCATGCTGTTTATCAGGAACTTCAAAGGCTATCCATTCCTTCCAGATTTATGGTTCAGCCCAAACATACCTTGATAGAAAGTCTTACAGGAGCTATATCTTTGTTGAAACTGAGGAAAACGGAAGAATCACAGATTGCTGTCATTTCCATTCAAGATTATCAACAAAAGCTTAATGAAAGTGGTCTATTTTTAAATTTTTTACAGAAATTGAGTAAGAGAATACAGGCTCGTGTTTCTCTTGAATATTTTAATCCACATTTGATTTATACTACACGCGGAGCATTACAGGCATTTGAATCAGATATTTATGATGAAATCATCGGACAAATGGAACAAGAATTTAAAACCCTCTTCCAAATTGGCATTGGATATGGATATACGATTCAAGAGGCGGAAAAACATTCGGCACAAGCATTATTTTTTACCGATAAATTCCTAAAAAGAAAAACGGTAGCATGCTTGGTGGATGAAGATCAAAAACTTCAGGGACCATTATTTGAAGGGAATCACCAAGTGGAATTGAAAAATGAAGATGAAACCATTCAAATACTGGCCAGAGAACTAAAAATGAGTGCGAAAAATATAAAATTGATTCATCGGTTTATTTCGATAAATCATTTTCGGGCTTTTTCAGCAGCAGAGCTAGAGGAATACATGTGTTGTACCAGACGATCGGCAGAAAGATTCGTTAAAAGACTTACTGAATGCGGCTGTCTCAGCAAAATTGGAGAGGAACATCCATATGGGCAAGGAAGACCTCGGAACTTATATGTACCAGCGGAGAAATTCAAGAAACTTACCGAAAATTAAATTTTCAGACTTTACAGGAAAAGGAGATTGGTATATATTGTTTTTATTAACGACATATAGCGACAGTGAAAAGGGAGGTTTGTTTTGCTTATTGAACGTTGTGAAATTCATGCCACACATTTGCCATTAAAAGAGCCATTTGTCATTTCCTATGAAACATACAATCATATGCCCTCTGTTATCGTAAAATTAATAGCCGATAACGGGCTGGTGGGATATGGGGAGGCAGTGCCTGATGAACATGTAACTGGGGAATCGTTTTATTCGACCATCAGCGGAAATCCCTCGGCAAAAGCGGCCATTGATATAGCTTGCTATGACCTGATGGGGAAGTACACCAAATTGCCGATTTATGATTTATTAGGTGGGAAGTTCCATGAATCCCTCTCTTTCGCTAAGGTTTTAAGTATAGACGATGACCTTTGGGCTGGCTTTTAACATTTATGGTGTGTTCAAATGGATTGGTTTTTAACCGAGCATACCGCTTCTTTTTTGATTATGGGCATCGTTAGCGGGCTAGTAGGGGGTCTTCAGCTTGGGCAAATTTTCGATTCATTTATCGGTGGGGCCAAAGCAGTAACATTTGGGGCTTTGATCGTCGGTTTTGCAAGGGCTATAACAGTAGTGCTGGAAGAAGGGAAAATCATAGATTCATTGGTCTTCATGGCAGTGTCCGGGATAAGCCACTTACCGCAAACGTTGAATGTGGTAGGCATGTTCTTCACTCAAGCAATCCTGAATTTATTCATTTCTTCGGGTAGCGGACAGGCTGCCGCAACAATGCCGTTCATGGTTCACATTACGGATATATTGGGTTTGGAAAGACAGCTTGCCGTTCTTGCCTTCCAATATGGGGATTCGGTTACGAATTCCATCATTCCAACGTCATCAGCGTTGATGGGATATTTGGCCATCGCTGGGATTCCCTATGAGCGATGGGTAAATTTCATTTGGAAATTAGTTTTCGGGTGGACTTTGATTGCTTGCATTGCACTCATGGTTGCAGTGGCCCTTGGTATTTCCTGAGAGAATAAGGAGTGGTTTGATGAAGGACTTATTGAATGAAATAAAACCTCAAGTTTTGGAGATTTTCCACCATCTTCATGAGAATCCTGAAGTGAGCTGGAATGAATATGAGACTACATCTTATATTTCAAGGGTCCTCAAACAAAACGATCTTAAAGTGACCAGTTTTGTGGATATCCCTGGAATCGTGGGGACATGGTATCCAGAGGAAGGGCGAAATAAGTTAACGGTCGGATTGAGGGCTGATATGGATGCTCTCCTTCAGGAGGTTGATGGGACAATACGTGCCAACCACTCATGTGGGCATGATGCTCACATGACGATTGTATTGGGTGTGTTGTTGTTATTAAGAAAAATGAAGGCAATTCTTCCAGGTACGTTAAAGTTTATTTTTCAGCCTGCCGAAGAAGTTGGTGAGGGTGCTTTAAAGATGATTGAAAAACAGGTATTGGATGATGTTGACTTTCTCTTTGGTCTTCATTTGCGCCCCATTCATGAGATTAAGCATGGACAAGCTGCTTCAGGCATCATTCACGGGTCAGCCGATACAGTGTTTGGTGAGATTCACGGATTTGATGGTCATGGTGCCAGGCCTCATTTGACTTTAAACGCCATTGAAGTGATCAGTTCCATCGTTGAACAGCTTAAAGGAATACGGCTAAACCCGCAATTATCTTATTCAGTCAAAATGACACAGGTTTCCGCAGGAGGGGAAAATGCAAATATTATACCTGGGTCCTCCAAGTTCAGTCTTGACTTACGCGCCCAAACGAATGAAGCGATGGACGAATTGATCGAGAAGGTGGACGATGTTTTGAAGAAAATGTCCATCTTCCATCAATGTCAAATTACCTTCAAGCACAAAGAAAGAGTTTATGCCGCATCCATTGATCAAGAAGCGGAACGATTGATGGGGAAGGCAATAGAAAAAACTTTGGGGGCTAAAGGGCTCGTTAAGCCCATCATCACTCCCGGCGGTGAGGATTTTCATTTTTATACAAAGGAAAGACCTGCAATTAAAGCCACGATGCTGGGTGTTGGCTGCAATTTAGAGCCAGGGTTGCACCATCCCAACATGGTATTCAATCAGGAAGCCATTTTCACTGGTATTGAGATATTAACCAGAGCAGTCATTGAAACTTTTTATAAGTATAACAAATAAAAAGGTACCACTTAATTTTTAGCCGGCTAAATTCTCCGAAAATGATTGCTAGGAATTAGACTTATTTTGTCTTTAATTATTCAAGTTAATGGTAAACAAGCGAGGCCACTAATTGATTAGTGGCCTTTGCTTGTTAAAGATTGGTCTTGGCAGAGAATTTTTTGTTATTTCCCCCAAAAAATCTTCCATTCCAACGATGAACCTGGAGTCGAACAGCGGGACATATGTCCTTTCCGGAATCTTATATCTGTTATTAAATAATGGAAAGAAGGGGGGAGAAACAGTGAAAGGGATTTTCTTTTCATTTTTAGGCGGAGCTTTTCTAACGTTGCAGGGTGTAGCCAATTCCCAGATTAGCCGGGACCTTAGCACGTGGCAAGTCGCAACAATCACACAATTCACTGGTTTCATCATCGCCGGGTTAATTTTAATAACGATGCGTAAAGGGGATTCTCTTGAATTAAAAAAAGTTAAACCTTTGTATTTGTCGGGTGGAACCTTTGCAGCGGTGATTATTTTCAGTAATATTTCGGCTTATAAACAGATCGGAGTGACGTTTTCGGTGTCAGCTCTATTGCTGGCTCAGCTAAGTCTTAGCTTTTTCATAGATAGCAAGGGATGGTTTGGGGTAACGAAACAGAAGATGCAACTGCCACAGTTCATTGGGCTTGGCTTGATGATGGCAGGAATCATTTTATTAGCGGTATAATTGTAAGGATAATAAGTAATAGGCAGGAAGTGAAACTTTATCAGATGAAAGAAATAATGGATTCGGAAAAACTCAATCACTATTTGAAGACACATCAGTTGGAAAACATTTTTAATGGAGCCTTGATGCCCTATTTATCTCTATACCGGGTTAATCCTGGTGAATGCATTTGCTCCCAAGGCGATTGCGTGAATTATTTGTACGTGCTGGTTAAGGGGAAAGTTAAAGTGTCTACGACATCAGTTGAAGGCAAGAATCTGATTTTGTCATTCAAGACCCCTCTTGAAGTAATTGGAGATATTGAATACATACAGGGAATCGATATCATTAATACTGTTGAAGCGGTATCGGATGTCTATGTTATCGGCATACAGCACCAATGGTTAAAAAAGTATGCCGAAGATCAACCGGCCTTCCTGCAATTTTTACTAAGGGTCATCACCCAGAAGTTTTATGTAAAGTCCAAGTCACTTAGTTTCAATTTAATGCATCCAGTTGAAGTAAGGCTTGCAAGTTACCTCTTATCTGTTTCGTTCGATGAAACAAGTGCCCAAATCAATGGAAGGCTGAATACAGAGAGCTTGAAGGATACTGCAAACTTTATTGGGACAAGTTACAGGCACTTGAATCGAGTCATCCTACAGCTTTGTAGGGACGGTTTGATTGATCGATCCGATGGGTTCATCCAAGTTAAGGACTGGGAAGGGTTAAAGGCACTGTCCAGCCATAATATCTATGAGTAGATAGTTTATATGATTTGAAGGAGGCGTTACGATGTTGCTCGGATTAAGTTGGGCAATACTCGCGGGTTCAATGGTCAGTTTACAAAACGTTTTCAATAGTAAAGTAAATGAACATGTCAATCCATGGTCAACGACGACACTTGTATTAGGTTTGGGCTTTCTTGCTTCGTTTTTATGCGGGTTCGCATTTGAGGGAATGGAACTTTTTCAACTGCATAATATGAAGCCCTGGTATTGGTTCAGCGGGTTGGTTGGCATAGGTGTGGTCATTTGTGTGACACAGGGAGTTAAGCTGCTGGGACCTACCTTCGCCATTTCAATCGTGATGGCGGCACAGCTTGTATTTGCTCTGGCTTGGGATTCTACAGGTTTGTTGGGGCTGGAGAAGGTTCCCTTCACATTCAAGCAGTTGGCGGGTATCCTGATTATCATTGCCGGGATGATAATATTCAAAATAGGCGGGAAAAGGAAAACGGCCTCTTGAAATGACCTAGAAAGACTATGTTATGATCAGGAGTTAATCAAAGTTGGATGGAAACATTGAATGGGGCGATACATATGAACAGGTACAAAGCTTTATTTTTTGATATAGATGATACACTTTTAGATTTTAGGATGGCTGAAAGTGATGCACTGCGCTTACTTCTCAAGGAGCAACAAATGTTGTATACACAGCAAGCGGAGGCGCACTATAAAATGATCAACCAAAACCTGTGGAAGTCATTTGAAAAGGGGGAAATATCGCGGAATGAGGTAATCAATACGCGATTTTCAACTTTTTTTAAAGAATATGGCCGGGTGGTTGACGGGGTTGCACTGGAGAAAACCTATCGTAGTTATTTGGAACAAGGGCACCAGGAAGTTAATGGGGCACATGAATTGGTTGCGATTTTAGAACTGCACCACGATTTATATATTGTGTCAAATGGGGTTTCCAGGACCCAGGATAAACGCTTGCGAGATTCAGGCTTGGATGTTTATTTTAAACAAGTTTTCATTTCAGAGGATACTGGATATCAAAAGCCTATGAAAGAATTCTTCGATTACGTATTTGCCTGTATTCCTGATTTTAAACCGGAACAAGGATTGATAATCGGGGACTCATTAAGTGCAGACATAAGAGGCGGCCAACTTGCCGGCATGGATACCTGCTGGTTTAATCCTGAACGGAAGCAAAATGAAACGGGAATTGAGCCAACCTACGAAATCCAGCAGCTTAGTGATTTATATTCCATAATCAACAAAGCCCGTTACTTGGGTAATAAAAGCTAGTTGCTATATCATTGTATTTTGCGATCAGTACATATACGATAAAGGAATGGCTTACAAAAGCAAAATATATACCTGAAGAAAGGAAGTGAAATAAATGGCTGAGCCCTTAAAGGATATATATAATGAAACTTTTATTCGTGAATTCGGTGAAAAAGTAAAGGGTGTCCATCCGTCTTTCTCTACTGAATCGTTTGTAGAGGAAGTGATTGATGAGGATTGGGACGAGAGGAAGTTAAAAGAACGAATTAGACATATTTCGATTACCCTTGGAAAGCATCTTTCTAGTGATTATGAAAAGGCATTGGATATATTGTATCTACTTGATAAGGATTGTGAAGGTTTTCGATATTTATTTTTCCCGGATTTTGTAGAGGTGCATGGATTGAATAAGAAAGATTGGCCGTTATCGCTTGATGCCTTGGAGCGGTTTACTTCAAAATCATCATCCGAATTTGCAGTACGTGCCTTTATCTTGTTTGATTCCGTTCAAATGATGGCGAAGATGAAGGAATGGACAAAACATGAGGATGAGCATGTCCGCAGGCTGGCAAGTGAAGGATGCAGGCCTAGGTTACCTTGGGGGCAATCTTTACCGATGTTCAAATCAGATCCGACACCAGTCTTGGAATTACTTGAGAACCTGAAAGACGATTCATCCCTCTATGTTCGCAAAAGTGTGGCCAATAACTTGAATGATATTGCCAAAGATCATCCTAAAACCGTAATAGAAACTGCAAAGCGCTGGTATGAAAGCGGAGACCCCAACACGATTTGGATTGTCCGACGGGGATGCAGGACCCTAGTTCGCCAAGCGGATCCAGAAGTCCTTTCATTATTTGGATACGCGGATGTATTGAATAATCCTAATATTATTTCAAGCGCTTTTATTAGAAATGAACCAGACTCGATTTTTATTGGCGAAACCAGTGAACTTCATTTCGGCTTTCTAGTGCAAGAAAAGAATCCAGTGAAACTTCGCATTGAGTACGCCATCGATTTTGTAAAAGCCAATCAGAAAAATTCTCGTAAAATTTTCCTTTTGGCAGATAGGGATTTCTCAGGTAGTGAAGGAGTTGAAAGAGTGAGGGTTCACAATTGGAAGGATTTAACTACGCGTCGTCATTACTCGGGAATCCATCGAATCTCCCTTCTCGTAAACGGAGTAGAAGTTGCAGAAACGCGTGTAAAACTAAACGCTGAAAATTAATTGTTTATTGATAATTTCGAATGAACAGAACTGTTGTTAACGATAGGGTTTTAATACTTCTATTTTAAAATATTAAAGACTGTAGGCAAAAGGAGTTCTATCTAACTGTTAAAACAAAATTGATTGAAACGGGTGTGCGAGTCTCCCGCGGAAAGCGAGTGCCTTACGTTCCACGCAACGGTCAAATTTTAAAAACTTAAAAAAACTGGTCTACAGTCTGAGAGGAGCACACTAGCTCCTCTTTTTGTTATTTAGATATAAGTGCAGATTATTCATTTTTCTCCGATTTTGAATACACTTCGTTAAATCGTTATCGCATTAAAAGGCTTATATTTCTATTTACATCATATCCAAAAAGTTGGATAGCTCCGATTGCTGCGCAAATTATTAATTAACAATGCCAGGAAAACGATTATCACAGCACCAGTTAAAACAGGCGTAAATAAATAACTCCAGCTATACTGGCCAAGCATAATTACAAGCGGATCTGCACCAGCTGGTGGGTGCGTCGTTTTTGTCAGCATCATCACCGCAATGGCTAATCCGACAGCCAAGCCGATCGCCCAAGGCTCGTCGCCAAAAAAATGATAAGAAGCTAAACCTACGAATGTTGAAACAAAATGGCCGCCAATAATATTCCGTGGCTGTGATAACGGCACGTTCCACAGACCGAACGCCAGTACACAGCTGGCACCAAAAGGAGCCATTAACCACACTGCTGATGTTATTTTTGTTAAAAGAATTAAAGCGAATATCGTTAAAAATCCCCCAATCAGTCCGGTTATTGCGTCCTTTACATTTATCTGTAAAGGGCTTCTTCCTTTTCCCTTCATCTTCGATAAATAACGAATATGAAAAAAGCGTTTTTCTTTATGCCTTGCTATTGATATACGGTCCAATATTACCCCTCCTTTTTTATATATTAGACTTTACATGAATTAAACTAACCTGTCAAAATCATTTTTAGGGGTTATTTTAATGATTCATAAAAAAACCAACTTATATAATAAGTTGGAAAGACTGTAGCCAAAGGGGTTTTATCTAAAAGTTAAAACAAAGTTGATTGGATCGGGTGTGCGAGACTTCTGCGGGAAAAGCGCGTCCAGGGGAGACCCCGCAGGCGCAAAGGCGCCGAGGGCGGATCGCCCGCGGAAAGCGAGTGCCTGGAGAGGTAATCAACGTTCAAAATGTACCAACCCTAAAAAATGTAGACAAACTTATATAATAAGTTAGCTCTTCATTGATCATCAGATTTCCGGTGTTGAAATCGGGCTACCTTTTTTCTATTCCCGCATATTTTCATTGAACACCACTTGCGTCTTCCGCTTTCGTCGATAAATAACAGGACGCAATCATCATTCGAGCATCGCTTTAGTGATGACAGCTTATTTTCTTCGATTAATGTTAATGTGTCGAAAGCAATATAAGATAGCAGGATATCTTCCGCTTCTCCAACAGGTATGGGAACCAGTTTTTGATCCATTAATTTATAAGTGAAAGGTGATTTTTCGATTTTATATTCTAAAAAGGCGATAAACTCAACAGGAACCATATTCCCATCTGCTATTGACTCAAATTGTTTTCTTAAAATCGAACGCATTTCTAGAACGCCTACAAATACTTGTTGAATTCTCCCTTTAATGTTTAATGATAGCGGATTATCCCAATATGAGTTTTTCCCTTTTATTACAGTAAGCCAGTCCAGCACATCCCGTTCTGAAAGTAATAAGTCTTGCCGTTGACCACGACTGACTAGTTCTGTGTTCACTAAATCCAGAGAAAGATTACCTGTTATAAGTGGAAATTTATTAGTTTCGGACATAAGTTCATCTCCCTGTTAAAATCTAACCATTAGAATGTTAATTGAGAGGTTATATCATCATTATACCCTATTTATGATTTTTTCAGCTAGTTATCCATGTTAGGAATCCTTGGTTTCTTGAGAGATTGTTGATAGATACGGCGATAACATGAATCGTGTTATCAAACATCCATATTAGCAATAACAGAATAGTAATGAAAGTGCATGATAATCAATCCCTTTAAAGTGAGGGAAAAAGTTCTTGACAGGGCCTGTACGTACAGGATAATATGAAAGCGTATACAGAACCTATACGTACAGGTTATAAAAACAACTATATTTTGCTTTCTAGGGAAAGGAAGTAGTGAAATGGGTAAATACACAGAACCAGCAACGGATTTGCTTCAACATGTCGGAGGGAAAGAGAATATTGCGACGGTTACGCATTGTGCGACAAGAATGCGTTTTGCTTTGAAGGACCCCTCCAAGGCGGATGTAACGAATATCGAATCGATTAAGCTTGTGAAAGGAACGTTTACACAAGCTGGCCAGTTCCAGGTCATAATCGGGAATGAAGTGTCATCGTTTTATAATGAATTCGTTTCCATGGCTGGACTTCAGGAAGCGTCAAAAGAAGATGTGAAAGAAGCAGCTAAACAGAATATGAGCTGGCTGCAGCGTATGATTGCCCATCTTGCGGATATTTTTACCCCGCTGATTCCTGCCATTGTCGTTGGCGGACTCATTCTTGGATTCCGTAATATCATTGGCGATATTAAAATGTTCGATGATAGCACAAAGACCCTTGTGGATATTTCACAATTTTGGTCAGGAGTACATGCCTTCCTTTGGCTGATAGGTGAAGCTATTTTTCATTTTCTTCCTGTTGGGATCACATGGTCAATCTCGAAGAAAATGGGCACGACTCAAATTCTCGGCATCGTCCTTGGTTTGACCCTGGTTTCCCCACAACTTCTTAATGCATATGCAGTGGCAAACACAAAGGCAAGTGACATACCTTTTTGGGATTTCGGTTTTGCCCAGGTTGATATGATCGGCTATCAGGCTCAAGTCATCCCAGCGATACTTGCAGGGTTCGTCTTGGCATATTTAGAACGGTTCTTGAGAGATAAAGTGCACAATTCCATTTCCATGATCGTCGTTCCATTTTTCGCTTTACTTCCAACTGTGATCATTGCTCACACCATTTTGGGGCCTTTAGGCTGGAAAATCGGTTCTGTCATTTCTACGGTTGTATATTCCGGATTGAATTCATCAGTTGGCTGGCTATTTGCTGCAGTTTTCGGCTTTGCCTATGCACCGCTTGTCATCACGGGACTGCATCACATGACAAACGCAATCGATCTTCAGCTTATGAGTGAACTTGGCGGTACGAACCTATGGCCGATGATCGCATTATCTAATATTGCACAAGGAACGGCAGTGCTTGCGATGATTTACATCAACAGAAAGGACCAGGAGGAAAGACAAGTTTCCATACCCGCTACGATTTCATGTTATCTCGGTGTAACCGAGCCAGCCATGTTCGGGATTAACCTGAAATACGGCTTTCCGTTCTTAGCCGGTATGATCGGTTCACTTTTCGCAGGCATCGTTTCAGTCGGATCTGGAGTAATGGCAAATTCCATCGGTGTTGGAGGGATCCCGGGTATCCTATCCATCCAGCCACAGTACATGGGAATGTTTGCACTCGCGATGTTGGTTGCTTTCGTTGTGCCATTCATTTTGACTATCGTATTCTCCAAACGTCCTAAAATGAATTTGAAAACAAGAACGAAAACAACGAAATTAAATGCTTAATAACGTGGAGGGAGAGAATTCTCCCTCTTTTTTACCATACTTGCAAAAGAGACAACAGGGATAGCAGAGGAGGAATCACAATGAAGGATTTTAAAAAAAGTACCATCTATCAAATTTATCCGAAGTCATTTAAGGATTCGAACGGTGACGGCATCGGGGATATAAATGGCGTTATTGAAAAACTTGATTATTTGAACATACTCGGAGTAGATTATATTTGGCTGACCCCTTTTTATCGTTCACCTCAGAATGATAATGGATATGATGTAGCGGATTATACATCCATTGATCCTGTTTTCGGGACGATGGATGATTTCGAAAGATTGGTAAAGGAAGCTAATTCGCGGGATATCCAAATCATGCTGGATATGGTATTCAACCATACATCAACAGAGCATGAATGGTTCCAAAAAGCATTGGCTGGAGAGAAAGAATATAAGGACTATTATATATTTAAGAAATCGAAAGATGGAGAGCCCCCTACTAATTGGATTTCGAAATTCGGAGGCCCTGCATGGGAATATCTAGCGGAACATGATGAATACTACCTTCACTTGTTCGATCGGACCCAAGCTGATCTTAATTGGGAAAATCCCAGAGTAAGGCGGGAAATCTTCAATGTAGTAAACTTCTGGATGGATAAAGGTGTTAAAGGATTCCGTTTGGATGTGATCAATCTTATTTCGAAACCTGACATCTATGAAAATGACAATGATGGAGATGGACGATGCTTTTATACAGATGGTCCCAAAATTCATCAATTCCTTAAAGAGATGAATGAAGAAACATTTGGGAAGGATGTAGAGGTGATGACTGTAGGGGAAATGTCATCGACGACCATTGACCATTGCATCAAATATTCATCTCCAGTTGAAAAGGAGCTGTCCATGGTATTCAGTTTCCATCATCTAAAGGTGGATTACAAGGATGGGGAAAAGTGGTCACTTGCAGATTTTGACTTCAGACAGTTAAAGGAGATCCTAAGCAGCTGGCAGTATGGGATGCAAGAAGGAAATGGATGGAATGCCCTGTTCTGGTGCAACCATGACCAGCCGAGGATTGTATCCAGGTTTGGGAATGATCAAGAGTATCATAAGGAGTCTGCCAAGATGCTGGCAACAGCCATTCATATGCTTAGGGGAACCCCTTATATTTATCAAGGGGAGGAAATAGGGATGGCCAATCCGAAATTCAATGATATTGGACAATATCGGGATGTGGAATCGATTAATTATTATAATATTTTAAAAGAGGCAGGCAAAGATGAAAAGGAAATAATCGAAATTCTTCAAACTAAATCCCGTGATAATTCTCGAACTCCCATGCAGTGGGAAGATACGGAGCACGCAGGCTTTACAAAAGGGACACCATGGATTTCAGTGCCTGATAATGCTAAAGTAATCAACGCAGAACACGCACTGAAGGATCAGGATTCCATTTTTCATCATTACCAAAAACTTATATTTTTACGGAAGAAACATGATATCATTGCATATGGGGACTACCAGGAAATTCTTGGCGACCATGACCAATTGTTCGCTTATGTTCGCAGTCATGAAGACGAGAAACTTTTGGTCATCAATAACTTTTATGCAAATGAAGTGCCCTTCGAAATTCCAAAAGATGCAGACCTATCCGGATTCAAGTCAGAGCTCCTACTCTCGAACTATATCGATTCGAAAGACTTTGCAGATGACATTATCATTCGTCCCTATGAATCGGTTGTCTATTTGTTGAAAAAGGACGAGTAGCAGACTAACAAAAATATATTGTGGTGATGAAATGAACAGCAAATACCTATCACTATATGGTGATATCGTTTCAAAAATTGAAGGAGGAACCTTTCCGACAAATTCAAAGCTTCCTTCCGAAAGCAGCTTCATGGAAGAGTATGACATCTCCAGGGATACTGTAAGAAAGTCCTTGCAATTGCTTGAACAAAATGGGTATATCCATAAAATCAAAGGCAAGGGTTCCTTTGTATTGGATTTCAGCAAATTTAATTTTCCTGTAGCAGGCTTGATTTCCTATAAAGAAATGGTGGAAAAGTTGAATCTGCATTCCAAAACGATCATCCATACCATGGAGCTTGAGTCCCCGGACACAAGCATAATCAAGCTTCTTGACTTAACTGAAGGTGAGGAAGTGTGGAAAGTGTTCCGGGTTCGGCAAATCAATGGGAATAAAATCATTCTGGACAAAGACTATTTCAATAGTGGGTTCGTAACTAATCTGACAAGGGAAATTTGTGAGGATTCGATTTATGGATATATCGAAAAGGAACTCGGGCTCCAGATTGGTTTTTCCAATAAGGAAATTACTGTGGAGCCATGCAGTGAAGAAGATAAACAATTATTGGACATAGAAGACTACGATATGGTGGCAGTAGTGAAAAGTACGGTTCATTTAATTGATGGAAGCTTGTTTCAGTATAGCGAATCCAGGCATAGACCCGATAAATTCAAGTTCACGGACTTTGCTCGACGGACTTGGTGAAACCCTGAGAAATATGCTGGCAAGCTAAGGAGGAAATGAAAAAACAAATAGGTTATCATGAAAAAAAGTCTGTAAAAATTAAATTCAATTGAAGGACTGATTCATGAAACTCAGCTCCATTTAAAAGGGAAGGTCGCGCAGGCGGCCTTTTCTAATGCATTTCAAGGTATCGTGTTTTTCTTATAGACATAGGAGGAATCGCAAACCATTAGTTTGACGATCCTTCTGCTTGTTTGGGAGTATGGGAAGCATTTAGTAAAACCACTCCACCAATGATTAATACTAAGCCTCCTAATGTAGTGATACTAAATGGCTCACTCCATAATAGTACGCCTATTAATGCAGTTAAAGCTGTGCCGATTCCTGCCCAAATGGCATATGCCAAACTTAACGGAATTGTTTTAAGACATACGGATAAGCTATAAAATGCGATTCCGAATCCAATAATGACCCCAAATGAAGCGAATAAATGAGTGAATCCTTCAGATAACTTAAGCATGGTTGTGCCAAATATTTCACTTATGATTGATATTCCTAAAGCTATGTATCCTTTCATATAATTACCTCCGTTCCTCAAAATATTAATGAGCGTCGCCACTGGAGAGTTTCAAAACAACCACTCCGCCAATGATTAGGGCTAAACCTAAAATTTTTTTCAGGTTAAAGCCTTCTTTATAAACGATAACTCCCACTAATGCAGTTAAAGCAGTACCTATTCCCGACCATATAGCATAAGCCGTTCCAAGTGGAATTGTTTTAAGAGATAAAGACAGGCAATAAAAAGCCAAACCCATTGCAATTACAACAGCAATTGAAGGGAATAACTTTTTGAATCCGTTTGATACTTTTAACATCGAGCTGCCAAACACTTCACTTATGATGGCTATTGCCAAATATGCATATGGATTCAAGATGAACTCCTCCAATATTTTCATTATTTCTTCACCAAGCATCTTAACATCCAAAGGCCCCCTAATTAAACTAAAACCACCTATATCCAGTCTAATAATCCTTACCGTATCAGGATATATCCTATCATGTTCCACAATATTAGGCTTATCCTATATGGAAAGTTATATAATAAGCCATTTCAGATTGTTTAGAAGCAGTTCGGATAATAATGAGAACAAACTTCCTTTATGTTAAAAAAACGTCAAGATAGTCTTTCTTATATTGAATAATACCAGGGCTGCTGCCAAGCGCATCCATTACTCTAGTTACTCTTCATTTGATGGGCCATCTCGTATACCAGTAAGATTAAGAGAATCAGTTTGTATGCATTGCCTGCGAGACTTTTCTTTAAATCGAAGGCTACTGGGCTGATCTTTCCTTTTGAAAGGCTCGTAATATAAGAAAGTCAAACAGGAACTTTTAGGGATTTTGCCGAATTAAGTTCATTAAATGCTTATGATAGGGTGAACTTCTTTCATGGAATTTATATTAAATAATGAATGTTTCATTGTATAGACAGGGGGATTATTATGTATGTTAGTCAAACCCGGGATCATGAAGTAATTGCAAAATTAAATCAAAATGTCCACAGCCTGCATGCCAAACTATATCCTAAGTATTTTAAGGAATATAATTATAGTGCAATGAAAGAAACTTTCAAAAGTTTGGTTGAAAATAAAAGTTTTGTTTTTCTTCTTTTAAAAGAATATGAAGAACCGATCGGTTATGCATGGATTGAAATTAAAAACTATCCAGAAAGTGCTTTTAAAAATGAATATAAATCAGTATATGTGCATCAGCTTAGTATCGCTGAAAGTCAAACCCAAAAGGGCTACGGTAAGCAACTAATGAATAAGATATATGAAATTGCGAAAAAGAATGATATAGATTTAATTGAACTGGATTATTGGTTTGAAAACACTGATGCAAAAGAGTTTTATAAGAAACAACACTTTAAAAAATATAGGGAGTTTGCATTTAGACAGTTGTAAATCCTTTGAATGTCAAATTTCAAAGGTTGATGGAAGGAATTAATAAAAACCCCGAATCGGGGTTTTTTAAATTAATATCTTAACATTCTCCTCGAAAAACTGGGGGATTGAGGAACTCCGCAAACAAAGCTTTGGGTATAACACTCTTTCACGATACTTCGGGTATGCGGTATATATGTGGTGAAATGTTTATTCACGGTAGTTGTATGTGTCGGGTGAAAAACCGGAATCACAGTGTTAATGACATTAGTTTTAACATATTGCTTTGTCGGGGGGATTTGAGGTGGATTATACTGAGTAGGGATTCTATGAGGTGGGCAATATTGTAGTGGACATTGACCGCCTTTCGGATGCCCCCAGGGCTTATTATACATTTAAACACCTCCTGGATTTTTTTGGAAGTCATTGTTAGTTTATGAAAAAAGTTGATAAAGGGACTGGTATAAATGCCTTTATCAAAAGTTCATAGGCATATCAGATCTGTCACTCATATTAAAAAAATTGAAGATACATTAATTTAAACGAATTTGGTTAATTGCTTGACGAACAAATGACTTGTGTCTTTTCTTCCAGGTATTTTCCTTGCTTTTTTCCAAGCCCCATTCAGGAAAATCAGATAATCGTAATGCGGCAAATAATTGCCAGAAGGGTAAGTTTGTAAAATTCAACTCCGGCATCATGGATTTATATTGAATGGTAAAGTCACTCATTGCATCCATTCCAAAATGAAATAAAATCTCGAGTTGACTATTGGCAAGGTCAGCCAAAGGGTCCCCTAAGCCTGAGTCTTCCCAATCAATTATAGAAACTAGTTTATCTTCTTTCCATAATATATTTCCTGGCCAATAATCACCGTGAAGGATCACTTCCTTATTCATTGGGCGTAATGGCATGTATGATTTTAACAAATCTCTAATCAAGCTCAGATTTAAGGTTTCTTCCAGGATTGCCCCATCTTTACTATCTAACATTTCTCCATATGAATTTTCTAGTTTAGGGAGGAAAGATAAAGGTAGCTTCGCACAATCAACATGATGGATTTTTGCTAGATTGATTGCCAATTGTAAGATATGATCATTAAGATTTGAGGGGGTAAAATCTGGCTTGCCCTCAATAAACTCGATAAGTAAACATGGCCTAGAAAAAACCTCACAGGATTGCTCGATGTAATAAGGCTTCGGTACAGGCAAACCCGCAGACTTCAATATCCCTAAGAGCCTGTGTTCATCTGCCGCAATATTCGGATTCCGTTTCAAGTCATTATCACCATGCTGACGAACGATCATCCTTATGATCCTCCCTGTAGATTGTAACATTTCAAGTCCTGTCACCTGAGCAGAAATTCCGCCTTTTAATTCCCATGCGCGAATGAGTTTGATGCCTGGATCCAACTTTTGAACCAATTGTTCAAACTTACCATATTCATTTTTCATACGTCTTCTCCTTTTAAAATTCCGGACAATGTTCAGGCGTTTAAGTTCACATTATAGATGGGATATCAATATTAGCGTTCAAACACTTTTTTTTTCATGGCTCTTTTCGTAAAGATTGTTGTTTTTAAAACGAAACTATTTAAGGCTGATTGGAGCGGAAGTGCGAGACTCCTGCGGGAGCAGCGGGACAGGTGAGGCCCCACAGGCGTTTACACCGAGGAGGCTCACCGCCCGCACCAAGGAAAGCGAGCATCTGGAGTGGAAATCAACCACAACTCACTACCTGGTAAATAGCAACATAGTATGTGAAAACAGCCTTTTTCATCTTTTAAGAAGTACCCACTATAAAAAGAGAAAAAAATAGCACAATAGGGAAAGAAGAATCCATATTGTGCGGGATGCAATTGCGAAAAGGAATTTTCAGCTGCTGTTGGCCCAAAATCATTCTAATATAGATTATTAAGCAGCTTAAATGAGTGGAAAGACAGCCAATGGGAATAAAGGACAGTTTTACATCCGTTTCAAACATTCATCAATTTTTCACCTGTAACGTTTAAAAAGGCTTTTTATATCATCACTGTCTTCATCAGTTGCTTCAAAAGAGTTTTGTATAAGGTTAATCAACACCTGTTTCATTAGGTTTTGATCACATACTGCCTTAAGGGAGGCTGTTTGGATTCAAAAATAAACCGGATGCCTTAAATTTCACTGTGGTTCCATGAATTTAATGATATTCGTTATGATGGAGTAAATATTGTTTCTACTGATTTTAATGGTTTCATCAGGTTTTGCTATAAATATAAATTCATTAACGATGTTATTAATCCTATCCAGTTCCACCACCATGATCCCAAGATATTCTAGGATGCTTGCATCATGTATCCGTTCACTGATGATTTGGTTAAGGAAGTCAAAGGATTCGGATTTCATGGGCTATTCCAGCACCAATTCACCTGCAGCCGCTAATTTTTCCAATTCTCGAATTCTGCTTTCACTTCTTTTTTTTCGGTGATATCGATTGCCGTTCCGATAACCTCACATCAACCATCAAAGGATTCAATGGTGCAGCAAAATGGATATCATCGACTTCCCCTTCATTTAATTCACCGTTTCCCCACACCATGCCATTTTATAAAACCTTTGTTTTTGTGTTGCTTGTTCTATTGGTAAAAAGTCAGATGATTTTTTACCAAATAAACATAGAAGTTGGAGTGATTGATTCTGTAATGAAATCCCCTTCAACGAAAGTATGAATGAAGTTGTTAACCTTTTTTTGTAAATTTGAATAAAGGTCCATTTCACGGGATTAGGTCTCGGTCATAACATTATCCAAATCCTTAATTTCATTTGTTTCCATGTATCAGCATCCTTAAAAGAACCTGGTTAGTGAATTCCATATATTATGGAACCTCTATTTGATTTAAGTTATTGTTCAATTTTACCAAAGTAAAATAATAGAAGATAGCTTTTTCAAGAAGTCAAAAAGATTCTCGTGCATTGTAGGGAATGTTTTAATCCTGCCATCTTAAAAAAAAGACTGAAGGCAAAAGAGATTTTATCTAAATTTTATAACAAAGTTGATTGGAACGGGTGTGTGTGACTCCTGCGGGAAAAGCGCGTCTATGGGAGACCACGCAGGCGCAAGCAGAGGGCGGACCGCCCGCGGAAAGCGAGTTCCCAACATTCCAATCAACGTTCAAATTGTCCAAGCCATAAAAAACTGTAGACAAACTCGATGAAAATCGAGTTTGTCTACAGACTGAAACACCAGGAGAGGTGTTTTTTTAGGGAAAAGGAAGAACGCATTTCATGTTAACCGTAGTCCTAGTGAGGAAACCGAATCTAATATTATGAAATTTTCTTTAATCCGGTAGTTATGTGTACAGGCATTTGGTAATGTGCAACATAAGATTAATAGAGGTGAGTGAAATGGTGAAAATATTTATTGATCCCGGCCACGGCGGTACGGATTCAGGATCGGTGGGTAATGGATTGAGAGAAAAGGATTTAACTTTATCTATTGCAACTAGAATCAAAGACATATTATTAATAGAATATAATAACGTTTCTATAAAAATGAGCAGGCCCCAAGATACGTACCCCTCTTTAGACGATCGGACGAATCAAGCGAACGCTTGGGGAGCTGACTTCTACCTCTCCATCCATATTAATGCTGGCGGAGGCACTGGGTATGAGGATTACGTTTATACGTCAACCAACCAGATAACGAAAACGTATCAAGATCATATTCATGCAGAGGTCATGAAGCTTATCAGCTTCCAAGACAGGGGACAAAAAACAGGCGATTTACATGTGCTCCGTGAAACGGACATGCCCGCACTCCTGACTGAAAATGGATTTATCGATAATATCAATGACGCAGCCAAATTAAAAATGGCATCCTTTATTGAAACACTGGCTCGCGGACATGTAAACGGTATAGTTAAATGCTTCAATCTTACCAAGAAAATTACAGCGGTATACCATACTGTCGTTAGTGGGGACACTGTATACTCCTTAAGCGGGGCATATGGCAGTACAGTTCAGCAAATTAAGGATTGGAACGATCTTGACAGCCAGTTCACCATTACCGTAGAGCAGAAATTGCGGGTGAAATGAATAATTTATAGTTGACTGGTTAAATTATTTATAGCTTCCAGAAAGCACATCACGCAGGTAGTCCTTCTCTAAAAAGAGAGGGACTTTTCCCGTTTCCGCCATTCTTTCAATAATGGCGGAAGCCTTTGTGAATATATTGAATATATTTTTCACCCTAACTGTTTTTTTGGGGAATTATAAAAAAGCAATTCTAAAACAGATAAACGGGGAAATTAAAGATTGAAAGACTGCGATGGCCACAGCCTCTTCACTAAAGGAAATCATAAATTTGCACAGAAGGCAAAAGGGGAATTTGAATGGTATGCCATATAAGGGGAACCGCTTTTTTAACGGAAGGACAAGCTATAACCCGTGATACAAGGGGGGGATCAATCTTAATCATCAAGCCTGGCTTGGCAGTATATATAAATCACAGTTCATCATGGAAACAAGCCCCTGACGGATTCGAACCCAAATCCTTTCATAAGCATAGGTTAGGGGAGAACACGCTTCCCTACGGATTTTCACCGGCGGAATTCCACCTGCCTCAGCTTATTTGCTTTTCGGTGCTTCTGAAACCCTTACCTTGCGACCCGGTGGCTACAATGTTTTCCAGCGCTCTTCCCTGCTAGAGCTACAGAGGCAAATACGTATCAACCCATTATACGATTCTTATAGGGGGTTGTGGACCAAAGAATAGAAAGTAAGGGCATAGGAGAATGGAAAAATGAAAATTAGATTTTCCAATACAGAAGGTTTTTCTTATGTGGTTGAACATTTACTGGGAAAAATAAAGGAGCACCTTGGCTGGGTTAGTCTGCATAAAAAGAAAGGAGATTGAAAAAAGCGTCCTGGGCGAAGTTAGTTGCCGAATGCATTCACTCATATAAAATAATATTAAAAAGCACAAACCAAAATGGCTTGTACCTAATATGTATAAGTGGATAAATGTTTGGCTTAACGAATTGAATTAATCTATGTATTTTAGCTTGTCACTAATTTGCTAATGAAACCCTAGAGTTGAGTATTAATCGTATATTTTAATCGCCTGTACCACTTTTCCTAAAATTCGGACTCTATCATTTTTGATATGATAGGTTTTTTCTTCATAAAAAGGATCCGTGCTGCAGGGGATGAGTGTGATGTTTTCTTCATTGATAATCACTTTTTTGACTGTACCATCGTGACCATTTACTAAGACCACACCAATTTTTCCGCTGTCGACGTAGGTTGTTTTTTCAACGAGGATCAATGATCCGTCACTGAATTCTTTGTTCATGCTGTTGCCTTTTACTCTAAGGAAAAAATATTCCTTATTCGATTTTAGCATGGAATTTAACGTCGGCATATACGCTTCTATATATTCGTTGGTAAAGTTAGGCTCCCCGGCAGGTATATTTCCATAGACACCAATTAATCTGACATTCTTTTCATTTAAAAATTCCATTGCAGGATCATTTCTAATGATAGGTGCTCCTTCAATGAGGTGGGATAGCGGGATTTCGAAGCATGTGGATATCATGCTCAATTTATCCATTAAAGGTTTATTCCGTCCGGATTCCCATGCTGATACTGCCGTTGGGGCCACTTTTAATATGTTTGCCAAATCTTCTTGTGTCATTTTTCTCTCTTTTCTTAACATTTTAATCCTTTCACCAATGTGCATATTTCTTCACCTCTAACTTGAATATACACTATGAGTGAAAGTGAGTAAACTTAAAGTGCGTGAATTTTACAAAAAATCGTTGGTAACTATACTTCAAGTGTGATATCATTTTTTTAGATAGGTGGTGACAAGGTATGACAAACGTTAAGTTTACACTTAAACAAGCGAGGAAGTATAAAGGGTTAACCCAAGAGGAAATGGCTAAAGTGCTAAAAATGGCCAAGAGAACCTACATTGACTATGAGCAATATAAGATTCCTCTGCGAATCGATAAGGCGTATATGTTCGCTGAATGTGTAGGATTCTCCATCGACGATATCATTTTTTTTGACCCTCATCTACACTTCAAATGTAGTTGAAAGTTCAATCGATATTGTGTGTCCATACTATAGAGCCATTCCTGGAATGAAAAATCTAATCAATAGTAATCCTAACCTGCCAAGGGACAAAGTTCATGGTTATGATGATTCGAGTGAGAATGGAAAGAAGGTGAGAAAAGTGGAAAGAGAAATTAGGTCTATTGAAGTTGCAGTAGGAGTTGTTGTTAGCACCTTTGCGATTGGAAAGGAAATTCGTGGAGAAATCATTGAGGATATTATCGTACACAACGGTATATTCAAACTGTACAATCGAAAGGATGAGCTTATCACTGAAGTCAATTATCCAGTTCTCAGGGTGAAATACAGGTATGATGGGGGAGGGGTAAGTGCTTAACGGAGTTAATAATCAAACTCCGAATCGGCATGCTGGTATTGTTTTTATGGAAATGTACTTCGATGGCGGACCCAATTGTTATGGACTCACCCACAGGGTGAAACATTTTGATGGAGTATCATGAGACCCTGTTTAAGTGAAATGTATCGATCATTTGTATAAAATAGCCATTTGATACTGGAATTCTATTATGACAGCCAATTGCTGTGATTTATTTCTTACAAAGGACGGATTTCAAAACAACATGATTAGGGGCAATTGGACAGTGGCATATTCGACGGAAAAATTAATAATGTTGTTCATAAGAAAGTCAAGCCCTCTATCCTTTGCAGGAGAAGGGCTTGTTTTCTTTTTTTCTTCGTGTTTACTAGCAATCGCTAGTAACATATCCTTCATAAGTTCTTCTGAAGCCAATCGTTCAGGAAGTGATGTGAACCAGATAAACTCATGTAGGCATCAAACTAACCTGGATTTTTTACAAGGCGCACTCTTTATAACATCTTCATACTTTATCTCTATATTTATAATTTTCTTCTAGTTTTTTTCTCCCATCTTTTATGAAGTTAGCAGGTAATGGCAGGAAAAAGTACAAATATAAACTAATGAATGATATAGGATACCCGTAAAGGAGGCCATTGATAATAGGTGAATTCGAAAAATACCATGGGAGGAGAATAACAATTGAAAAGGAATGTAATCAATTATGTCGTTTTTCTTGTCCTCATACTAACCATATTAATTATGGCAAAGCCGAACTTTTCCTCAGCGGGAAAATTGAAGCCTCCATCCGAAACTTTCAACCCAGGGGATTGGTTTCTGGGAAGTACCCCTCCCAATCTTGACCCAAATAAACCACCGATCGTATTTGTCCAAGGTAAAAATGGCAATTCAGCCAGCTGGTACGGTGAAACGGACTATCACGGTGTCAATGATATGTATACTATGGCATATGAAGCGGGCTATCAAACGGTTTTTGTACAGCTTTACGATTCTGCTGGAAATGGATCAGTTAGCCAATATGCTAACGGAAGGCTGCTAGCTCAAATGCTTGCAGAAATCAGTAACCATTTCGGGGGCGAAAAAGTAAATATTATAGCTCACAGCAAGGGGGGGCCAGACACCCAAGCGGCTCTAGTACACTTTGGAGCACACCAATATGTTGGAAGGGTCATCACTTTAGCTTCCCCTCATCACGGTTCCAACTTGGCTGATTTGGCATATAGCTGGTATGCGGGCTGGCTTGGTTCCCTATTGGGCCAAAAAGATGAAGGAACTTATTCTTTACAGGTTGGTAAAATGGCGGAGTTTCGTTCTGTCACGGATAACCATGTTAACTCCCGGAAAAATATGTATTTCACCGTGGCCGGTATGAATAGAGGGCCGGTTCTTTCCGCTTTATCAATGGGTGGACAATATTTATCTTCATATGGAGAAAATGATGGTTTAGTGAATGTATGGAGTACGAAAATACCCTACGCGTCACATTTATTTACGGATCCCAACTATGATCACGACAATATTCGAATAGGTTCAGCTGTATTTTCAAGGATTGAACCCTATTTAAGAAGCACTTCTATTGCTGGGATTCCTGGTTTAAATGTCAATTATAAAGAAAACGTTGAAGATGATGTCATCACAACCGCTCTTTCGCAAACTGTCCTGGGAGATGTCCTGCAACAAAATGTCTGGAACGAACAAAGTTTCCATGTAAATGAAGCAGCTCCAAGTAATATAACCATATACACTGCCACAAATGATGTCGAGGTTGAATTGATTTCTCCATCTAATATAAAGTATAGACCTTCCTTAAAAGTTCAATCTGCAAAAAATCAAACTTCCTTTTTTAATGGTGCTACCATACAAACATTTAATAGGAATAAACTTGAAATTGGTGACTGGAGAGTGCGAATGAAGACTAAATCACCAAAAGATGCATACCTTTTCACGGCACAATTTAACGAAAAGAATCCGATTACATTAAGTATGGCTGGTAAAGTTAAGCAAAAAGATGCTAAATTTATCATTAAGAATCCGATGAATGATAAAAAAAGGCCAATCAGCACAACATTTCTGCTTCATCTAATAGATGAAAGCGGGAAAGAAATTAGTGAAAAAAGCACAATTCAGGAAATGGATACCGAAAATTTTTCGGGTACCCTTCCAGAAGTGCCTAAATCAGGTGTTTATAATGTAACAATTGACGTCAAGGAAAAAAGCATGAATGGTCCTGAAAGAACCCGTACGCTGATTCGTTCGGTCTATATTGAAAAGTAGTGGAAATCACCAAAAAATCCCCTCTCTTAATGAGGCTGCTGAAAAACTCACGTTTTTCTAACTAGTACGGTAAATCAAATTAAAAAAAGACGATTCTCATTCGGTAC
>NZ_JAWRYN010001369.1:0-244 GCF_046534585.1 Peribacillus sp. SIMBA_075 | reverse complement strand
AGCGGAACGGAAAGTGCCAGCATAGTCGCGAAGCTTTCAAAAGGAACGAAAGTGACGGTGTATTCGGAATCCAAAGGATGGGCGAAGATCAAGGCCAATGGAATAGATGGGTATGTCAGTACTGACTATCTTTCAACAACGAAGCCAGGAACGGGAACCAATCCAACCATACCTGAAAAAACGACGACGAAATATGTAAATGTAAGCTCTGGTTCTCTCAATATGCGAAAAAGCGGAACGGAAA
>NZ_JAWRYN010001368.1:0-245 GCF_046534585.1 Peribacillus sp. SIMBA_075 | reverse complement strand
TGTAGAAAACCAAACATTTCATTCCACCCCTTTATGTATTCTTGCTTCTCACTATAGAGTTAATTTGTATAGTTGTCTATACCAATTTAGAGATTAATCAAAAAAATGTATTCGCTTTCACGAAATTGTGTGGCGCACAGGGACATCGCTGCACGAGAACCCTGATACAACGGGTTTTACACCCCTGAAGTTGTGTCTTGCACAGGGACATGCACGAAAAATCCGCCGAATTGTGTGGTGCACAG
>NZ_JAWRYN010001367.1:0-245 GCF_046534585.1 Peribacillus sp. SIMBA_075 | reverse complement strand
CTCCTTTCTCTTTATCCTATGTTCAGATAGTATACCCTGAGAGGTATTTAGTCAAACTACTTGCATCTTCCTTTATAAATAAAGTAGTGAGCATGTATGATAAGAATTGCATACTCCACCATAAATTGATAAAAAGGAAATAATCAAATAACGAGAAATCATTCGAAGAAAAGGAGACAACTCATGACCTTACATCATTATATTGGCGCAAACAAAGAACTGCCGCTTGGTCCCTTTGGTCAAAA
>NZ_JAWRYN010001366.1:0-245 GCF_046534585.1 Peribacillus sp. SIMBA_075 | reverse complement strand
CGCGCTGGATTGTAGCAACGATGCTTTTCATTTGGGAATCCGCCTGTTTGCCGAGCACTTCCTGTAACAGCTCGTCACCGATCGTTACACCCGTATCAAACAGATGCAGCAGACGACCATCCCGAATGACGTACTGCCGCTTGCCGGTCATTTCACCTGTGACGGTCCCGCTCGGTGTTTCATATTGGACAGGACCAGGCGAATAATCGTAGTACAGGCTAGAAATCGGCGCGCGCCAATCATAC
>NZ_JAWRYN010001365.1:0-245 GCF_046534585.1 Peribacillus sp. SIMBA_075 | reverse complement strand
ACCGCATGAACAAATTTTTGAAAAGGTAAAAGAAGTGGCAGCAAAAGATGGTCTCGAAATTGATGTAAAGGTATTTAATGATTATGTAGCGCCAAACGTATCTTTAGATGAAAAAAGCCTCGATGTAAATAGCTATCAAACTAAATCTTATTTAGACGTATTTAAAGCTGAACGCAACATGAAATTAACTGAAGTATTTTCCACAGTAACATTCCCTATGGGTGTATATTCTAAAAGCTTAAAAG
>NZ_JAWRYN010001364.1:0-245 GCF_046534585.1 Peribacillus sp. SIMBA_075 | reverse complement strand
AAGAAATGCTTCATGTTTTGTAGCTCAAGTTATCTTTGGTATAGAAAGGCTGGTTAGTGATGAACTATCACTATATTTCCGATACAAACACTCATGTGCCAGACGCTGCTTCGCAGGAAGCGATTCCCCCATAAGCCGGCAACTTTATATAGAAGTACAACAATTTAAACACTCAATATAAAATGAAATCTCTCAGCCGCCGAGCGCAAAGGGGTGAGCCGAAGCAGTATATGAAAAGCTTTAAT
>NZ_JAWRYN010000164.1:0-401 GCF_046534585.1 Peribacillus sp. SIMBA_075 | reverse complement strand
ATTACGTGGTGGGCCTTACAAGGTGTTCACATTGAGCGTTTAATGAAGTCTGGAAAGGTGATGCAGACGCGAGTGTTACTCATCCTAATTACAATTGCAATTGGGACATCTGTAAGTAACTTTTTCCTTGATTATTTAGGCTATTCAAAGAGTTTAACGTATTTAGTAAAGTAAGTGTATAGAACCTCATATCTCCGTTAACAATGGGGATAGGAGGGGATGAAATTGAAGCTTAAAGCCATTCTTATTGTTATGATAAGTGTTGTTTTATTTTTGGTTGGATATAGAGAGATGAAACCGATCAGCGATGAACAGAAAATGGAGAGCATGATTGCAACTTTAGAGAAAAATGATGCTAAATTAGAGAAGTGGTCATGGTTAGCGCGAGAAACAAAAACAAT
>NZ_JAWRYN010001363.1:0-245 GCF_046534585.1 Peribacillus sp. SIMBA_075 | reverse complement strand
CCCGCCTTGCGATTGAACCCATTCAATCACGGCACCAACAGCACCTTTTCTCACTTTCGTTCCATCCTGTAAATCAACACCGCTCATTCTTGTTTCTGCTTTAAATGGAACAAATTCACCTTGTTCTGCAATTTCTCTATTATATGATATAGATTTCGTTTGTACATATTCTATAACAGATCGACCTTCTGGTGTTTCATCTAAAACTGAGCTAATCGCAGCCCATTTTCCTACTTGCTCAATCG
>NZ_JAWRYN010001362.1:0-245 GCF_046534585.1 Peribacillus sp. SIMBA_075 | reverse complement strand
CGGCAAAAACCGTACGTACGCGCCTCCAACGTTTGCATATCGACACCCTCGTGGGATTCCAGGGATACCTCTGAGCCCTGGCCCGTTTCAAAGTACATGACGTTCGGTCCTGTAGCTGTCCCTTTGCGCAGCATCAGCTCCATCGCTTCGTCCAAAATCTCCTTGCTGACCCCAAAGGCATCATTCGCACGTTGAGAGCCTGCCAAACTTTGGAACATCAAGGAAATGGGTGCTCCACCTCGCAG
>NZ_JAWRYN010001361.1:0-245 GCF_046534585.1 Peribacillus sp. SIMBA_075 | reverse complement strand
CGAGACTGAATGAAAAGCACGAACCATTTCCTGCAATGGCAGAAAAATGGGAGATTTCAGAGGACGGGAAAACGTACACATTCCATTTAAGAGATGGTATCAAGTGGTCGAATGGTGATCCAGTCAAAGCGAGCGACTTTGAATATGCTTGGAAGCGGCTGTTAGATCCGAAAACGGGATCTTCTGCATCGTTCTTAGCATACATGATTGAAGGAGGCGAGGCATTTAACAGCGGCAAAGGAAAG
>NZ_JAWRYN010001360.1:0-245 GCF_046534585.1 Peribacillus sp. SIMBA_075 | reverse complement strand
GGTGGCAAGGGCGGTGGTCGCCCGGACCTCGCCCAGGGTGGTGGCGAGGACGGGCCCGCCCTTGCGCCGGCACTGCAGGGCGTCGTGGCCTGGGTCAATCCTCACTTGTCCTGAACGCCGCGACCGCGAACCTTGATGGGGCGACAGGGCATCGTTAACATTCCTGTCCTGATTCCCTTTTTCTGCGATGTTCCCTGATCTGGGGACATCGCGCTGACGGGGACGCCGTCGGCTCCTGGAGAACC
>NZ_JAWRYN010001359.1:0-245 GCF_046534585.1 Peribacillus sp. SIMBA_075 | reverse complement strand
CAGCAGGCTTTATTTGTGCATGGAGAAAAGATTCGTGCGTATACGAATTACTTACAAGATGCAAGAGAGCAGGGGAAAGAGGGAAAGTGGCGCGAGGGAGAGCGGTCACTATTTTTGGCCCTGCTCGTTTACATGCAGACAAAAGCATGGATTCGAATCGAAAAGTGGAAAACCAACTGGGAATACGCTGACGAGCTCCAATTGAATCAGCCGCGGGCAGAGGAGCTGTTCAGACGGCACGCCAG
>NZ_JAWRYN010001358.1:0-245 GCF_046534585.1 Peribacillus sp. SIMBA_075 | reverse complement strand
AGTAATACCCTCATTTTTTATTGGATGCCACTGCTTAGCCAACTCAGGATCTACTTCCTCAAGAGTTTTAATCTGTCTTTCTTCTTTTACTTCAGCTCTTTTTGTGGCCTTTTTAAGCCTTAAACATTTTGGACATTCTTTTTTCTTTTGTCTATCGTAAATGCTCATTCCCCACTCATGACCTTCAGGACATATCCACCAAATATATTCATAACTTTCATTAGTTAATTCATCTGGATTAATCC
>NZ_JAWRYN010000163.1:0-401 GCF_046534585.1 Peribacillus sp. SIMBA_075 | reverse complement strand
AAACTTCGTAATCATCATTAACCACATTTATATTATCTACAAACTCAGCCTTACCAGGATTCAACATTACGGTTGAACCTATCGATTCACTGGAATTACCAAATTGAAGATATGCTGCTTTTCTACACAAATGACCGTTCGTTTTATAATATGTGCCAAAAGCTTTGACTTCATTCACCATAGTACACGCCTCCTTATTTACTGCAGTTTATTTGTCCGGTGCCATTCCAAATATGGTTTCTGTTTAGGGTTTACGTTTATTGTTATTTCTGGATCCAAGTTAAGAAGTTTGTAGTTTTTACGATCTACTTTGGAGGAAATAATGATCTCTCCATTTGAGTAAAAACTAATTAATCCCCTATCGAATACTCCATCGTGATTTGCACAGAGCAATAGCCCAT
>NZ_JAWRYN010001357.1:0-245 GCF_046534585.1 Peribacillus sp. SIMBA_075 | reverse complement strand
CTATAGTCTCACTAACAGATGCAAAGGGGCGATATTTCAATGACGAAGCGAAAAGATATTCATTTTCGAATTGAAGAAAAATTACTTGAAAGGTTTGAATCTGCACTCCATTACGAAGGTTTAAAGAAAACCGACGTATTAACACACGCGATTCAGCAATTTTGTACGAAAGTGGAATGCGAAAAGATGAATGATGTAAAACGCCAATACAACGTAAGCAACCATTTACAAACACGTATCGATAC
>NZ_JAWRYN010001356.1:0-245 GCF_046534585.1 Peribacillus sp. SIMBA_075 | reverse complement strand
CTCCACCGTATATAAAGGCTGGAGAGCGAAAAATACGGATTTTAGCTCTTCGTTGGAACGCATCTCGCCGGCAAACATACGGACCAGCTCATCTTCTGTCAGCCCGGGAAGATTGGCTTCCAGCGCCCTCTTTGTCGCGCCATCCTGGCGATCTGAGCCGGGTTTTGTATCTCGTAGCACGACTTGCGAGACATGCTGGGGATAGCGAGTGACGTATTCCAATGCCATGTACCCGCCATACGAGC
>NZ_JAWRYN010001355.1:0-245 GCF_046534585.1 Peribacillus sp. SIMBA_075 | reverse complement strand
CATCGTCTGCCCATGGATCTCCCAAAGGCGCAACCAGGCATGGTATCGCCTGGCATCAAACGGCGCAGCTTATTATCCTGTATTGATTAAAGAACTCGAAGCGCTTGGCGAGAAAGAGACCGGCTATAAACAAGTGGGCATCGTCAGCATCCACGAAGAATCGAAACTCGACAAGATGGAACAAAAAGCGCGCGAACGCCAAGCGGGATCTCCTGAGATGGGCGAACTCGAACGGCTGACGCCCG
>NZ_JAWRYN010001354.1:0-245 GCF_046534585.1 Peribacillus sp. SIMBA_075 | reverse complement strand
CTTTCAATAATTGATGGCTGACTTCATCCAGGTTCTGATATTTCCAATCGGCATCGCCTTCATCCGAAATATAAAGCTTCGTGCCGAAACGATCATTCAGTTCACGTGAACCGGATACAAAGTCAGCATGGATATGCGTCTCAAGTGCGCCGACAATATTCAAATTCTCTTTTTTCGCCAGTTCTTCGTAGGCTGAAACATCGCGCATCGGGTCAACGACTACGGCTTCGCCTGTTTTCTGGCAC
>NZ_JAWRYN010001353.1:0-245 GCF_046534585.1 Peribacillus sp. SIMBA_075 | reverse complement strand
ATTATTCATATTGGAAATTTTTATCACAGTCTGACATAAACAGAGGGCAGAATAGTACAGGTAATGTCATTGTCTTGAACAGACTGCAGTGGCAACAAAGCACGTACCATGACGCTGATTATTAGGAGTAATGATGATAAAACTGTTACTAGCGGGATCAGGGTATGCCTGGTCAGGTGAATTATGGTTACTGCCATCGCCATACTTTGTCAGGATGTATCCGCCAGATATAAGCTTCGATCCCG
>NZ_JAWRYN010001352.1:0-245 GCF_046534585.1 Peribacillus sp. SIMBA_075 | reverse complement strand
ACCATTCACGGCGGCCGGTTTTTCTCGGTCGAATTGCCCAAGCCCTTCTCCTTTTTTGAAAACAAGATCGTGGAGCTCGGCGACGTAACGCGCGGCAATCCACGCGATAGCTACGCACGCGTCATTGACCGGTCCGAGCATGGCAACGGCGAGCGATAAGGGCGTGGAACTTTATGGCCGGCCGCCTCCTGTTGACCGTCCATCCTCTGCCGTCGATTCGGTGCCGGGCACCTTGAAACGCTGAC
>NZ_JAWRYN010001351.1:0-245 GCF_046534585.1 Peribacillus sp. SIMBA_075 | reverse complement strand
CAATCACTCGACATACAACTTTCAAAGCGGAAGTTTATGTTCTTTCAAAAGAAGAGGGTGGACGTCACACTCCATTCTTCACAAACTACCGTCCGCAGTTCTACTTCCGTACAACTGACGTAACTGGCGTTTGTAACCTTCCTGAAGGAGTAGAAATGGTTATGCCTGGCGATAACATCGAAATGGATGTTGAGCTTATCTCACCAATCGCTCTTGAAGAAGGTACTAAGTTCTCTATCCGTGAG
>NZ_JAWRYN010000162.1:0-402 GCF_046534585.1 Peribacillus sp. SIMBA_075 | reverse complement strand
CAGGTTGTGCTCGGCAATCGTTTGCTTGATCGTTTCGATGTCCGTATCTTTTTCAGAACGAGGCATGTGAATACCGATTACTTTTAATCCGTTTGCTGCATATTTGTCACGCCATTCGTTGATGCTCGGCATGGACTCCTTGCACATGTAGCAGCTTACAGACCAAAAGTGTACCAAAACCGGGCTACCAGCCAATTCTGCTTTGGTCACCTGTCCATTCACCCATTCGGTAATCCCAGGGAAATCAGGCAATTCTTCGCGCAAACGCATGGATAGGTCAACCCCTTTTCTTTATTTTAGCTTAGGTTAAAAAAAAGGGCCTAACAGCTAAATGTTAGACCCTTCTATTTCCTTGCGTACGTGCAAGTAATTACTTAGCAGACAGTTGAGCTTGTCCTGGGC
>NZ_JAWRYN010001350.1:0-245 GCF_046534585.1 Peribacillus sp. SIMBA_075 | reverse complement strand
AGGTGCTGGAGGATGCAGTCATACAGCACCTGGATAAACGCTTGAAAAGGAATTAGGTAGTTGAAATGCAGTTGAATTTAGAATACGAATACGTTTGAAAGCAGAAGTATAGGGAGAAGAAAACGATACAGATGAAGCTAATTTTTGGTTTAGTAGTTTGGCTAATATCTGTTGTAAAAAGTGAACAGCTTCCCGATTAATTCGTGGATTCGGAAACTCAGTCCCGATACGACCTTCAGTTGATG
>NZ_JAWRYN010001349.1:0-245 GCF_046534585.1 Peribacillus sp. SIMBA_075 | reverse complement strand
GGATCACGCCGGTGGCGCCGTCCCGGACGAGGTCGGCCATCGCGTGTCGGTACGCCTCGCGGGAGGGCTCCGTCACGACCCCGCGGACGAGCTCCGAGTAGATGATCCCGTCCAGCTCGGCTTGGACATCGGGCGGGGGGACGAGAACCTGCAGCCCCTGCGCCTCCAGCCGCTCCGTGTAGAAGCTCTCGCATGGTGAACCGTGTGCCGAGCAGGGCGACGGTGCCGACCCCTGCGGCCACCAC
>NZ_JAWRYN010001348.1:0-245 GCF_046534585.1 Peribacillus sp. SIMBA_075 | reverse complement strand
CATGGCGATGGATTATATCTTGAACATGATGAAAGATATGAAGCAGCCGATGAATTTTTAAAGGTTTGGAAATCGACCTTGCAAGGTGAAATGATCTCTTTAGAAGGAAAGCATATTAAAGTTACGGATAGTAAAGTTGTATTTCCTCCGGTTCAAACGCCGTATCCAGCAATTTATTTTGGCGGATCGTCTGCTGCAGGTAAAGAAGTTGCAGCGGAACATAGTGATGTATATTTAACTTGGGG
>NZ_JAWRYN010001347.1:0-245 GCF_046534585.1 Peribacillus sp. SIMBA_075 | reverse complement strand
AAACTTGGTTCAATAATGAGTACTTCATCATCAGGATTTATAATGGCGCGCATCGCTACATCTAACGCCTGACTCGCTCCAACTGTAACAATGATTTCATCGTTCGGATCATAAGATACTGCAAATTGTTTTTTTAGATACTTTGCTATTTCTTGGCGCAGTTCCAATAATCCTGCATTTGCTGTATATGACGTATATCCTTGTTCTAAAGAACGGATGCATGCTTGCCTTACATTCCAAGGTGT
>NZ_JAWRYN010001346.1:0-245 GCF_046534585.1 Peribacillus sp. SIMBA_075 | reverse complement strand
ACAGAGATGATGGCTTCTGTACGTGCAGTGAAATGTAGAGCGTCGCCAGACAGCGCCAGCATCGCCACAAATTCGTTGGACACCATTTTGGTTGCCATAATACTTCCTGCTTGTACCGCTTCGCTCCAAGGTACACCGACTAGGAAAGCAAATGGAGCAAAAACATATCCAAGTACATCTTGGAAAGAAACGCCAATGACCGCTGTGAAAATTCCATTAATCATCGCAATTAACGCAACGAATCC
>NZ_JAWRYN010001345.1:0-245 GCF_046534585.1 Peribacillus sp. SIMBA_075 | reverse complement strand
CATAAAATTAATGGCAAAAGTACAGTTACTACTGCAGAAAAACCATCAATTACTCCTGGCATTAAAGCTTCATAATAATCAATATTTATTTTGTCCAACCTCCCCCTCTTTATTTATATTTTATTACGTTTCTTGCTTTCCAAGAGTTTCACTCAAACCTTAATTTTATTTTCTTTCAAGCTCTTTCGATGTATTGCTGCACGGTTCTTCTTTTGATACCAACTTTTTCAGCAATTGTCCCCATG
>NZ_JAWRYN010001344.1:0-245 GCF_046534585.1 Peribacillus sp. SIMBA_075 | reverse complement strand
GAATTCGTTGTTTTACCTTCTTCATGCTTTCTTTCGCGATTCGAATCTTTGGATCAGACTGGTGGGTAAAGCTAAACCCTAAAAATTTTCGTTTCCATGGCCGGTCTACTGCACTTTTCTCAATGTTCACCTTAAGTTTTAATTTATTCTCGATGAACCAGGAAATAGATGCCATTACCCGTTCGCCAGCCTTCTTTGAAGAAACGTAGACATTACAGTCGTCCGCGTAGCGGACAAATCTGAGC
>NZ_JAWRYN010000161.1:0-402 GCF_046534585.1 Peribacillus sp. SIMBA_075 | reverse complement strand
GCCGCACGCAAATAGCCGCTCGCGACGCATTTGACGCTTCGAACAGGTCCGTCGCCGCGCCCACTGTTGGCCCTCGACTAGAAATATGTCCATCTACAAGGTCGTCGGGCAACAGCACCTGGGCCGCGAACGCGTCACAGCAGGCGTCCTCAAACGCCTCTGGTTCGCGGTGCTCGACAACCCTGGTTCCCAGTTCGATGTCAGTCTTCTGGATGTGGTGGCCGAGTTCGTGCAGAAGCGTGAACTGTTGACGACGGCGAGACATCGACTCCGTCACGACCAGTGTCGGCGGCTCCCATCGGTACCCACCAGCGACCGAGCAGTTCAACTGCGAGTCCGGAGGAACAAATTCGGGCACCCGCAGAACGGCGAGATCGCCGCGCTGCTGCAATGCCATGAAAT
>NZ_JAWRYN010001343.1:0-245 GCF_046534585.1 Peribacillus sp. SIMBA_075 | reverse complement strand
ATTCATCATCAAAGATCGTTATATTCAAATGTCTGCCACAGGTAGTTATGAGGCAGAAGCGGTGTTTTTTGAAGTGCTGAGAAAAATCAGTCCTTGCTTCCTTGCCATGGACTTTGGATCAAAGAAGCACGGGTGGCTCAATCCGGTAAAAGTGAGGAATTTTGTTTAAAAAAATAAAATTGAACGTGAAATGTTGTATAATAGCCTTTTGTTTAGTACACTTTATACGAGACAACATGAAGGAG
>NZ_JAWRYN010001342.1:0-245 GCF_046534585.1 Peribacillus sp. SIMBA_075 | reverse complement strand
ACTGGAAGCTAACGATACAAAATAAAGTATATACTCTTTAAAATTACGCCGTATGTTACGTTGAACTATATCAAATAAATTCATTGATCTGAACCTCCAGGAAATAATTGATGTAAAATATGACAAAGGGCACAGCTAGATAAGGTCACCAGCCAGCCCTCCAGAAATAGACGACATTACATCAATGACTTTTTGAAAACACCTTACTAAAAAATTACCTTTTCACTTATTCATATCGCGAACAC
>NZ_JAWRYN010001341.1:0-245 GCF_046534585.1 Peribacillus sp. SIMBA_075 | reverse complement strand
ATTAAAAAATGCGATGGCCGATTCACAAAAACAGTATAAAGACGGTTTGAGTACAACAGAAGAAGCAAAGAACCAGTTAAAGGACTTTGTGAAAGTAGTCGATCAATACCAGCAGTATCAAGACAAACAAAAGGACCTCTTGATCAAAGCGCAATCGACAAGCCAAAAACAAATCCAGCAAGGGCTCAAACAGCTCGCTGATATTCAAAACCAAAATGCCCGCAGCTTTAGTGATCAAATGGGCG
>NZ_JAWRYN010001340.1:0-245 GCF_046534585.1 Peribacillus sp. SIMBA_075 | reverse complement strand
ATAGGAAAATCACGCCGGATACGGCGGTTCCAATAGCTGTTAGCACAGCGGTCAGCACGATTTTGTTCTTCATCTTCTGGCAAGATAAGAAAAGGGCTAGGAAGATAAAGGCTGTCACTGGTTTATCAATCATATTTGGAATTTGTCCGCCTGGGAAACCCGTTGTCAAAGCGGAAATGACACCAGTCACTAGGGCAATCACGACTACATGCTGTACCTTAGGGAAAAGGATGATGCTTAAAAAC
>NZ_JAWRYN010001339.1:0-245 GCF_046534585.1 Peribacillus sp. SIMBA_075 | reverse complement strand
AGAAAACGGAATCTATGAAAGAGGTTGATATAATGAAGCTATTTCTTTCTGCCTTACAATGGGCACTATTTATTTTAGCTGGAAGTCTTATTGTACCAATTAGTGTCGCAACTAGTTACGGCCTTGATGGCGCTGAAGCTATCGCGTTTGTACAAAGAACATTATTTGTTCTCGGTTTTGCCGGTCTCTTGCAAGCCATATTTGGTCATAAACTTCCTATCCAAGAAGGTCCTGCAGGCCTTTGG
>NZ_JAWRYN010001338.1:0-245 GCF_046534585.1 Peribacillus sp. SIMBA_075 | reverse complement strand
ACATCTTCTTTTCCAGTAATCACCGCTACTGTATTTAATTCATCCGCTGCCTGCCTTGCAATACTTACGACATTGCCATTTCCAACACCGGCGTCTACCCCTTTAATTTCCCATCTCTCATTAATAACGTTCGCTATTTCAGCTGCATTTCCGCGAATAATCGCTAAATCAATTTCAGCCGGAATATGTCTCGCAACTTCTGTTCGATACGATGTTGCTCCTGCACCAACTGGATCAAATAGTAC
>NZ_JAWRYN010001337.1:0-245 GCF_046534585.1 Peribacillus sp. SIMBA_075 | reverse complement strand
CATGTTTTGGAGCCTCATCGCCCATTTCCGCTTGCAGTTTTTCTTTGAAGTCGACGACTCGCTCGTCCCAATCCTCTATTACTTGTGTGGCTTCAGCCTCTTTATGTAATGCTTGCCCCATCATATCGACCGTTTCCTTGAAAACGAACACGGTTTCATGAGCAATCGTCGGTGCGATAGCCGATAGCTGTTCGTATACTTCTTCGTGGCGGACTTTAGATGCGATGATTAGGTCTGGTTTTAAC
>NZ_JAWRYN010001336.1:0-245 GCF_046534585.1 Peribacillus sp. SIMBA_075 | reverse complement strand
CCTTCATGGCGGTTCATGTTTTTCTCAAAACGAGCTTGTAATACTTTTAATAGTTCTTCGCGTTGTTCTACAGATAACTTATTTTTATTCTCTGTCATATTAGTCCTCCGAATTACGTTTCCTTATAATCATTTAAATCTTTTCAATAATAGTTTGCATACAGTTTACAACAAATTATATAATTTGTTGTATCTCTTTTTCAACAATCTAATCCGATTGCACAACGAAAAATCCCTGTGTAGATA
>NZ_JAWRYN010001335.1:0-246 GCF_046534585.1 Peribacillus sp. SIMBA_075 | reverse complement strand
GCTTCACGACCAAGCGGGGCACGCTCGTGCGGCACAGCGGGCTCGGGCTGTCGCTCGTCCACTCGACCGTGACGAAGCTCGGCGGCACCGTGACCATCTCGGGCGAGGGCGGCGCCACCTTCGAAGTCGTGCTGCCGCGCACACCGGCCCCGACGGCGGAGGCCCGCCGATGAACGCCGCACCCCTGACCGTTCTGGTGGTCGACGACGACTTCAGGGTGGCGAGCGTGCACGTCGGATTCGCTGA
>NZ_JAWRYN010001334.1:0-246 GCF_046534585.1 Peribacillus sp. SIMBA_075 | reverse complement strand
CCTATTATGGGAGATTTATGGAAGGAAGGGAAGAAAGACTTATCGACAACTTATCCTATGAGGAACAGCAAACGTGTAGAACTTTTTCGTTATGTTTCACAATTGGACAGGCTTAAACAAGATTTGACATCATATACTGTCAGTTTATACGGAAAACTTTTTTCGCATTTTCTGTTGTCAATTCAGCAAGCTCTTCAAAGCTGATTTCTCGTAATTCGGCAATTTGCTCTGCGATATATTTCACAT
>NZ_JAWRYN010000160.1:0-404 GCF_046534585.1 Peribacillus sp. SIMBA_075 | reverse complement strand
AGTGGGAATCACTAAACTGACAGGGCGCACCGTCATGTCGGTGATGCTGCCGACTGATTACATGATTAAAGATGCATCAGCAAACAAAGTCATCGTTAAAGTGAAAGAAGGCGCAACATTTAATAAAACAAAAGCTTCAGCGGCCGGTGTCCAATCGGTTTCTGAATTTGACGCAGCTACACCGAAATTCGACCAGTTTTACGTAGTGGATTTGAAGGCCGGCATGTCTGCTGCTTCTGCCGACAAAACATTAAGCCAGCTTGAAGATCTGCCGGAAGTCGAATTTGTGGAAGCGGTCCAACGCTACTCGCTGCATAGCGAAGACATCTATTACGATGAGCAATGGTCGTTGGAAAATACAGGAGAGTCATTTGGCATCAAAGACGCAGACATCGATTTTGAAG
>NZ_JAWRYN010001333.1:0-246 GCF_046534585.1 Peribacillus sp. SIMBA_075 | reverse complement strand
CGTTTTGCCCGAAGTGCTGCAAATACATCCCTATGACTGCCAAACCCCGCGCTGCATCAAGCGCCACAAGACGCCCCGTCGATTTGCCTGCAACCGCATTATTTCTCAGTCTGTTGTTTTCATGTTTACTGCCAGACTCGTCCAACAGCTTGCTACTGACTGACAATTAGTACTCCTCCCCAAAATGGATATTTCGTTAGGTGTGTGTGACTTCATGCTTATTCCACTATAGAGGGCAGATGTCAC
>NZ_JAWRYN010001332.1:0-246 GCF_046534585.1 Peribacillus sp. SIMBA_075 | reverse complement strand
ATGAGAAACTGTATAAATTCCCATCTCGTGTAACAACTCAGATGTTTCTCCTCCGATTCCCTTTACATCCGTAACAGGAACTTGTACAACTTCATTCAAGATTCTCACGCTCCGTCACATTATTTTCTTTGATTCATTCTATTGATTATCCATTATTATCATTGACATCTGTAATCGCTCTCTTTCACCTTATATATTCTATCATAGGCATTCTAAGAGAAACTACTCTAATCCCTCTATATAAAG
>NZ_JAWRYN010001331.1:0-246 GCF_046534585.1 Peribacillus sp. SIMBA_075 | reverse complement strand
ACGCCGCCATCCACCAGCGAGGCGGTACCGGTCACGAACGAGGAATCATCCGAGGCCAGGAACAGCACCGAGCGCGCCAGCTCCTCGGGGGTAGCCACCCGCTTGAGCGCGTGCAGGCCGGTGACGAAGGTCTGCGACTCGGCCGAGCTGTTGTGCTCGCGGTACATGTCGGTGTCGACCGCGCCGGGAAGCACGGCGTTGACCCGCACGCCCTGCGGGCCGTACTCGGCGGCCAGCGCCTGGGTC
>NZ_JAWRYN010001330.1:0-246 GCF_046534585.1 Peribacillus sp. SIMBA_075 | reverse complement strand
CGTTGCCAACAACTGCGATGATTCAGCAGGCAATATTAAACCCGATAGCTGAATTGACTCTTTCAGCCTTATATAAGCGTCACCGTGATGATTATGTCCGGCAGATTGAAATTTCCATTGCTCAAGGCATTCAAGCGGGTGAGGATTATAGCAAAATAGCCAAGCGAATTGAGAGAAGCACAGAATTTGCGCGAAAAAAAGCCCGAGACGTAGCGAGAACAGAGACTCATAGGGTACAAGTCTTGG
>NZ_JAWRYN010001329.1:0-246 GCF_046534585.1 Peribacillus sp. SIMBA_075 | reverse complement strand
TTTTTTTCCTACGTACATACCGATTAAGAAGAGTGGAGATAGGAAAATGAGTGTGAAAAGTGTTATAAAGGTTAATCCGAAGAAACCGTCAATGCCTATATATGCGAAAGGATTTTCAGTTAACCTAAAGTTGACATGATCCATATAGCTTCCAGTCTCATGAACTTTATGTTCTTTTTCAATATAAGGAGCAAAATCAGTAACATTTGTATTTGGGTCAGTTGAATAAGTCATAAGTGTAAGGAG
>NZ_JAWRYN010001328.1:0-246 GCF_046534585.1 Peribacillus sp. SIMBA_075 | reverse complement strand
AATTATATCTGCATTGTATTTTCTAATGACACCAAAAAAAACAATAACTAATAATCCTACTTTGTTAATTTTCATCTCATTATGTCTTTTGGGAATCATAAATATCATCTGGTATTCACATTATAAAGTTTCGGGCTCTGTTTATACCAATGCATATCGTGGCCCAATGGAAACTGGGAAAATTGCCTTGTGTAGTGCTTTTATTTTCTTGGTTCTTTTTGCTAAAAATGAGTTGAGAACAAAAAT
>NZ_JAWRYN010001327.1:0-246 GCF_046534585.1 Peribacillus sp. SIMBA_075 | reverse complement strand
CCGCTCTCATTGCCCCGGAAACGTACACGCTGGACCATGCGCTGCTGCAGCGTCCTGGAAACGACGAGATCCAACTGCAGCTCTTCCACGATTATCAGCACAACCTCACGCTGTATCCAGCCTTCCAGCAGTTCATGCGCCAGGAACAGCCCCCCACGCTGGTCATCTGGGGAAGCAACGACCCGTTCTTTATTCCGCCGGGAGCCGAGGCATTCCGCCGGGACAACCCGAACGCCCACGTGGAAC
>NZ_JAWRYN010001326.1:0-246 GCF_046534585.1 Peribacillus sp. SIMBA_075 | reverse complement strand
CGCTGCACGGCAGCATTTCCGGCAATGCCCGCGGGTCGTCGTCGTCGCGCACTTGGCACGGGTAACACTGGCATGGCGCGAACGCATGCGGAATCTGCCGGTCCTTGCCTTGGGCAGTAGCAGGACGCCGCCACGACGTGTTAGTGATAGCGCTACCACAAATGAGCGGATACCCGGTATTTGCGGGGTTTCCGCCCGTCCGGCGCGCCAGCGGCGTGCGCAACCACGTGCTGCATCGCACCAACG
>NZ_JAWRYN010001325.1:0-246 GCF_046534585.1 Peribacillus sp. SIMBA_075 | reverse complement strand
CCCGCATCGGCGATGATCATCTTCGGCATAGGGAGGCTGGAAGCCGCTAGTTTCTCCAGATGCGGAAGGAAACAGCGCGTGTCCGTTGGTCGCTGATGCATCGAATAATAAAGAATGAACTGATTTTCTGTGGCCATTTGTACGTTATAAGCTGCTTTCAATTGACCATTTTTCATGTGATCATCTTTCATTCGCATAAAGGTCGCATCCGGGTCTGTTTTCGAAAAGCTGTTTCGACCACCGAAG
>NZ_JAWRYN010001324.1:0-246 GCF_046534585.1 Peribacillus sp. SIMBA_075 | reverse complement strand
AAAACGAAAAAAGCGATGAAAGACCTGGCTTCCGGCGATGTGCTGGAAATCCAGGCGACCGATAAAGGCTCTACAGCCGATTTACAAGCATGGGCGAAAAGCTCAGGCCACGAATACATCGGCACAGAAACAGAAGGAGACGTTTTGCTTCATTATTTGCGCAAAGACGGTGTAAATGAAGTGAGCGAGACGATCGAGATTCCTGAAGTTTCGCTGGCAGAGTTCCAAGCGCGTGTGGAAAATGGG
>NZ_JAWRYN010001323.1:0-246 GCF_046534585.1 Peribacillus sp. SIMBA_075 | reverse complement strand
ATCTTTCTTTTATATAACGAAAAGGAAGATGAATCAGATTGAAGCGATGGCAGAAGGAGTAAGGGAGTTTTCGAAAGGTAATTTACAATATAAAATCAAACAGGCAGGTCAAGATGAAATAGGTTTATTAACTTCTAATATTAATCAAATGGCAGAAAAGCTTTTGGCTAATATAGAAAAGGAAAAACAAATAGAGAAGCAAAAAAGTGAATTGATTACAAATGTATCACATGATTTAAGAACACC
>NZ_JAWRYN010001322.1:0-246 GCF_046534585.1 Peribacillus sp. SIMBA_075 | reverse complement strand
ATCGTCGGCTTGCCGCCGCTATGGATTGGACTGTTCTTACCCATCTCGCCCTCAGCTGCCGACTTTACCTGCGCGCTAAATAGGGCGATAACAAATCGCGCTTGTATTGTCATACGAAACGCATTATCCCTATGAAAGGTCGTGGAAGCCAACCGGAAGCATTGCCGGTGTCTGCGGACATTGATGAAGTATGCGGTTGCATGCACAACCCGCATGGATCAGAACATATCTGATCTGCCAATTTCA
>NZ_JAWRYN010001321.1:0-246 GCF_046534585.1 Peribacillus sp. SIMBA_075 | reverse complement strand
AGTGGCTCGTACTACTTCGCCGGATACAAGCTCGCCAACCCGCAGCCGACGACCACTCTGAACCATGACTGGCAGACCGGCCCGAACTCGATCGTTGTCCAGGTCAAGAGCGCCCCGGCAAACGAGGGTTTTCTGGCTCAGATCCTCCCGAGCTCGGTCTGCGTGCCGCCGACTGTCTCTCTCGCGAAGACCGCGACGGTTTCCCCGGCAGCGGATCAGAATGGTGCGAAGGTCGGTGACACGATC
>NZ_JAWRYN010001320.1:0-246 GCF_046534585.1 Peribacillus sp. SIMBA_075 | reverse complement strand
GGTTATGAAAAAGTGCATCCAATAATTTGGGTGCATTTTTTCATAACCTAGAAGCTTCATGTTTTGTGGCTTTTATTTTATTCTAATCTATAATACTCTTTCATATAGCATTAGAAGTCCGCATAAGGTTTGCTGTTTTATTTAAAATAAAAAGTGTATCTCAAAATCAAACTGTCTGTTTAGATTTTAAGATACACTGAATCGACTTTACTTTTCTTTTATAAAATCCCACTGGCTATACCAACA
>NZ_JAWRYN010001319.1:0-246 GCF_046534585.1 Peribacillus sp. SIMBA_075 | reverse complement strand
ATAAAGCGATGATATTGAAGAAAGAATTAGGTATCGATTTCCCTACTTCATCTAAATATTCTATTGACGAGAACTTATGGTGCAGAGTTATAGAGAATGATACTTTAGAGTATATTGAGTTAGAAATTAGAGATAACGTATTTGATTGGACAAATAAAATAGAAGAAAAAGAAACCCTATACCTAGATATAACATTCAAAAATGGTATTCCATCCAAGATTAATAATGATAAGAGGAGTTTAAAGG
>NZ_JAWRYN010001318.1:0-246 GCF_046534585.1 Peribacillus sp. SIMBA_075 | reverse complement strand
CTTCAATATAACGAAGGCTATACAAATCATATTTATTCATTTACAAATAATATTCATACGTATGAAGGCGGTACACATGAGGTAGGTTTTAAGACTGCTCTAACACGTGTAATTAACGATTATGGTCGTAAAAATAATATTTTAAAAGATGCGGATAGTAATTTAACTGGTGAGGATGTTCGTGAAGGCTTAACAGCAATCGTGTCAATTAAGCATCCAAATCCACAATTTGAAGGACAAACAAAG
>NZ_JAWRYN010000159.1:0-405 GCF_046534585.1 Peribacillus sp. SIMBA_075 | reverse complement strand
GTGAACAGGCAGGATTGGACGAGGTGTGGTTTATGCCTACCCATGTTCCTCCCCATAAAAAACGGAACAGCCTAACGCTTGCGAAGCATCGCTTGCAAATGGTAGAGCTTGCGGTGGCTGATCATGAATCGTTTTTTGTAACGGATATAGAGCTTAGGCGTGAAGGTCCTTCCTACACCTATGACACGATCGTAGAGCTTGTCTCACAGTACCCAAATTACCGATTCTCCTTTATTATTGGGGGAGACATGGTGCAGATTCTTTCCGAATGGTACCAGTACAAAGAACTGATTCGTATGATACACTTTATTGGTCTGGCTCGGCCGGGAGCTGAGCTGGACAAAGGCAATAACGATGAAGTCGTGACATTTGTCGAGATGCCGGTGTGGGATATTTCTTCTACAC
>NZ_JAWRYN010001317.1:0-246 GCF_046534585.1 Peribacillus sp. SIMBA_075 | reverse complement strand
AAAGTTGCAGTACGGACAATACCATCCGGTACGAAAGTAAATCCGGTTACTTTTTTGTTCATACCGAGCAATACGTATTGGTGGTACATGTATGCATAGCCAGCTTCGTCTTGCAGAAGTTTTGCTGCTTCGTCGTACAGTGCCTTACGTTTTGCCTCATCCAGTTCTCCGCGAGCTTTCAAAATAAGCTCATCCAGCTGCGGAATCGAGATACGTCCATTGTTGTTGTTAGCGCCAGTCACAACC
>NZ_JAWRYN010001316.1:0-246 GCF_046534585.1 Peribacillus sp. SIMBA_075 | reverse complement strand
CTTGCACGTCGTAATATTTGAGAAAATACATACTTAAAATCAAACCGCCGACAAACTCAATCAGCAAAATTAAATATAAGACCTGCTTCATTAGTTTCACAATTCCTGATAAATTGCTTTGGTTTTGGTCTGCCATAATGAGTTTTCTTTCTTTAATGCCAATCCTTTTCCTCATAACGATCCATACGAAGGTGCCGAGGGTCATAATTCCGATTCCACCGATTTGCAGAACAAACGCAAGAATCC
>NZ_JAWRYN010001315.1:0-246 GCF_046534585.1 Peribacillus sp. SIMBA_075 | reverse complement strand
CTGGCGTGCTAAGGCAAATGCCAAGGTGACAGGGCCGACGCGGCCGACAAACATTAAAACCATGATGACAATTTTCCCGAAAACGGAAAGTTCGCCAGTCAAGCCCATCGATAAGCCGACGGTCCCGAAAGCGGAGAACGCTTCAAACACAATCCATTCAAACGGTGCGTTTTCTGTATAGCTCAAAATTAAGATACCCAGGAAGACGGCAGTCATGCTGATAAAGACAATCGCAAGAGACCGTTC
>NZ_JAWRYN010001314.1:0-246 GCF_046534585.1 Peribacillus sp. SIMBA_075 | reverse complement strand
AACAGAAAAGAAGCAATCATTTCTTTCAAAATCAAAAAGCAAAAAAAAGAAAATCATTTTGGCATGCCTGGCTGTTGTACTGATTGGCGGGGGTGGCGTGTTTGGATATAAGACCTTGATGACCCCGCAAAGCGCACAGGCTGCTTTTTTGACGGAAACGGTAAAACGGGGAGACATCTCGGAAACAGTGCTAGCGTCGGGTACTGTTCAAGCGTCCAAGCGAACCTCCCTTTCCTTTTCTGACGC
>NZ_JAWRYN010001313.1:0-246 GCF_046534585.1 Peribacillus sp. SIMBA_075 | reverse complement strand
CTACTCTTTTTCTTTCCTCATCGTTTGACGATCACCAGCTTCAGCTCCGTCATTTCTTCTATGGCGTACTTGACACCTTCTCTGCCTATCCCACTCTCTTTTACACCACCATACGGCATATGGTCTACCCGGAAGGTTGGAATGTCATTAATCAGCACTCCGCCTACCTGCAACTCGTCTGCCGCATAGAGAGCCAAACCCAGGTTATTGGTATAGACTCCAGCCTGCAAGCCGTATCTAGAGTCA
>NZ_JAWRYN010000158.1:0-406 GCF_046534585.1 Peribacillus sp. SIMBA_075 | reverse complement strand
CGATCTCCCGGCGCGATGCCTCTCCGGCCCGGATCCGGAAGTCCACGAACTCGTCCAGCAGCATGATCCTGCTCCCCTCCTGCTCGCCGTGCGTCCGCATCGGCGATGACTACAGCCTTCTCGCTAAGGCCCCCCGCCAGCATCGGGAGGATGCCCTATTCCGGTCCCCGGGGGCGGCTTAAGGGGCTTCACGGGATGGCGGGGCGGGGGCAGCATGGGCCCCATGGCGACGATCAACCAGCTCCAACCTCCCTACTCCGTCGGCTACTTCGTGGGCAGCCTCTCGGCCCAGTCGGTCAACCGCACGCTCTCGCGGGCGCTGATCCGGCTGGCTCCCTCCGAACTGGTCTTCACCGAGATCCCGATCGGCGGCCTCCCGCTCTACAACCGCGACCTCGACGCGGAC
>NZ_JAWRYN010001312.1:0-246 GCF_046534585.1 Peribacillus sp. SIMBA_075 | reverse complement strand
AACCCGATCCGTTCCTTTATCTCTTTTTCATGCGTGTGATAATCTAGCCCAAAAATCTTCACCTCACCCGCATCCGGTTTTAACAAGTTCATGATGATTTTGATGGTGGTCGACTTACCGGCACCATTTTCCCCAATAAACCCTGTGACAAAGCCTTTCTTCACTTGCAAATCAAGACCCTGAATGGCAAAGTCCTTGAAACGTTTCGAAACCCCTTTGAATTCAATCACATGTTCCACCTATCTC
>NZ_JAWRYN010001311.1:0-246 GCF_046534585.1 Peribacillus sp. SIMBA_075 | reverse complement strand
CCTTGTAAGCCAGCAATTTTTCGTGGATTATTCGTTAATAATCGTAAACTTTGTAAGCCTAAATCTTTTAAAATTTGAGCGCCAATACCGTAATCACGAAGATCAGCTGAGAACCCAAGTTTTTCATTTGCTTCTACAGTATCTAACCCTTCTTCTTGTAACTTATAAGCGCGAAGCTTATTCAGAAGGCCAATGCCTCGTCCTTCTTGTCTCATATAGAGAAGAACACCTTTTCCTTCACGCTCA
>NZ_JAWRYN010001310.1:0-246 GCF_046534585.1 Peribacillus sp. SIMBA_075 | reverse complement strand
CAAATGCATAATAGAGAGCACGCGTGTACATAAGGGGGAGTTTGATCTTGAGAATTACGGGTTTATTCGTATCACTTGCTGTTGCCATTTATTTATGGTTTGATGCGCCAAAGCATGGCAAAGACAAATGGCTGTGGGCCATTTTAGGCGTGCTATTTAGTACAATCGTTCTTGGTATTTACTTGATCAAGACAGAAAGGAAGGGACTCGGCTGGACGATTCTCATTTTAACCATCTTGTTTTACC
>NZ_JAWRYN010001309.1:0-246 GCF_046534585.1 Peribacillus sp. SIMBA_075 | reverse complement strand
GTATTAAGCCTGGGCCTACTCGTAAGTGGGTGTAGTGCAGGTGCCGATAAAGATGAAAAAGTGGTTGAGAAATCGGGGAAAGCAAAAGAACAAGCAATCGTTCCGAAGTACGCTATTTCGGATGAATATTATAAGGCGACTATTCCATTTGAAGCAGGAGCAGCACGTGGTTTAGTTGTACAAGGAGTAAATAATCGTCTTGATATAGATGAATTTGAAACAGGATTAATGCGTATTGCAAAAGAA
>NZ_JAWRYN010001308.1:0-246 GCF_046534585.1 Peribacillus sp. SIMBA_075 | reverse complement strand
AAAATTCTTTAGTGTTTATCGATGGCGTAGGACATTCCTGGCTGGTTAACACTGAGGCGAAAAATATCGCTAATGGTCGCTGGTTCGTAAATATCGATAACTCTTTTGACGTTTACGATATTGCGCGCTTACCAGGTGGAAAAATCAAGCTTACTAATAGCAATGTCTCTTTTGAGTGTGCGGCTTCTGAGGTCACTGCATTTGGGGCCGTTTTATTTACTCTTGAAAAACACGTTTAAATAAAAT
>NZ_JAWRYN010001307.1:0-246 GCF_046534585.1 Peribacillus sp. SIMBA_075 | reverse complement strand
CTCCCAAAGATCGTATTTAATATGTTGTTCTCATGCAGATAGATTGTTCCTGCGATAACCCCCCTGTAGATTCCGTCTTTATCGAATATGGGCTCGCTGATCAGTACGATGAGACGTTTGGTGTTAACAGTTAGGTACGGTTTGGAGATGTAAGGCTTTTTTACTGCTAATGCTGCTTTCGCTGTTTCCGTAGTAATATACTTCCCTGCCGTACCAATAGAGGCGGGAGACACATATCGAACAAGC
>NZ_JAWRYN010000021.1:0-79922 GCF_046534585.1 Peribacillus sp. SIMBA_075 | reverse complement strand
TCGCACTTCCGCTCCAATCAACCTTAAATAGTTTCGTTTTAAAAACAACAATCTTTACGAAAAGAGCCTAAATAAAACATTATAAGTTTTGTTTTCCTTTAACGCCATTTATCGAATAGCTCATTTTTATGTTGGCATTTAATGAGTGATATACTGAACAGTACGTATTTTTCGATAGTTGAATCGCACGGACCACTTTATCTTCAGGCAGATCACCCTCCAATAAATAGTGGATATGAAAATCGGTAAACCGCTTAGGGTGGTTTTCTGATCGTTCCCCTTCTATCTCTATTTGAAAGGCCTTTGTTTCAAATCGCATTTTTTTTAAAATCATTACAATATCAATACCTGTGCACCCGGCAAGAGAATGTAAAAGTAACTCTGTGGGTCTTGCTCCACTATTCTTTCCTCCTACGTCTTCGGCAGCATCCATCTTTATTTCATGTCCCGACGGAGTTGTGCCAGAAAAGGCCATTTCCCCTGACCATGTAATCCTTGACTTCATTTAATTCAATTCCTCCCTTTCTAGATGTTTTGTTCTAAATAGGCCACATGTCTATTTAATGTAAGTACAGGTCATTTAAGTCTTAAAATAATATTTCCCCAATATTGCGGTCAGTACGTATATTAAAAGTACTTGGCTTCAGGATTGTATTTTGACCTTAATTTGTGATGGACTTTCAATAATATTATTTCCAAAAGACTTGCTCAGTTAGTCATACTTACTTAACCTACCATGAAGTTTTATAGTTTCCTTTACCATTTAAAGGTGTTTTATAATTATTATTTTCCCCTTTTTGCCAAGTAATATTGCCATTTTCATCTTTCATGACGAACTTGAATTCATAGAGTCGATCTGCTGCTAAACGGAAAGTTCCACTCCAGTTCCCTTCTTTGTTTTGTGTGAGTTTATATTCGTAATCTTCAACATTCCATCTGCCGATTTCCCCTCTATCCCCTATTAAGTAAACTCCCTGTGTGACAGGTACATTTTCAACTGTGAATGTAACTGGAATCGACTTGCCTTCCAATTTATCCTTCATCATCCTGAACTCATTTGTGGGGTTTCCTTCATCGTCGAATAAATAGGACATCCTCAGCAAGGTAAATCCCTCAAAACCATGGTTAAAAACCATTTCTGCTATATTGTCAAAGCCCGATTCATTATTGATTAGCGGGAGTGCGTTTTCTCCGTTTAAAGAAATTCCTTTTTCATTAGCTAAAGAGGCAATATGTGTCACCAACGTTTTAGGAGCGCTATATGATGGTGCAGTATGTGCGTCTTGGTCTCCCATTTCCAAACAGGTGAACGTGAGGGCCATATTCGATTTCTTAAATTGATTCAATAATTGGGAGTAGTTATAGTACCCGGCACTATACTCTGCTGAATGCGGTAGTACTGGATCATTCATTTTCCAATGGACTCCTGAGATTTTAGCTCCAATTGGCACGCCAAAGACTTTATCAAAATGTTTATGGGCAAATTTAGAGATTTTTGCAAGATGTTTTTCGAGTGCTCCTTGATACCATTGCATAAAGTCGTATCCAAATTGTGTATCGATTGCTCCGCCCTTGGTGAAAAATTCATCCCCGTTTCCAGGTGGCTGAATCTCATTCCAGTTTTTATATGATTCACCCCAGGCAGCATTTAATTTTTTTATCGTTGAATATTTTTCTCTCAAGGTAAGTCTGAAATCCCTTTTCGCTCCTTCTGTATAAACTTGAAGCTGTCCCCTTTCAGGATAATCCCAGCCATCAGCATTTTGATAGGAGGGATATCTTAGTTCCCCAGCTGGTCCTGCACTTAGATATATTTTAGCTATTAGGTCCTTCTTATCAGCAAAGTTCTTTGCAAAGGATTTATACAATTCGTTGTACTGATCTGCTGTACCTTCCCACCAAGGAGCAAGTACTTCCTTATTCCAGAAACCACTTTCACTCTTGAATGCCATGTTATCTAGAGTGTCCTTATTCCAGAGCCAACTCGGGATGGGATAGTTACAATCATCCCCCACATTACCGCCGCATTGATGTGTAGACAGAATGGGCACCCATTTTAAACCGGATGCTTCCACTGTTTCCGCATATTTTTTATAATAGGACCAATCAAACTGATTATCTTTTTTACTCTCGACTAACCCCCACCAGATATCTGTCGTTATTGCATATACTCCATTTTCCTTCAACTGAATTAACTGTGCTTCAAATGCCTCCCAATCTGTTATTTCACCCAATGGGGCCATTACATATAGCTTGTAATCTGGTTTTACTTCTGCTAATCCAGGTGAAGTACTTAAAGGAACAAAATACAGCATAAAGGTAAAAACGCCAACAGATAATTTGTTCATAAAAACGCCAACCTTTCCCCTATTTATTCTTAAAAATCCCTGGTTGAGATCGCTTACATCCATTGTTAAATAAAGTCACTCCTTTACTAGAAATTATATTTGTTTTGGTAATATTTATCAATTTAATTCGTCGGGGGAATATGTTCATAGCTCCTCAAAGAAAAAAATGGATAGTCCTATAAGAGACTATCCAGCAGACAGTAGACAAACTCGATCGATAAATAATTGAGTTTGTCTATAGTCATTTTAAGGGTTTGTGAACGTTGATTGGAACGTAGGGCACTCGTTTTCCGCGGGCGCTCCACTCTTGGCGCCCTTTGTGCCTGTGGGGCCTCCCTTGGGCATGCTTTTCCCGCAAGAGTCCCGCACACCCGTTCCAATCAACTTTGTTTTAAAATAGAAGGATAAAAACATGGAGTGATAAGGATGGCTTCTAAACATTATTCTATTCAGCAAGATCAACTTGAAATGATTACGATAGATCAATTGGTGCCCGCAAACCATTTGGTTCGTAAAATGGAGGCCGTCATTAATTTTTCTATCATTTATGACTTGGTGAAAGACATGTATTCCGAAAAAGTAAACATAGTTTTAATTCTTTCCAAGTACCCAGTTTTTCTCCATGAAGCTGAGCTAGAACCAGAATCAGGAACGCTACGATTCTAATTGCGGAAAATACTAAATATCCTGTAGCATATGTTATCTGTTTTAGCGTTCCGAGTATATTTGGAACCAAGAATCCGCCAACCTCAGACAGCTCCCGCAATTCCTGTAATGAAACCAATTTCTTACTAACTGAAAGACAGCCCATTTGCCCATTCCGAGAAATAGCATAATGTATAAGGTATCAATAAGTTTGAAGAGAAGTTCTATCAAGTTTTATTTTTTCATTTTCATAAGCATAATAATAAGTGTTGATTCTTGATTTACCTTCAGACGATTACTATTCTTCATTAGAGGGCGTAATCTTCCCGCGGCACGAAACGAAGAACTCCTTCATAAGATGTGTTATGAGCGGCATGTAGTGATTTAATAATCAGATTATAGCCGGGGAAAGGTTGGGTGCAATAATATGAGGCAATATCCAATTCATAATAATCCATTTCAAAATCTTCAGGAAAAAGACATGTCTTTTGAAGAGGTATTCGTTCATATTGTAGAATTCATGAAATTAAATCCTTCCGGTGACTATCGATTAATGGTTGGTACAGATTCGCAAGTACATAAAAAACATACAGTGTTCATTACAGGCATCGTGATACGTCAGGTCGGGAATGGTGTATGGGGCTGTATTAGAAAAGTGATGATTCCTAGAAGGATGATGCAATTACATGAACGTATTTCCCATGAATTGTCGTTAACTGAGGAGATCGTATCCATGTTTACGGAAGAAAGAAAAAATCAGCTAATCGATATTGTCCTGCCTGCTGTATATCAAGGGGCAACGTTCATCATGGAAGGGCATATTGATATCGGGATTGGAAAGCGGAACAAAACCAGTGAGTTTGTTAAAGAAATGGTAGCCAGGATGGAATCCATGGGAGTGGAACCTAAAATTAAACCCAACGCTTTCGTTGCTTCAAGCTATGCCAACCGGTATACAAAGCAAGAGTAAATGACTCCAAAACATGCAAGAAGCCTAAACTGTGAGCAATGGAGCTTTTTTCAAAGTAGGTAAGATGGATGGTAATATATTATACTAGAACAATATAGGTTGGAAATTTCCTGTTCTTTTTTTCAAGCTAAAAGTTGTACATATATTCCTCTCGTACGTTGCTCTGAATAACGCAAAAAAACCGGCCTCAGACGAGACCGGTTTTAAAGATAGAAGCCGTCATTGCCGTATTCAGTAAGAAAGTTTTAAACCACCACTCCTCAAAGTGGGTGTTTGCAGAAACAATCCTGTTGTCCAAGTCAGTGACGAGGCATAACATTCCTGTTTCAATATAAAACTCCCTATTACAGCTTAAAGGTTAAAACTTAAATATCATTACGAACAGTACAGCTTGTATTGTTATATTACCTGAATTCCTTATATCTTACAATGGTAATATTTGCTATAGCGATAACCAATCAAATTGGCTTTATCTTGGAATGGACGCCCTATTATCCCTTTATACTTAATAAAAGCATTCGTTAGGATCAAACTATTGATCAAAATAACTGATAATATCCACTTGGTCTTTATTTTGTAGATGATTGCTGGGATCTCCATAAAACCTTTTCGTGATTACACCTAATGCCTTTCTGCTGTTCTCCACTCGTAGATAAGGAACATCCAATCCCTTTATGTCGCGATCGCCAATCACAACCGAAGCGCCTTGACGAATTGCATCTTTAATGTAATTATGGCCATCCTCCTTATATCCGTTAACGGCAACAAAAAGGTATCCATTTTTTATTTCTTTTGAGTTATCGGCGACACCTGTAATGGATATATCTTCAACGTCCTTCGGCAAATCCCAGTTTATTGCTTCATATATTACGTCTTTAAGGATCATTAACTTTTCTCCTTTTTCAATTAAGCTATTCACCCTATATTTTGTATAAATCATAATTAACAACATGCCATTATTAGTATTAACAAGTACTCTAAAAATAATTGTTAATATATAATTTGTTTGTTGGTAAAAATTTTTTTCAGGTTGAGTCCGCCAAAATAGATTAAAGCCATTACTAAAAGCCCGTACATTTATGAATAAAAAAAAGCAGCATGAATTGGCTGCTTTTCTTTAAAAATAATATGGATATAACCGGTATATCTTCATGTTAAATTGAGATTTTCTCCTCGTTTTCCCCAACCAAGTCAATCACTAAGTTTACTATTCTTTTTTCATTACCTACACTTACGATTGAATTTCCAGGGGTTTTGTTTCGGCCTTTTGATTGTACAATGGCAAAATGAAAAACATCCCTAGTATAAAAAAGAAAGCCGCGGTTTCAAATATGGAAACGAGTGAAAATTGCTCTTTCAACACGCCAGCAGCACTCATAGTCAAAACCATGGAGCCAGTGAACAATGGGCTTAGGATTCCATTGACTCTACCAATGAACTCGCCTTCGGTCCTCTGCAATATCAATGTATTAATCCCAATTTGAATACAAGGCAGCATCAGCCCATTAAAGAACTCGGCAGTAAGTGTAATCCAAAGGTTTGTTGACAGCCCCATTACCGCTATTCCAATGGCATTCACAAGCATTCCAAATGCTAATAATCTCTGAGGTGCCACCTTTTTGGCAAAAATCATCACTCCTGCTCCGCCTAAAATCATCCCAATCCCATTCAACATAAATAACCATTGAAGATTTTCCTTAGGCAGACCCAGTTGTTCGGTAACAAGGAATATCGAGAGCGGCTGAATGAAACCCAGTCCGAGCCCGGCTGCCAGAAAACATAAACCAAGCAGACTCAGTTCTTTTTTTCGCAACACGTAGCTCACTCCGCTTTTCATTTCCTGCCACAATGTTGTTTTGGCCTTTTGTTCATCAAGTTTGCGATCTTTTGGAAGGAAAGCTAGTGCACCAGCTGAAAATAAAAACGCGAGGCCAGTTATAGCAATCGAGATATTGATCCCGAATGATTGGAAGGCAAATGTACCGAGAATCGGACCTAAAACCATAAATACTGCGAAAACTGTCTGATAAACTGACATCCCTGTCTGAATTTGACTTTCTGGCAAATGCATTTTAAATAGCTTCATGCCTGATGGCTGAGAAAATTGAGAAAGTATCGCCGAAATCAAAGTTGCAAAAAACACCATTTTCCAACTTCCGAAGATAAGCGTGATAAGCACAGCAAATACGGATATTGCACTTAAAATATCACACCAAACCATCGTTTTTTTCGGACTCCACCGGTCAGCGAACGTCCCTCCAATAAATGAAAAAATAAAAATGGGTGCGAATTCCGCTACTGAAATCATTGAAATGGCAAAGGCATCCCCATTTGTCTTTTCCATGACGAATAACAAAACTGCAAAATTCCGCACCCATATCCCTATTTGTAAAAACAAGCCTGAAAAGATGATGGCCCGAAATACACGATTTGTAAATAAGTTAGGTTCCTTATTACTCAATGTTACAGATGAGTTTTTTCCCAATATAAAAACCTCCTGTGAAATATCTGGACAGGAGGCAGTACAATACAAATTTAAAAAGGCATAATATCCCTAATTGAAGGAACACAATGATCTTTGTTTGTATTTTAATGTACAGACTAATCCTATCCAGAAAAAAAGATCGTATTTAAAACGCATTTTTTCTTAAAGAATAGGATTAAATGATCATTGTTTAACCGTTCCCCTTCCATTTTATGCTAAAATCATAATAATCCATTTAATCTGAAAAATCAAGATAAAAATTAAAATTCAATGATAATCTGGATCAGACTTGTTGATTTTCTTATTCAAAAAGAACTTCCTTTAAAAGAAAACCCTTTTATATCGTAAGTTTTCAGGGTTATTGCTGATTGATGCTTCTGCACTTTGTTCCACTTTGCCACAATTTTTTCATGACCTTTTCCCGGAATAGCTCGTGCAAGTGTATGCTTCTTATCAGTTCTCCAGCATACGTTCATGATTCGGATTCGCCTGTACAAGTAAATGGGAAGATGGCATAAGAATTTGATGCTCATGTAAAGCAGCCATCATCTCAAACCTGACATTTCTTGCTGTTTCAAAGTAATGTTCAGGTTTTACAAGCCCCACTATGCATAGTTCATATCCAACATATTTTAGATTCGGATTTAAATCCGTAATGCCTATGTATCTAAAATCCTCTTCGGGGGTCCCATCCTCTAGCCTTAGCAGGCTTTCACCATACTTATCATTACAGATAATACATATATCCTCCAACAGCCGTTTTACCTTTTCAGGATTTTCCTGGTAACTTACTGTAATGCGTTCAATGATTCGCATTCTCCCTTTATTAAAATTTTGAATCGTCCTGATTTCACTATGTGGGATGGTCAGCAATTTTCCTGACCATTCTCTGATCTGCATGAACCTGATACCGATTTCCTCTACGGTTCCGGAACTTGTCCCATTGAATGTCACAAAATTCCCTACACGAAATTCATTATCTGAAAGCCTTACAAATCCCAATAAAATATCCTTAAGCATTTGCTGAGCGGCAAATCCGATAACGATTCCCACGATCCCCGCTCCAGCTAAAATTCCTTTTATATCAATGAACTGCCCAATCAGATAAATGAGGAAAATCAAAACGATGCCGTACCTGAGACTGGAACGAGTAACCCCCTGTATCGTTTTTTCCACTTCTTCCTCAAAAAAATCAGATCTTTTAAAGAACCATTCGACCATTTTATTCAAAATATAATATACCGCCAATAACAGTAAAGTTAATATAAACAGCCTCATTAATAAGAATTCCTTCAAATAATCCAAAGCACGCTCAGTAAAATTCAAGATTTCCATGTTCACACCTCTATTTCAACTTTATTCAGAATCGATTAAGATCCAATCATCATCTTTTCCTATTATCCCTTCATCCAATATAAGTCTTGTTTTAAGGCGATAGGATACCCCTCGCTTATAAGGCTCCTTCAATATAGGCAGACAAAAGTTGAAAGGAATTTCATTGCTTTCCCCTGACTCAATCTCACTTGAAGCTAAAATGGTGCTCGTCTTAAGAGTATTTTCCATTCCCGTAGAATGAGTATCCATAATTAAATCACATTCGATCCTCCTTATTCTTTGCTCCTGGGTACCACCCTTAATCAAAAAATATCCATTTATGCATTCACCGGATTTATACGTATTTTTCGGAAGGATTAAATCTATTTGTGCAGAACCTATCCCTAAAAGTAACAAAGATTTTCTAAGTATCAACGAATACACTCCATTTATATTTATTTGTTTTTCTATTAAAACCTACATGTTTATACATTTCCTTAAGGGGACTACAAAAAAACCTTTACCACTTTGGTAAAGGTTTACTAAAACAAAATAGACCTTTACCAATAGGTAAGGTCTGGCTAACAACAATATGCTGCCAACAACACCGAGAGCAAAGAGCTCCGTAATGACGACATTGTTGTAAAAGCTACTCCCCTTAGGAGAAAGTATTCAAGTATATTATTTATCATACGTTAAGATTAGAAAGTTTGTCAAACCTTTATATTTTATTTTTTTCGGGTTCTGCCTGGGTAATTCGAGTTCTTTGTACATATATTGGTAATAATAAAAATATAATGAATTAACTTGTCCTGTAATTGTAAAAGAATTAACTGCTAGGTTTTAAATAGGCCAGTTGGTGGAATATGAAGTATGTAACAGCTAGTGTCCTTCTATTTAAAACTCGGTGAACGCTCCTTTCAAAAAGAATAAAGTGAACAAACTATGTATATTTATTAAAATCTATAATTATATTTAAAAATTAGCAAGATTTCTCTTTTACTTTCGCTGATCGTGTTGTAATATAAATGTAACAATTGTAATATTAATTAAACTTTCGTTACATAAGTATCCTATTAGGGATTGGGGAGATAAAATATGAAAAAATTTTCAGGTGTGCTATTATCCATTATCATTTTATTTTTCACATTAAGTGGTCAGGTTACCGCCAAAACGTCATCACAGAATTTATCTGATGCAAATGCATTAAAGATAGCCGATAATGCCAGCAAACATTTTTGGAATGCTTTACATGGGTACAAAACCCAATCATGTTCACAAAAAACTTTCAATTATAAAGGGACAGAGTATTCATACATTTGCCAAGAGTTCAATACAAAAGATAAATTGACTGCCTACCTGGCAGAGACATTTACTAATAATGCAGTTGAAAAAGGACTGACTAAATATAATTACATTACCTATAAAGGGAAATTAGCACGTCCAGTCGGAGATGGCTTTAGCATGTTAGAGTGGAAAAAAGCCAAAATTAAATTGGTCTATCAAAAACAAAACGTTAGGTCATACAATTTAACTGTACCTACAGTCGACGGTGAGTCAGTAAAAAGAACGGTTACCTTTTATAAGTCCGGTTCCGCTTGGAAAGTCAATCAGTTCGATGCAGTTCAATAAAACATTGGTTTAAATGTAACGCCTCATATGCTGTATAGTTAGTTAAAAACTATATGTCATATGAGGTGTTTTTTTGTTGTCCCTTGTATCTTGAGAAATAATATTTCAGATATCAGCTCACTCTTTCACTTCACAAAATATTTAAACAAAAAAACACAGCTAAGATGCTGTGCCTTAACGGATTTTTGCCTTACGGAAGCCTTGATAGGTATCGTAGGCGGCAAAAATGATGAAGATGAGTATGAGACCCCAGTATATCGAGCTTTTCCATTCATCGATTGAGAATAGTGTTCTTTGGTATGCAAGGAATTCCGGGTTCAATAAATCAGGATTACTGATGATGATGATGAAAGCCAGAGTGTACAACAGCTGGTATATGGCATGAAATAAAGCTAATTTCAGGGTCCATCGTCTTAAAAATAATTTATAAATCGCCAAGAGCACTCCAATGATGACGACGCATGATACCAGCAGCCAATAGGAATTCAATACTTCTTGATTGAAAGAAGGTGTCACGAAAATGAGACTGCCATTTCTTTTTTCATAGACTCCTAAGAGGTTTGCTGCATTGAAATAAAGGGCCGCGAAGACAGAAAGACCTAACAAACTCGCAAAAATCTCGATCATAGGAACCGCTTTTTTCTTTGAAATGTTCGGCATAACTTTTAGGTTTTCCGGTGTCCATGGTTTCAAGTCCTTTGTTAAAGGCGACTGGTCTTTTGAAGTATCCATGCGTTCTAAAATGGCAAATGAAAGCGTTAACCAGAAAAACACTTGGATACCTGTACTGATAATACCGGTAATCCCTTTCCCGATTATTATTAAAATTGCGTCCACAACCGTATTCCCCATATCCCGAAAAGGATTATCCCCTATTAATCCGATCAGTGAAATGACTGCAGCTATTGGTAAAATCATTTTCAACAGACAGATATAAACATCAAAATAACGCGGTCCAATCAAATGCATCGGCCGATCGCGATAACGACTTGCCAGTATAACCGGATCTCCTAATTTTAAAAGGACGGCTTTCACGTCTTGCTCCGTATGATCCACCGGAAGCATATCTTCGATTGTAGATTGAAGCTCAAGCGCAATATCCCCCCGGTTTTTTTCTGGCAGCCTGCGGGTCACTTCCTGAATATAAAGTTCAATCAGCTCCATCTTCTCCCTCTCCTTTTAATAATATATAAAGCTCTTGAGAAGTTTTTTCCCATTCTTCCTTTAACTGAACGAATATTTCTCCACCATAATCGCTTAAAGAATAGTACTTGCGCGGTCTACTTTCAGAAGTATCCCAGCTGCTTGTGACCAATTCTTGTTTTTCCAGGCGGCGAAGCAAAGGATATAAAGTACTTTGATCAATGGTAATTCCCGACTTCTCTAAACGCTGGACAAGCGAGTACCCATACTGCGGAGTTTTGAGCTGACTTAAGACAGCTAACGTCAAAGTGCCCCTGCGCAGCTCAGTGGTTAATGAATTCAGTAAAGTGCTCATCCAATCACCCCTTCTCTATACTATGTGACGTACACCATACCTTATACTATGCATCATACACTATTTTAGTTCTTACACCAATATAAAAATGAAAATATATTTTATTTAATGCATAAAAAAGAGAAGCGTTTCACGCCTCTCCGTTTTTCCATTATTAATATCATACAAGAATGACCCATAATATCATCGTCGTGATAATCGTGACTACCCCTTGTATTAAGGTTTAGGACCGACAATCCTCAATACGACTTCGGTCATTCGTAAAGCGGCCCCACCTTTTTCCAAAATGGTTCCGATTATTGAACCGAAAACGATTACAAGTCCAATGCTCGTCATCAGTTCGCCAAAACCGCCGTTAATATTCTCAACGATCTGATCCAGAGGCATTCCAGAAGCAAAACCCACAAATAAAGTGCCTAATAGTAGCGATAAGAACGGATGCAACTTGAATTTAGTTGTCGCAAAAGAACACGCCAATGGCCAAAACAATAAAAACATATGATTACCGCCTATTTTTACTCGCTGCCAAAAAAATCCGCATTACTTGTTCAGCTGCTAGTTCCAAAAATTCAGCCCCTCTTTCCATAGCTTCCTTTAAAGGCATAGGGGCGTTCACCAGACTATGGACACTAGTTATTCCATGGTCATATAAAGCTTCAATACCTGTTCCGATTGATCCAGCCAAGACAAATACGGGAATATCATGCTTCTTCGCTTCTTGCGCAACTCCCATTGGTGCTTTACCTGAAGCTGTTTGGTAATCGATTTGGCCCTCACCGGTAAAGACACAATCAGCATCGTACAGTTTTTCACCCAGTTTCGTATATTCCATAACAATATCGACGCCCCTTTTTGTTTCCGCATGGAAAAAGGCCTGAAATGCACTTCCAATTCCACCAGCAGCACCAGCTCCAGCTTTATCATGCAAGTGAATACCTGTCTTGATTTCCACCAAATCAGCCCATGTTGATAAAGCTTTATCAAGCATTTCAATCATGGCAGGGGTGGCTCCTTTTTGGGGTCCGAATACACTTGATGCCCCATCCGGTCCGACTAACGGATTTTGAACATCCGAAGCAATCAAAAACTCGGAATCTGCAATTCTTGGATCAAAAGCCTCCGTATTTATTTCAGATACACGCGATAATTCGGCACCCCCTAATCCCAAAGGACTCCCCTCATCATCAAACACCTTCATTCCCAAAGCCTGAAGCATTCCAACTCCGGCATCATTGGTAGCGCTTCCGCCAATCGCTAAAATGAACTTTCGACATCCATCATCCAATGCTTTTTGAATGAGCTCCCCTGTCCCGTATGTAGTTGTTATCAATGGGTTCAACTCATCTGGATCGATTAGACATAAACCGGATGCACTGGCCATTTCAATCACACATGTTTCCTGATCACCCAAAATTCCATATGCTGCCTGTACGTCTTCAAGTAAAGGCCCTTTAACGGTCACTTCAACTTTTCGCCCATTTGTAGCTGCCACAAGACTATCCATCGTACCTTCACCGCCATCCGCTGCAGGAACCAGTTCAGTCTCGGCATCCGGCAGCGCCTTCCTGACCCCTCGCTCGATTGCTTCCGAAGCTTCTAATGCTGACAAACTCCCTTTATAGGAATCTGGTGCAATAACAATTTTCATGCTCAGGTCCCCTTTGAATTTTTTTTATATCAGGTTAATTATAATCTTCGAAAATATTTTAATCATCGTTCAATCTATACGAAAATTAGTATGACATATTTATATTTTTTTAGCTATTCCGCTAAAGGGCTGCTGGATAAATCGTTCAATGGCGTGGCGACAAAATTCCTAGACCATTATTTGAGTTGGTTTCAATTCCATGATTGCATCAGGCATCGAAATGATATATGCGTCGGTAAGCAAAATGATTGTTGATAGCTGCCTGCTCTAAACAGAAGCAACCTATGACAAACTTAAATTACTACAATTCTCCAAATGGTTGATAGAGGCAGGATTATTGATGCAACATTAATATTAGGGAGCTCAATATGAAAAAGATGATTTCGCTCGAATTCATCCAAAACTTTTATCTAGTGAAGGTCACAGGTATTGGCTACAAGCTGTTGGTAAAGAAATTACATTTGAATTACTAGATGACAGCACTTCTCTGTAAGCAAAAGTGAATCATGCTTAAGAACAAATGGTGAAAACTCTGATTTTGGTTTGTTTGGTGATGTAACCATTTTTAACTCTTCCTTGATAAGTTGCTCTATACTTTATGAATTCTCTGACTTACTTCGTCCATAATAAGCGACAACTAATAATCCTTCAATTATCTGTTTTCTCACCTTTTCGTCAGAATGTGTAGGCTTAAAGACAAGCTAAACATTTGGAAACCAGCCTTCAACTCTTCTTAATGAATTTTTTAGTAATCGATAGGTACACTGGCTCTCTTGTGCTCCTATTGTAAGTGTACCAGTTAGTTCTTCTTCTCAATTTGCCGCCATAATTGCTTTTTGACTTAGTCTGATCATCTTGTCAGCATATTGTTTAAACTGGTGACTGCCCATGATTCAGCAGTTTAACTATATCTTTAATTTTATTGGAATTGACTTTGAGGGATATATTATTCTAAAGGAAACAAACCCGAGGCCGTCCTTCGAGACAAAGCTGTTTCTCAAATTCATAATAAGTTGAGATTCTAACCGAAGCAAATGAACTCAAAACATAAATGGGCTGCGTTCCACATCGAGTGCAGACCCTGTTTTTTCCTCTGTGAAATAAAGTGTTGAGTTATATCCTTAAAATTAATTTGCTGAATTTAAAGTTCACCTAATCTAAAGGGCTTTAACCAATGTCTAGAGGTATGGAAATAAAGCCCTAAACTTAAAAAAACGCCATCAAATGATGGCGGTACCTCGTTTTTTACATATCTTCCTCGATCGTTTCAACAAGGATAAAAAGAAAATGATAGATTAAATTAAAAGTTTCTTCTAATGATAGGTCTTCTCGAAACCCATTTACATTATCCAAGGCAAAATTCACATCCCATAGACCGTCGCCCTGGTTAAACATCAAGCTGAATGATCCAATGCCTTCTTGAAGTTCCTTTGTTAAATACGTTTTTAAAGCTTCACCCATTTTTTTCTGGAATTTCAATCCGAACATCGCGTTATAAGTACCGAAAACATCATCCATTTCCAATGAAAGTGCCTCAACACCGATTAATCCGAACCATTTGGATTCAAAGTAAAGGAATTCTTCTTTATTATTTTTCAAATACTCGATCGATTGTGATAAAAATGCAGAGTTCTCTTCAGAAATCAATTCTTCACTCTCTTTATTACTGCGCTCGATATATGCATCTGTAAATCTGGATGTATTTTCTTTTTCCACTATAGTGATATCATCAGCGATTAATTTATGCTTTTCAACATAATCCCTTTCTTCTTTAAACAACTCAACTTTGTTTTCGTTTATGGATTTTGATATGTATGATTCCATTTGTTTTTTTAACATGTTATGTCCTCCTAGTATCTTTTCAAGCTTTCGCAATTTCAATCATAGCATATTCACTGCAGATAAAATAACTTTGAGAATTAAATTACAATATCGGTAGTGGCAATCGTTTCGTGACTTCGATATAGTAATGGTAGGTGTTATACATACGAGAGAAATGGGATGTTAAATATGCAAAAAATCATTGTAGTTGGAGCGGGGATTTTAGGAGCTTCCACTGCCTATCAGCTGGCTAAAAATGGGGCTGAAGTGATCATTATCGACCGCCAAGATGAAGGACAGGCAACATCTGCAGCTGCAGGAATCGTATGCCCATGGATATCCCAAAGGCGTAATAAAGCTTGGTATCTCCTTGCTAAAAATGGAGCGGCTTTTTATCCCGGGTTAATTGAAGAACTTGAACGGGATGGGGAAACTGAGACTGGTTATGCCCAAGTTGGGGCCATAAGTTTACATACAGATAAAGAAAAACTGATTGCCATGAAGAACCGAGCAGCAAAACGGAAAGAAGATGCACCTGAGATCGGGACGATTACATTCCTTACTCCAGAGGAAACAAGTGCCTTATTCCCGCCACTTTCCAGTGAATATGCAGCAGTGCACGTGAGTGGTGCAGCTCGGGTCGATGGTCGTGCGCTACGTGATTCCTTATTGCGGGCATCACAAAAAAACGGTGCGAAACTAATGTACGGTGAGGCTATACTTAAATATAATGGTGCACAAGTGACAGGTGTAATGGTTGAAGATGAATTCATACCTGCTCATAAAACGATTGTTTGTGCTGGAGCATGGGCACCAGAATTACTGAAACCTTTGGGTGTGAATTTTCAAGTCAGCTTTCAAAAGGCCCAAATCATTCATCTGAAAATACCAAATGCAAATACGAATAACTGGCCTGTGGTCATGCCTCCAAGTGATCAATATCTTTTGGCTTTCGATAATAATAAAATCGTCGCTGGGGCGACTCATGAAAATACGGAAGTTTTCGATAACCGAATGACCGCAGGAGGATTGCAGGAAGTTTTCAATAAAGCATTAAATACCGCTCCCGGCTTGACAGACAGTACTTTTGTTGAAGCGAGGGTGGGCTTTCGTCCATTCACACCTGGATTCCTTCCGGTTATTGGTCCTTTGCCAGATTGGGAAGGAATAATCGTTGCCAATGGTCTTGGAGCATCTGGTTTAACAATGGGCCCCTATATTGGCTCCCAATTGGCAAACCTCGCACTTGACAGAAAAATGGATATCGATTTAGAAAATTATGATGTAAGAGGTGCGATTTTAATATAAATTTTATACCTACACTCAACTGACCCTGGAACTTGCCTAGGTCAGTTTTTTTTAAAACAGTTCCTTTCATTTGCAATAAACATCGTTGTTACAGTATGGTTTTTCTCTAAAGGAAATTGTTGAAGCCACAAATAACCATCATCACCAATAAATACTGTAAAAGGTGGTAGTTACTTTAATTGTATTCAATACAGTTAAATATCCATTGAACTTTTCTGTATCAAGATAGGAAAGAGTGCATTACCTTTTTATCTCATTTATTTCGAAAAATAATGATGTAACATTATTTGCATTTGCTCTTTATTTTCTGCAAATTGCTTATGTCGATGACCATTTCCTCCAGATGGATGAGGAAACCCTAGAAGTATGTTGTTTGAATCTAAATAATCTTGACCCGATAAATAGTTTAATACCTTGGAAACATTAACGCCTAAAGGAATAATGAGCGGGCGATCGATGGCACCTATTTCGGTAGCAAAGCCTTCCATTATATTTTTTTTAAGCAACTCGGTCTTTAATATGTCCGGAGTTGTTCCGTTGTAATTTTTCCCGTTATAAAAGACAGGATAGGTTAAAACAGAGGTGGTATGAACGATGTGACTAGCTTCTTTAAAAAGGTCCAGAGTGGACGATATGCCTAAGTATATGTGTAACCCAAGCTCATCTAACATTTGAATCAAATTTTTTCTCATCGATCCTTCAAAGCTGGAATTCTTTTTTACTTCGTGTAGGATCCCTTCATCGCTATGTATGTCCTCTAATTTAATTACGGTAGAATACGATTTTTTCATTTGATGTAAACCAGGAGTGATTCCGACAATTACCACTTTGGCCAGTTCATTTACATATTCGAAAGGTGCCTAATAAATTTCGAGTTTTTTCTTTTCATCTCTTTCAAGCAAAAATTGCTCGCTTTGTATCATTTCATCTGTATAGGCAGCAGGTAAAGCATTAATTAAGTCCTTAAAGTGCGTAAAATTAGAAAAATTAGCGATCCCCATAAACTATCTCCTTTTTTCATGAATTTTAATTCATATTATATCTCTCTTTGTTTAACTAACATACCTAACAACACCCTTTAGCAGAGTATTTTTAAAAGCATATTTTTGATGATGTTCAATTATCGTTGTTTTTTCCTTTACGGATGATTTTTCTCAGATTCCATTTATAGGAAAATCTTTGAACTGACAAATGCTAAACGTTCCTCTACAACCTTAATAGTCGTTATGCACCCTGTTAAAAGGATAAGATATGTAAAGTAAAAGAAATAATTAAAAATAGAGCAATAGAGATGCCCGCTTTAATCCAAATTACTTTATTGCTTATTCCAGCTTTTTTTCTAAGTAATTTATGTAACCGGTAGTAAATAAAAAACCAGTATAGGCAATGATGTGTCCTTCAAAATCATCCATTACAACTTGATACTTCAAAGCACCTACACCGATTAGAACTATACCAATAGTTCCAAAAAACATATTTAAATACAAACGATTTCTTAATTTATCCATTTTTTCTCCCCATAAAAATAGTTTAAAAGTTCATTAATTTAACCACCTTCCAATCTTGAACTACCTTTCCTAAAAATTCAAGTAAAACCATTGTGAGTTTAATAATGTTAATAACAGCCACCGTAAAAGAATTTTACGATAAAAGAGCAACTTGCTATGGCGGAAGTCATTTTTCAGATTAGAATTGTTCAATAATTTTTGTTGCTTTTTAGGAGAACTATACCATCTGATAGCAATAATTGTAAAATTCTAGTGTGTGGGCTATCCTTAAATTATCTCAAGGCGCAAAATTAGAGGAGAAAAGTATGAGTTATCTTGGAAAGTACATGAGAATGCCGCCAACCTTTGAAATGCTCCAGAATTTAGAGGAGGTTATTGAAAAAGAAGGTTACTCATTAGGTGATTTAAGCCTTTGTTTACAAGTAGAATTCTCACATTATGAAATGACTCCCTACGATGTCATTCCGTTTGCAAATATTGGTTGTGACGGCATTCATTATGGCTTCCTAACCGATTTTGGAATGGTATCTGATTTGGAGAATGCGTTTATTGTATGTATCAGTCCAATGGATTTTGATGCACCTATAAAAATTGTAGCAAGGAATATAAGGGAGTTTGTTAGCTTAGTTTGTACGATGAAAGATGCCACTACAATTTCTAACATTAATTTAATTAAAGAAGAGGAACAGTATATTAGTTTGTTCAAAGAACTAAAAAAAGAAGTAGATGAGGAAAATGAAGAACAAGCAAACTATGTAGTAGAAAAGATAAGATCCACAATTGGATGCAAAATAATAGAGAATGTATATCATTATGTGGAAAAAGAAGTAATGACAGCAAGAGAGCAACAAACAATATTATCGACTCTTGATGGTATAGGCATAGTATCTTTAGGCAGTATGAATAGGAAACATATCAAATACAAACTTGAAAAAGCTATGGAGATTACCTTGGAAGACGTGAAATCTTTTTTTAATTCAGCAACAACGGAAAGCAAACTGGCTTTCATAAGAGATGCTCAATTTACTTACTTAATTTCAGACAAGATAGAGTTAAAAGAATGGATCATTAATGAAATGGTTAAATTAGGTTTGAATGATGAAGCAGGAAGATTAATGAAAATATAGAATAGATTAAACTTTGAGTTCAAGATAAACAACTAGAGAAACAATTGGTTAAGGTCCTCTTTTTTCACTTCAAATTAAAAACATTAATCTTTAAAAGAACCTTGCAAAAAAAAGATAAATTGCTTTCCAACCAAAGAGTGGAAAAGAATTTATCTTTAAATCGTATTTGGGGATAAAAAAATGTTTGGGTTTACAAATTGAAACTATTGATTGAATCTTCCGCGTTGGCGAAGTAATTCACGATTCAGGTTCGGATCCTTTTCAAATGCGGCGCGGCCGTGAAGCCAGAATATATTGTTGACAACAACTAAATCTCCAACAGGCAGTTCAAGTTCGAGTACACTTTCATCGTTTTCTAATGAATTGGATAAATCGCGCAAGTATTTGGCTTGTTCGATTGATTCAGGATAAACAAATTGATCAATAAAACAAACACCAGGTTTGTTATTATGATTGAAGAAGGTCACTCTTTCAATTTCCTGGTCAATGTTCTTACTTTTTGGAGCTTTATACGTAAATTTATGGCTGGATAATGGATGATTCACATACATATCAAGCTCTTTCCAATCGTCTAGGTGCAATAAACGTGATTCGCCACCGCGTGCATTTTGTTCGATCATCTTCATCATTAGTAACCAATCCGTTGGTTCATCTACAAAGGTGCCATCCGTATGAAGTGTAAATAAACGATAAGCCTGACGTAAATATGAATCGCTGCTATCCGTGTCTTGAACACTAAAACGTGCATAATATTTCCCTGACATGGAATCATGGTTAGGTGTTCCAAGCAAGTATGAAATGGCCGTTGCAAAAATGACATATTCATCTGTATTCTCCGTGACACCTTCCAAGCCAAGGGTGAAGCCGCCGGATTCCCGATCATGAACGATGTTCCTAAGCACTTCACCAAAGTCTTCTCCTACTTGATCCAATAGATATGATGCGACGATGAGTCTTGCGTATGGTGTATATTCCAGATGTTGAACAGACTGATTATCCTTCAATGCCGTTTCTAAAAATGCGGCAATTGCTTCTTTAGAAATTTCAATATGATACAATCGGCTGGTTTGAGGGTGGACTTTCACCTCATATTTTTCTGTTTTCCTTTCAAACTTAACTCTCTTTTTTTCTGCAATGCTCATGAATAATTCCTCCTGTTATTTGTTATATGGATGAAAAAATTAACAGGAAATATAAAAAGCCAGTCGCACATGATCCCCAAATAAAATTGGAGTCCAACTGTACAACTGGCTTATATTCACTTCACTGCTCTATGCAAATAGAGTCACAGCGAATATGCAGTTATGTATGATTTATTTTCCCTGTTTCCAATCATTAAGATCTTTACACGATTCTGAAATGGTATTTTCCAAAAGGTGTTAATGTCATAATATTGGCTTAATTCCATTTAAACGCTTTTCAGTGAAATTGTCAATGGTTTTTACAAATTATTCTGATAAATTATATTACTAACTTGGTAGTTTCGTTTTTTCTCCTGCTTTAATTTGCTTAAAATGGAGATCCAGGTCCTTTAAGGCAGCAATCAATGCATTAGCCGCTTTCCCCCGATAATAAGTTTGAATCGATTCTATCGCGTCATCAACACCATCATTTAGACTGGTCCCTTTTAACAAACGCCCAATGAATTCCTGGCCATGCTCTGTTGCCAATGTACAAGAGGCTTCCAGGACAACCCCATATTTAGCATCGATTTCTGCAGTGATGGTCAATGTTTCAAAGACACTTTTCGCTGCCATTCCTTGAGGTAAACGTGCATGACCTGCAATGAAAATTGTTTTACCATTGAACATGAGGCTTCTTCCTCTCTCTTTAACGAATTTTATTTTGTCAATACAGCTTCCAATAAGTGTGATTGTTCCGGAATCCGGTTAACAACCTCTTTTCCAATTTCAATTGCGGCTGTTGCAGCAGGTGACGGTGCATTACATACATGAATGGTCCGTTTCCCCATTATAATATGAAAATCATCCACCATATTACCATCATCCTGTAACGCCTGGGCCCGCACTCCAGAAGGTGCAGGGATTAAATCATCTTCTTGAATTTCCGGTATTAATTCCTGCAGGCTTTTCGTAAATTGCTTTTTACTAAAAGAGCGGACATACTCATCCATCCCTTCCTTCATGAATTTACTAGCGAGCTTCCAAAAACCTTTATAGCTTAAAACTTCAGTTAAATCTTTCGCATTGAAGTCGGTTTTTTTATAACCTTCCCGCTTGAAACTTAGTACAGCATTTGGTCCAGCATCTACTTCCCCGCTAATCATCCGTGTGAAATGAACCCCTAAAAATGGGAATTTCGGGTTAGGTACCGGATAAATTAAATGATTGACAAGGAAGCGCTTTTCGGGCTTCAGCTTAAAATACTCACCGCGAAACGGGACAATTTTCATATCAGTTTTATACCCCGCAGCTGCTGCGATACGGTCACTGTGCAACCCTGCACAATTAATGACTATCCTTGCCTTTATGGTACCATTGTTCGTTTCGATGATGACATCATCAAAATTCTCGTCAATCTTCTCCACCTTTGTATTCAGCTTGATTTCACCGCCGTTGCCCCGGATGATATCCGCCATCTTTTCACTTACATGACGATAATTGACGATGCCTGCTTGCGGGACGCGTATCGCACCAAGTCCATTGACATGTGGTTCGATTTCCTTTAACTCGTCCACACCGATTCGTTGTATAGCTAGCTCATTTTGCAAACCGCGTGAATATAAATCATCCAAAAGGGGCAACTCTTCTGGCTTTGTTGCAACAATGACCTTTCCGCAAATATCATGTTCAATTCCATGCATCCGGCAGAATTCCGTCATTGATTTGCTTCCTTGACGGGCAAATCGTGCCTTGAAACTGCCTGGTTTATAATAAATTCCTGAATGGATGACGCCGCTGTTATGCCCCGTTTGATGATCTGCAACAACGGCCTCTTTTTCAATGACTACCACTTTAGCATTAGGAAAACGCTGATAAAGTGCCATTCCCGTTGATAAACCTACTATTCCCCCACCAACAATTGCAAAATCATACACAATTAACACTCCTTTTATTGATGATTTTTAGTATTCAGCAACTCCATATACGTAATTAAATTATTCTTAGTTCGTAAAATGTGAAACTCTACTGCTGCCCTTAGTTCTGCAGGATCCCCTCTTAGTGCCGCTTCATATATCATCCGGTGTTCCCTTTGCGTTTCTGGGTAATAATCAATCAGCAAATTCGGCGCAATGGGTGAGATACCGAGTGTCTCTACCATTTTTTGAACCCTTGGCCATGGACACCCTTTGCGGAGGGTTTCATGGAAAGCCGCATTTAAAAGGATATAATGCTCATTGGTTTCATCAGATAACTGAATTCCTTCCATTTCAATCAAAATACCTTTTAATTTTTCCTTATCCTCCTTTGTTAAATAAGGAAGCGATTTTTCCACGGCAAGGCCTTCAAGCAGGGACCTGGTATGATAAATTTCTTCAATATCATCCCGGGTAATAGGTGTGACGACTGCACCTTTATGAGGAACCATTTCCACCAAGCCTTCCATTTGAAGCTGTGTAAGGGCTTCACGAATGGGCATCCTGCTAACTTCCAGGCGATCGGCCCACTCCTCTTGGATGAGTCGCTCCCCCTTTTTCAACGTCCCATTCAAAATCGCATTCCTAAGGCTTTTGGTTACATTTTTAACGATGGTTGATTTATCTCGATCGGAATTAACATTATCCAATTAAGCGTCCACCTTTCAATATTGGATACAATTTTAACTATATCAACTAAATAAAGCGATTACAACATTAAAAATTAAATATATTGTATCCAATTTTAAAAACACTGGATACAATATATTAGGCAAACATCTATTCACATCTAATTATAATTCGTGGCACCTGTTTATATTTAACTCGCAATGTGATAAAAAAAATCGCGGTAAAATCTTATGTGTTACCTTTTATCCCTTTAAATAAAAACCAAAAGCACGAAAAGGAATTTGATCTTCCTTTTTGTGCTTTTTTAGTGTTTATAGAAGAAATCGTCTTAGCTTAATGCCCAACTTGCCATGGACGGCTGACTTGTGGTTTCCTTTTACTTTGTTTTGGCCCTAATTCTTCTTTTGTCATTCTACGAGGCTCCATCCCCCGTTCAATACGGGTGCGTATTTCCTTCGAATTAGAAAACAAATTGGGTGGTTGGTAGACACGGGGAGCCCCTTGATGGCAGCCCGGACATTGCGCTGTTCCTTTATTGCCTGCCATTGACTTAAAGAATAGTGTGAACTCACCGCATTGACTGCATTTAAAGGTGTAACTAGGCAAGGAAAGTCCCCCTTCATCCATCTATTTATTACTTCGGATTAATATCTTTATCAAATATTTGGGTCGGAATGGCCACGGTACAACACGCATTAGGGATGTCGACGATTCCATTTATCCGGCCTTCAATAGGCGCTGTACCTAATATCATATATGCCTGCTCTCCTGTATAACCGAGTGTTTTCAAATATTCGATTGCATTCAGGCAAGCTCGGCGGTAAGCAATATTTGCATCCAAATAATGTTGCTTTCCTGTAAACTCATCTACTGAAATGCCTTCAAACACTAAATAATCGGAATAATTTGGTTCAACCGGACCAGGTTTGAAGACAGGATTGTCTTTAATTTTATATTTCTCCATACCTCCCTTAATCACGTCGACACGAAGATCAATCCATCCCGCCATTTCAATCCCGCCGCAGAATGTAATTTCGCCATCCCCTTGTGAAAAATGGAGGTCACCTACCGAAAGTTTTGCTCCGTCCACAAATACTGGGAAGAAAACTCTTGAACCTTTTGATAAATTTTTAATGTCACAGTTTCCTCCATTTTCCCTTGGAGGCACTGTTCTCGCTCCCTCTTTGACCACCCGATCAAATTCTGCTCCTTTTAACGTGCCTAGCACTGCATGCTCTGCTTGGGGAGAAGTTGCTAGTTCAGGTACACGGTCGGGATCTGTCATCTTCAATTCATTTTCTCGTTTATTCCACTCTTGCAAAAGCTCCATTGAAGGCGCCACACCAATTAATCCAGGGTGGATAAGCCCGGCAAACTTAACACCTGGCACATGCCTTGAAGTCGTATAAATTCCTTCAAAGTCCCAGATAGATTTCGCTGCTTCCGGATAATGTTCTGTTAAAAAACTTCCTCCATTTTCTTTGGCGAAAATTCCATTAAAACCCCATTCAGACTCAGCAAACGCACCGATATCCAAAATATCAACAACTAATAAATCACCCGGTTCCACTCCATTTACATAAACCGGTCCGCTTAATACATGAACTCGCGGCAAAATAACATCCCTAATGTCACGAGGATCGTCATTGTTGCTAATTTGTCCATCCGTCCAATCTTTACACTCCATACGAAACGATTGGCCCAGCTCTACTGAAAAAGCAGCGGGAATATCCGGATGCCAACGATTATGCCCCGGGTGTGCTTGTTGCTCCATCGGTTTACTAAGATCCAGTTTAAACAAAGTTTTAGGCATATTACTCCTCCTTCAATCTATTAATCTATGAGGTTAAACTATGTACGCGTTTTCATAATAGTATTTTTAACAAATATAGTCAAATTATTAATATTATAACAGTTGGGTTTAATGAACTTAATCTTGATGAAGTGATAAAGTAATATTAAGAATCAATAGAACAACTACCTGTTTTTAATATTTAGTTGAGTTGATCGTTTTTACTTAGCTTTTAAAGGTGCACGCTCCATTTTGTTCTTTGTTATTATTCATATGAGATTAGAACAACCTATTGATTCAATAGATAAATAGGTTTATTTTAAAATCCCCCTATTTATTCCCGCTGAGCAAAGGTTAATTTTTTAACTAATAACTTGAAAAATCCTGAATAATATTATAAAAAAGGCATTCCTCAACAGAATGCCTTTTTATAATATTGAATGTCCCCTGAGATTCTTCCTCTAAAATAAGGATTTTCACGAAATTTAGTTTTAAAAGACAGAGCATCCTCTCCTTCTTATACTTTGATAAATATTATTCAACATTGGCGTTGATTGCCAGAGTTCATTAAAAAAAGAAAACCTTTCTTTAGTTGAAGCTTGTCTACAGTCTGGAACCCTATAATCATAGGTTTTTTTATGAATAGTAGAATAAATCAGGAATAGTAGTTACCATAATTATATTATGGTAACTACTTAATGAGGCCTGTTTATTCATTTCTGAGATCAGCTAATTCATTAGTTGTTATCAAGACTTAATGACATGCTTCTTGCTCTGGACCGCAAAGTAAATATGGAGACTAATAAAATGCCCTTCATTCACCAACTTACCAGGTTGTTATCGATAGTCCGCTTGTATACAAAGCCCTTCACTTCCGTACGAAAAACAGCATCCAATTTCAATACTGATCCAAACTCTTGTAATTTCCAAAACTCTCAGTGAGGTTTTTTCCCTTGTTAAATGGAAAAGTGTTTGGATTATCCCCCCCACTCCGCTAGTTGTGGAACGGAGAAGCTCTTCCTCTTTCACCTCTCCGATTAAAGACCAGTCTTCTTTAACCATCCAGTTATATCGAAATAATGTTTGCGCTGGAATACCTCCCTATTATAGGAATGTGGTAACCAATAACAAACTGAGTAAAACTGGTCGGCTATAAATCGGCCCGGTCAGTTAATAATAGAAATCCATTAATGTTTCGTCCATTAAATCTTGTGTAAGACCTATGTAAATCATCGTATCTTTTGGGTTGGAGTGATTTAGGATTTGCTGCAGTAATGCGATATCCTTGAATTTTTGGTAATGCAAATAGCCGAAAGTTTTTCTTAAGGTATGTGTACCTACATCCGGAATGTCTGCCATTTCAGCTGCTTTGTTCAAGACCCGGTAGGCTTGTACCCTAGTGATCGGTCCATTCCCTTTTCGACTTGGAAATAAATATTGTTCATTATTCAGGTTCATTTTCCGGACATACTTCTTTACTTCCTTACGAAGTTGAGGATTGACGATGAACCGTTTAATTTTATCTGTCTTTTGCTCCACAATGACTATATGCGTGCCTTCTAGGATATCTTTCACTCGCAATTGTAAAAGATCCCCTATACGCAAACCGATATTTATCCCAATTGAAAACATCATATAATCCCTGTAGCTGCAATATTTTAATAGTGACTTTTTCATCTTTTCTATGTGATCGAGCCGGCGTATCGGCTGGACATTCTTGATTCTTTGAGAGGTCGCTTGCATGAATGACTCATTCCCCTTTCCCCTTCTTTCATTGTACGTGAACTGGAGAAAAAAAGGCAAGTTTTTTTAATTTCAATACCCTTGTAAACCTTGATTTAACGCGATTTCGAATGTATCAATAGAGGTCCTTTGTTACATTCGGAATATTCTTGCGAAATCACCCAATAAGCCCTTAAAATCTGCCAACGTCCTTTAAACGTCTGTATAGAGCCATATAGCGCTTTTAAGACAGTTTTGATCAATGACTCTATGAACTTAAAAAAACGGCTTTAAAAACTAAATATGAAGCTTGTTTTTTTGTCTTTTTTAATATTTTTGTAAGTTAATGTATACTTTTGAATATTTCTATCATTTAATCATATTGTTCATTTTTATAAAATCAATTTTATTTACCATAACTATGTTATGTAAACAAATCTCTTCAATTATTATTTATTACATTTGATAAAGAGAATCTTATGCATCCTCTTTATCAAATCGCCTCAATTTATTAATGAATATAAAAACTGGCTCCATCAATGATCTCTATATCTTTGTAAACTTGCAGCTGATCCATCAACTGGAAAAGTGCTCCGTCCTTTTGTTTTGCTTCAATCATACAATCCAATTGTGGTAAACTCCCCTTAATTTGTTGCAAAAAATCCATGAAGATTCCTGTATCCACAAAGTCAGCATGTGCTCGAAATTCTTTATCGGACCTTGGACTTGAAATATGCATTTTAGGAGGCAGTTTGGAATTACTCCAGGTATTTAATATTCGGTCCCAATGATCTTTCCAATTTTCACTTGGTAACCGATGTGCGAGGTAATGGTGATAATCAAAAACTATAGGAATCCCCAATTTCTCACATAAGTAAAGTGTTTCCGTCAAAGTAAAAGTAGTATCATCATTCTCTAGAATGACCATTCTTTGAATCGATTCAGGAATCAACCCCCAATTATGAATAAACTGCTCCAAAGCCTGTACATGTTCGCCATAACCGCCGCCAACATGCAGAACACAGCGATGCTCAGGGTTAATCCCCATTTTCTCCAATAAAGTATAATGCATCCTTAATGTTCTTAATGATGTCTTCAGTATATCTATATTTGAACTATTCAAGATGACGTAATGATCTGGGTGGAAATCTATCCTTATTTTTGGATGATTTGTAATAAATGATTTTAATTTGGCAAGTTCCTCCAAAATAGGATCTATGTAATCCCACTCTGGGATTTCTGGATGATTGGCTAAAGGTATGAGTTTAGAAGAAAGTCTAAAGAATTGAATATTATTAGCTTCGTTATGTATCAGTAAACGCCAACAATTATGAAGATTGGAAATCGAAATGCGTTCAAGTTTCCTTATCGCCGCATCTTTGTCCTTAATTTTCGAAAACTGAGCAAAAGTCATCGTTTGCGATGGTGAACAGTTTGGCACATGAGTACTCATGGCTACATAACCTAGGCGGATTAATGTCAAATGGATATCTCCTTTACATTTTTTTGTTTATTGGAAGTATCCCATTAAATCATTAATAAATCCATATGGGAAAAAATCCATCTCTAACAGCAATTATAAAAAATAGATCGCCATACACAAATGCCAGTTATTACTTAAGTAATTCCCCATTCTAGTGTCAATAGGATGATACATTTCAGGTTATCCTGCAAACAGAGATCTCATAAATCTAGTGCTTGTTCAAGATCTGCGACTAATTTTTCTGCTGGTTCCATTCCTACAGAGAGACGAATTAACCCAGGGCTTACATGTTCCTTGATTAGATTGTCAGCATTGTTACCTAAGTTTGGAGACATAATAAGACTCTCGAAAGAACCCCAGGACACGCCAATTTTAAAGATCCTTACTTTGTTTATCACTGTCTTTACTGCTTCATAATTTGCACTTTTAAGTTCGAAAGTCAATAAACCCGAGAAGCCAGTTAGCTGTTGATTATTTATTTCTGTATTACGCGGCGAGCGAAGTCCAGGGTAATTTACCCTTGATACAGCTGGATGGGAAGAAAGGAAACCTGCGATTTGCTTAGCGTTTTCTTGATGTACTTTCATACGTAATGGCAATGTTTTCAATCCCCGCAACAATAGTGAGGCTTCGCGCGGCCCCATCGTTCCACCAAACAATAAATACTCCTTATTAAAAAGATCCTTCATTACTTCACCACTAGTAATTAATGCACCGCCTAACAAGTCACTATGTCCTCCTAAGTATTTAGATGCGGAATGAACTACAATATCAATCCCATAAGTTAAAGGCTTTTGAAAGAGGGGGGTGGCCCATGTATTATCAATGATCGTACGAACACCACAAGACCTTGCCATATCACCAATAACCTTAAGATCGACAAGTTGAAGATTCAAATCTGTCGGATTTTCCAGCTATATTAATTTTGTATTTGGCATGATAGCTCTCTCGATATCTTTCTTTACAGTCGAGTAAACAACTGAATGGTTAATTCCAAACTTCTGCAAATAAGTTAACAGATCCATTGTGGATTTATATATATTACTTATACATAACACATGGTCTCCGGCTTTTACACTGTTGAAAATTGCTGCAGTAATCGCAGCCATTCCTGAAGCAAAACATTTACACTGTTCCCCCTGCTCCAATGCAGCTAATTTTTTTTCGGCGATTTCAACAGTTGGGTTAGTCCCTCGTGTATATACATAATGATTTTGTTGATCATTTTCTGCTTTGACAAACTCTTCATGTGTGGGGTAGACAAATAAAGAATTCCCGAATATTGGAGGAATGATCGCTCCACCAAACAGTTCGGACCCCGTATCAAAGTGCATACAAATTTCTTGTTCACTAAAGAAGTTCTCAGGATTCTGCATGGTTTCCTCCTTCTATTTACCTTATTATGAGTAGTTTTAAGAGTGATTTGATTTCTATAATATAAGCAGTTAATTGTATAGTGGCAATCCGGTTCACTTTAATGGATATTTGTATTTCGGGGTCCATATTAACGGGTATAGGAATGTAGGTAGGTGTGGGCTGCAAATGAACATCTTTTGGCGGTAATGGTTTTACACCTTCAATAAGAATAAAACAACTCTCTCCTGTCTACTCCATATCCGTATATCCATTAAATCTCATCTGGGCTATTAAAGTATGTCCCTATTCTATAAAATTTATCCGTACTTAATTTTATAAAACAGGTTCATGATTCAAACCACTCTATTTTTTTATACACCCATCCACTCGTTCTGAATGTGTTACTTGCACAATTAAAGAACATTTCCTTTCCCCTTTAAAAACTTGACCCTTAAGTCGTTTCTCTGCTCTTTCTTACTACTATCACAAATACTATCTTTAAAATAGAAAATGCTCTGGTGACACAAACCCAGAGCATTTTTTACTATTTTAGATATATATTAACACTTTCTGTTAATGGCTTTTTACACGAACGTTCGTAAAGTGTTTTCTACCTTTTATAATGCATTATAATAATCCATAGAATAATATAGATCTGTTCCTTCATCATTATGATGACTTGCATTTCAGTATGGATTAGATGATGGTTATACCTGTTAGAGAAATCCCCATAACCTTATTGATATTTCACAAAACAACTCCGTTTTTATCTATTAGGGTTAAGGGTCCTGCCTTAACCTTTATCACTTTTTTAATTTCTTCGTTTTTTCATAAGTATTTGATTTTCTGTACTCTCAAACAAACTTTATAACATGGTTGTATTCCATGCAAAGAGATGAAAATCTCTCAACCATTCGTTTACTTCTCAATAAATTCAAGAAAGACATGATCATCAGCTATTAACTCAAGATTATTGGGTATTCGTAAATAAACGACTTGGTCGGTACTGAAAGATGGATTTAAGATCGATTCACCTGTAAATTGTCGTATTGGAAAATCAGCTTTAGTTATTATAAGATTAATATCTTGTTGTTGAGGAAGATTAATGGTAAGGGTATCATCCATTAACTCGAGATGATAAGGCTTCAGTTTTCTAGAAAAATCATAACCGTCTATTATTAATCCATTGCCAAAAACGAAGGCTTCAATCGTGTCATCGTTATTTGTCTTTCTTTCTACAAAAATCTGCGAACCGTCATCGTTACTAGATTTGACCTTTATTGTTTGATTTCGGTAATTACTAAAGTTCCTTTCTTTCATTAAATACTCAGCATCAACCTGGTCGATCTCTCCCTTATTAAGATTCGAATATAAATCACTTAATTCCCGGTCTGTATCCACCACTTTTTCCATTCCTTTCTGACTCATCGAATCATCAATGATGAAAGGGACAAAAGCCGTGCCGAGAAGTAGTACGCCAATATAGATGAAGAGAAGCCAGTGAGTTACTTTGGGAGTTGCAAATTTTCCGGCAAACCTAACCATAAAAATGAAAACACCAAATATAAGAATTAGAATGACTAACGGCAATATTGCTTTCATAACGGTCATCGTCTTACCTCCATTCGATTCAAGATGCTTATAGCAGCTGTAAAAAATACAGCAACCGTTACAACCACCTTAATAATAAATAGAGAAAGCGTCGATTCCATCGTATAAAATGTAAATACGCTTACGAGAAAAGGCTCTTTTTGCATTGAGGCCTCAAGAAATAGTGTTCCAAATAACAAAACAGAAATAAGAATGATAAACAATTTACTTACTTGGACTAGTGTCCCAATAAAGTAGCCAATGGAGGTAACGAAGAAAACATAAAAAATTGTTACACCTATACCCATAACAAGTTCTTGTAGCCCAGCATGAACGCCATAAATCCGCTCATCAAGAAAAATATAAGCTAAGACTTCCAACAAATTCCCAGCCAGAATGGCAGTGATGCTCCCAACGATACTTGACGTTAATAAAAAGAGAATATTCGATAGACTACTACTAAGGCGATTGGTTACGAAAGTAAAATCATGATTTCTGTATGGTTTCGCAGTTATTGTAATCGCTGTAACGAAAGCCCATATCAGTGTGAAACCAATGACTAAATCTGCAGAATAGTATTTTATATTAACATTAATGTTGCTTCCTCCCATTCCAGCTGAGCCAACACCACCAATTGAAAAGAGAAGTGCTAATAACTGGATTCCAATGAGTGAACTAAAAGCATCTATATTTGCTTTTAGCTTAAAAAAGTATTGTTTTTTTATCGTTTTCCTCAAATTAACTTTTGTTAAAGACATCATCAATTCCTCCTTTCGTTTCACTGGTTAAGTAAACACATAAGTCACTTGATTTAACGGGTAAGATTTCCACTCCTACAATTCGAGCTTTATTAAGTAAGGACTCAGAAAAATCATTTTTTATAACCGCATACATCGTATTCACACCTAAGTATTCCCTAAAAAGGATTTCCTTTCCACTCGTTAAATTAAGTACTTCTTCCGTTGTTCCTTTTAATCCGATTGCCCATTCCTTTAACTCAGAGATTGACATTTGGAAATGTTTCTTCCCAGCTTTAATGAGTAGCACTTCTTCCAGTAAATCCTCAATTTCATCCAAGTGATGGCTAGATAGAATAATAGTACGTGGATAAGCAATATAATCCTTAAGCAATGCTCGATAGAAGTCCTTTCTTACTGCCGCATCCATTCCTGTAGTTGGTTCATCAAAAATTGTTAACGGACAACGGGATGCTAAGCCGATAACCATATTAAAGGTACTTGTTTTTCCTTTCGAAAGCCGATTATGATAAGATTTTGGATCAAAAGAAAAATAGTCAAGCAAGCGCTTAGCTAATTTCCCATCCCAATTTGGATAGAAGTTCCCCGCCACTGTTAATATTTCACCAAGTGGTATGGCTGGTGGAAAACTCATTTGGTCGTCCACAAAGATAGAGTTTATAGAGACGTTCAGGCTGTTATATGGTCTTTCAGAAAAAACCTTGACCTGTCCTGACGTTTCTTTGATGAACCCAGCAATAATTTTAAGTAAGGTCGTTTTTCCAACTCCATTTCGACCAATTAATCCCGTTATTTTATTTTCTTCAATTGAAAAAGAGAGCTTATCTAAAATATTTTTCCTTAAATAAGTTTTCGTTAAATCCGTACATTCAATCACCCTCATTGTTCAGCCTCCTGATTATTTGCCACTTTTATCATTTTGATTAATTCTATTTCACTTATTTGTAATTGCTTAGCTTCTATAACCAACTCCCGTACTAATCGCTTCAATGTTTGGTTTTTTCGTTTATAGATGATGATTTCTTTTGCATCACCAGCGACAAACATACCAAGTCCTCGCTTTTTATACAGGATATTTTCGTCCACCAGAAGATTGAGGCCCTTTGCTGCAGTTGCAGGATTGATCGTATACATTTCAGCTAATTGGTATTGTGAGTACACCTTTTCGTCACTTTCAAAATGGCCATTTAAAATTTCCGATTCAATCCAATCTGCAATTTGCACATAAATAGGCTTAGTACTATCCGTATTTAGAATTGTTTCCGCCTCCTTCAGATGTGGTGCATTACTGTTGTAATGTAGTATATATTAACTTGGAATATATTACAATACCTGTTTTTATTTGCATGTTTAGGTTCCAGTTTGTACTTTATTCGGCTCCCTTATATAATTCTACTTGGCATTGGAATAGGGGAAGCATAAAGCAGTTTATTGAAACATCGTAAAAGAAATGTTCGTAGTTAAGATCTTCTGTAATCGGGCACTTTTCCGGAGTAACGATAAAAAGTCCAATTTCTCAATTTTAATGCTGAGAAATTGGACTTTTTTATATTTACTTATAGTACAAAATCACTCCTGAAGTGACACCTCGGGTATTACTATCACTGCCAACGTTATGATAACAGTAGACAACTTCCTTTTTTTGTTAGGTTATAACTGTAGATTTTTTCCACGTTGCCGTCCAGAACAACGTATTTGCCTGACTTTGAACTGAACTGCACCATTTTTTGTTAAGATGTCTGTCTGGTTCTTGAACTACTTCTATGCTAGAAAACACTTATTATTACCTTTCAAATCCTTAAACCTCAGGGGTTGGTGTCGGTTTGGCATATCCACTTTTGTATTTTTCATCCACTTTATTCCGGATATCTTTAATGCTCATACCTTCATTCCAATCTAAAATGGATTGTGCAGCTATTTCTAGGCAAACTCCACATCTTGTCCCGTGGTCATCCCAAACCACTTCCCCATTTTTCTTATTCTCATGGATAAAACAATCGTAATTGTTTTTATGGTTCGCTGATTCCCCGCAACCACAGTAACAAGGTATTTTTTCTAGTAAATCTTTATTTTGAGCAACAGCTAAATAGATCGTCTTCATTTCTTCTGGTTTTTCAGATAAGAAATCCGGTGCTATGTCCTTACTGCCTGTCTCTTCCTGAAGGTCACCGGATACTGTATGTGCTGGGTGTCCTTCATGACTGCTTTCTTTTTGAACAACACTTTCTCCTTCACTCGAACAGCCTGAAAGTAATAAAGAACAACAGATCCCAAAAGTCATGGTCATTAATTTAGTCTTCATTTATACACTCCTTGAATATTTTTGATACTTCCATTTTATGTTATGGGATGCACTTTCTACAAGATAATTCACAAAAGGTACATAAATCTCCTTTAATTGATATGATAAGGGTCTTCGTATCATGATAAGGACTCATAAAAATAATAAAAAGGTTTTCAATTTATTTGCTTCTGTTTATTTTCTGCTACTTGGATCTTTACAGGCTTGGATGTTTCCTTTTTTTCAGGTTTTTCAGGAAGAATCGACACTTGAAAACAGATCAATCCGTTTTCCCCTGGACAATCATCCACGGATATATCCAATGTTGGCTCGTCTTGGACCATGATTTTTTGTTGGTTGATATTTTTGGCCGTAAGGCCGGCTTTTTGGGAAACAAGAAAAAACTCACAAGTGGCTAGAGAAATGAACATCGCGTTACCTAGAGAATTATCCCATCAAGAACAAGCTGAGTTAATTCGTGGGTATGTGCAAAAAGAATTCGTCGATCAAGGCATGATTGCCGATGTAGCGATTCACCGAGACGAAAAATCCTCATGCGCATGTCATGTTGACCACTCGCGAAATTTCCAAAGAAGGATTCACCGTTAAAAATCGGGACTGGAACAAATAAGAGTTGCTGCAGCAATGGCGTGAACAGTGGGCAGAACATGCGAATCAATCCTTAGAACGAGAAGGCATTCAAGACCGTATCTCCCATGAATCCCATGCAAAACGAAACCTGATTATTTTTCCAGCGGTCCATCTTGGCCACGTTGCCCATGAAATGGAGATGCGCGGGGTCCAAACGGACCGAGGAACGATCAATCGTGATCGCCAAGAATACAATCGTCTTGTTGTGGATCTTCAAACATACCGGGAAGAAAAGAAAGCCCTGGAACAAGAAAAAGCACGAAAACAAGAACTACGGCAACAATCCGAACGCTTCAACACACCTGCAGAACGTGCTCATTTAAAAGAAGCTTCTAAGCTTTTGAACATAGATCGTGAACCTACCTTGAAAGAAATCTTTGTAAAACGTAAAGAGCTCGATCAGTGGGAGAATCAAGTGAATAAGGATGACCAACAGATTCGATGGAAAGATGAAACCATCAGAAGCGCTTCAGAAACCTACCGTTGGATTCAACTATTTGAAAATCAACGCCAGCAAGCACAGCAACATTTGGAAACAATCAATTGGATGAATCCCTTTAAATTAAAGGAAAATCGAATGACAAAGGAACAATCCGAACTAGAAATTTTCAAGGCGGAAGACCAAATAACATTACGTGATAAAAAGCTACATAGCTACCGTAAAAAGCTTGGCTTCCATACCGAAAAAGAATTTCACCAGGTGCAAAGTCAACATCACACAGAGTATCCTGGACTCCTGGAAAAAATCGACAGACGCGTGGACAAATCAATCGTGAAAGAGACGTCTTAAAAAAGGCTGAGACTGCCTATCAGAATGCTTTTGAGCGTCAAGTGACTTCATTAAAATATCCTGAACGTCCTGAAATGCTCCATATAAGTCTTGAAACGGCTAAAAAGCTTATGGAAATTAATAAAGCAAACGGAAATAAAGTGGTACCAATTGAGACTATCCAGAAAACGCTACATAACCGTAAAGAAGAAATTCAAAGGCTCCCATGGTGAATTGGATCGTGTGAATCAGCACCGGTCACGGTTACACCGAGCTGAAGGCTATTTGAAAAAATATGAAAAACATCATGCCGTTGTTGAAAAAATCGAGAACAATCCTTTCTCCAAAGGGAAATTGCTTGTTTCAAAATCAGCTAAACAAGAATATGAACAGGCTATTTCTACACGGGAAAACTCCCAAGATTCGATGAAGAAAGAAGGCGTTTCTGGAAGAAAGGACCTTGAAAAACAGTTCCATACTTTAGGGGAAATGAAAGCTAGAGTTCCTGCATTTAAAGATCAGATTCGCTCACAAGAAAAGGGCCTCGGCCTATTAGAGGGAATTATGAATGGCGTTGAACAGGCAGGAAGGGACATGCAATTAGAACAAAGTCTTCACCAGCAACAGGTTAAGGGCAAAGGTAAAGATAAATCAAGACAGCCCTATCAAGGCATGGACAGGGAATAGAAAAGGGTTCTTATCTAATTCTAGATAAGAACCCTTTTCTATTTCATCATTATCGAACTTACGAGTTGATTTTACTTGCTGATTAAAGCCTTTTCTAAATCTTACATAAAAATATTAAAAGGGAGTGATAATCTGGTGTCAAATAAAATAGCTGATTTTATTTTATACTAATACACTATAAAATTAGGTCTTGTTTTTTTTCTTATTATTTAACAATATTATTAATCCAATTATTGCTATAAATAAAATTAATATATCTATATTGTAGACAGAAAATAAATTTTGATCTGCATTTAAAACAGAATATATCCTTATTACAAATCCTAAACAAATAGAAATAAATACAATCCATAAAGTATTAGAGGATTTCTTCTTTTTTACCATAATTCCCTTGACCTCCTATATTCTTTTATATAGTGTTAGAATATACCGAATATTCAGATAAAGCAAAGGGGTGTTATTTTGAGTAAAATGAAAAAGTCTTTATTTTCAATAGTAACAGTAGGATTATTAGTAGTTTCTAGTGTTCCTAACACATTTGCAGAGGAGTCAAAAAAAGAAGTAACTCCTTCTACAACAGCAGTAAACCCAATTGTGGAAGTCAATTTATTTAGTGAAGAAATACAACCAAAAGCTAGAATTATTGAAATGAGCAAACCTATTGCATATCAAGCTAAACTATCAAATGCAGAATTAGGAAAAATGGTAAAGGCTTATCAAAAGGGATCCACATGGTTAAATATCGTAAGTACTATTGTATTTGCTGGTGGTCCAACTGCTCCAGCTGGAGTAGCAACTGCGGTAGCTTCTGCACTTGCAGGAAGTCCTGATAGTTTGATTGCAGCATATAATTCAGGAAAGCATGCTTACCATGTATCAGTTTACACTAGTGGTGTGAAACCAAGTTTATCAAAAATAACTTATATGTATTACACTAATGAAAACCTCTCGTTTAGAGATCCGAGTTAAAAAGTCTACGAGCTATATAAAAACAGTGGTTCAGTTTCCGAACCACTGTTTTTATATTTAAGGAGGAGCTTCTATTTTGAGAAGCCCCCCTTGACCTAACTGTGGAACAGTGTCCACATGATACACATGAGGATTCATTGATTATCCAAAATGACACGTGGGCGTTTTGCTTCAATCAAGTCAATGTTTCAGTGGCCTGTCAGCTTGGCATGCTTCAACACTACGGCCGCAAAGGATGCATTGATACGGATTATATCGATAGAATAGTTCCTAAACTAGGATGATAACATGAAGCTTACTGTTAGCATTTGTAATATCGTTCGATTACCGTCCAGCCTGGCCTCGGCACCTTTGATTTTTATATGTATTTTATCTGAGAAAAATAATCGCTCCCTTATAAAAAATGTTATAATCCAGTTTATAATTTTCTACCCCGACATTTTTTTCTCAAACGTGAGAGTACATAATGGAGGATTTAATTCCGCCAATAGATTTCATATCAAATAATGATCTAAAACGAAGTGAGAAACAGCATTCTCTCACTTCGACTTTAGTTCAATTGATTACAAGTTTATTTTCAATACAAACGAACTTAAAGCGGCAACGGTTGCCTGACTCCCTTTAATCCTTTCTATACCTCCCAGGCCCGCCTGCTGTCCATTCACTAAAACGGACCATTCTCCTTCATGGGGAAGTGTAATGCTTATCGCGTCCCAATTTGCGTTATGAATCACTGCAAGTTTGTAATCCTTATGTTTTAGAGTGAAGGCAACTGCATTTGGTGGAGCATCGATGAATTGTAAATGCTCCTCAATTTCTTCCGGTGTGCTTAACCTAAATACAGAATGGTTTTTCCTGAGCGAAATCAGCCCTTTCATATACTCCACTTCGCTATCTAACTCCGCTCTTCTTTTCCAATCCAACCTATTAATCCAATCAGAAGATTGATAGCTATTTTCATCCCCACCCTTTGTACGCATAAATTCTTGTCCAGCATGGATCATTGGAATTCCTTGTGCCAGTAAGACAATTGCTGAAGCCAGTTTATGCATCTGTTTACGTGTTTGTTCTGTCGCATCAGGATTAGTGATGAGAAGCTTATCCCATAAAGTATAATTATCATGTGCTTCAACATAATTGATCACTTGATCTGGTTTTTTGTATGTGGCGATATTTTCATCATATTTCAAACCGCCAGCGATGCCCTTTTTTATAATATCTTCCATACCTGGTTTGCCATTAATGAACCCTTTATCATGTTCATTCATCACAAAGCCTTTTAAACCATCGCGGATAGCATCATTAAAATGAGCGATGCCAGGCATTTTAAAAGCATTCTTTTGATTTGCTTTCTGCTCTTGGGCCAAGGGGGTGTTCATATCCCAGCCTTCGCCCAAAACAATAAGGGTCGGATCAATTTCTGCCAGCGCCTTTTTCACTTCATTCATCGTTTCCACATCATGGATTCCCATTAAATCGAAACGAAAACCATCAAGGTTAAATTCTTTCGCCCAATAGGTTACGGATTCAACGATGAATTTCCGCATCATTTTATGTTCAGACGCGGTATCATTTCCTACACCAGTACCATTTGATAAGGTACCGTCACCGTTATACCGAAAAAAGTAGGTAGGAACCAGTTTATTAAAATTTGAATCATCCACGGAATAAACGTGATTATATACAACATCCATGATTACTCGTAATTCGTGATCATGTAAGCCTTGGATCATTTCCTTTAACTCCCGGATCCTGACCTTTGGTTGATACGGGTCAGTCGAATAAGAGCCCTCGGGAGCGTTATAATTTTTCGGATCATATCCCCAGTTATATTGTGGTTCATTCAATTTCATTTCATTGACAGTAGCAAAATCGAATATGGGGATAAATTGCACATGGGTTACACCTAAATCTTTTATATGATCAAGACCCGTTTTCACATCCTTTGGACCTTTGGTTCCGGTTTCAATTACTCCTAAGAATTTACCTTTATGTTGGATTCCACTTTCAGGATGAATCGACAAATCCCGTGTATGCAATTCATAAATGATAACGTCCTCAGCTTTGTCGAGCGGTGGTTTATCCCGTGTCCACTTTTCAGGGTCCGTGTCCGTTAAATCTATTACGACTCCCTTATTACCATTTACCGTGACTGCACGAACATAGGGATCTACGGCTTCACTCCAGACTTCTCCCACTTTCACTTTATATGTATAAATCAATTCATCCTGATCACCCGTAAGTTCAATGGTCCAGGTTCCCTTTTCCGAACGATCCATCTGAATTTCCATTCCACCTGAATCATCCCAATGTTTATAAGTAACTAGTTTAGCTTCAGATGCAAGAGGTGCCCATAACCGGAATGCCGTTTTATCCTTTTGATAGGAGTTCCCCAAATCTTTTCCGTCATAGTAATAAAATTCATCTAGTTCTGCCGGGTTCACTGGATTAATATTTGCAACCGGAAGGGATTCCGACTGGTTTTCGGTTTTTATGTCCACGGGTTTTCGAATATTGGTATTTTCCTCTTCAAAAGAAGAAAGCGAATCTTTAATAGGTCATTCCTCCATTGAAATTCCCATATTAGAACAGGAATTTTTTATTTAAAATCAAGGGTGAATCTTATCGTAAGCTATTATTCCGCAGATATTACCCTTCAAAACATCCTCACTGCAGATTATATTGAAGATTCAGAACTCAATAAGCGGATTTTACAGTTCAAATTACCAAATGCTCCATGTGATTCAAGTTCCGGACTGGACCTTTGCTATCCTTTTGAATGGACATTATAAAAAGTAAAACCTGAAAAAGATAAAAAAATGCCTCCATAACAGTTTTACGGTCTTGGAGGCATTTCTAGTACTCTTTATGGTGTTTTAATAATTTTCACAGAAGTACCTTCCACAATTGCAGTGAAGTTCTTAACTTCAGGCTGCTCAAAGATAAAATCAGTGATGCCGTCTTCGAGCTGTTCTTGAAGAACACGGCGGAGCGGTCTCGCTCCGAAAGTTGGATGATATCCGAGTTCAATTAGCCTTTGTTTCGCTTCATGAGTTACATCTAAAGACAAACCATTTGCTGCAAGTGTTTCATCAAGTTCTTGAATCATGATATCAACGATTTGAAGAAGATCTTCTTTCTTTAAAGCTGAGAATTCAATGATACTATCAAAACGGTTCAGGAATTCCGGTTTGAAGAAACTGCCTAATGATTGGAGGATTGATGCTTCTTCTACAGCAGTACTTGTACCTGTACCGAATCCCATTACTTTTTGTTTTTCACCGACTCCAGCGTTACTTGTCATGATAATCACTGTATCTTTAAAAGCTACTGTCCTGCCTTGACTGTCCGTTAACCGGCCATCTTCCATGATTTGAAGGAACATATGCATTACATCTGGATGAGCCTTTTCGATTTCATCCAATAAAATAATACTGTAAGGTTTGCGGCGAACTTTTTCAGTCAATTGTCCCGCTTCCTCGTGTCCTACGTATCCAGGAGGAGAACCGATTAATTTAGAAACACTATGTTTCTCCATGAATTCACTCATGTCAAGACGGATCATCGCTTCCTTGTCCCCGAATAATTCCTCAGCTAGAGTTTTCGCCAATTCGGTTTTACCGACACCTGTTGGACCAACAAAAAGGAAAGATCCGGTTGGACGTTTTTTGGATTTTAGCCCGGCACGACTTCTTCGGACGGCCTTAGAAACCTTTTTGACAGCCTCTTCCTGCCCGATGACCTTTTTCATAAGTTCCTCTTGAAGATTGACCATTCTTTCTTGCTCATCTTCTTGCAGCTTACCTACAGGAATACCAGTCTTTTGTTCGATGATATTTTGAATGTCTTCAACGTTAACGGTTGGTTTAACTGCATTTTCTCCAGCCTGTAAAGATTTTTCCAATTTTTCTTCTTCATCACGAAGAACTGCAGCTTTTTCGTATGCTTCTTCTTTTAAGGCCTTTTCTTTTTCTTTATAGATTTGCGCCAGGCGCTCTTTCATGTGTTCTACCTGGCCGTCTTCAATGGTCAAGTTCAACTTGGAACCTGCTTCATCCATCAAGTCGATTGCCTTGTCCGGCAAGAATCGATCTTGAATGTAACGGTTCGAGAGTTCAACAGCCGCTTTTAGTGCTTTCTCACTATATGTGACTCCATGATAAGATTCATAACTTTCTTTTAAACCCTGTAAGATGACCAATGTCTCAGCTGTTGTCGGCTCATTAACCTGTACAGGCTGAAAGCGTCTCTCAAGGGCACCATCTTTTTCAATTTTCCTATATTCAGATAAAGTGGTGGCTCCGACAAGCTGAAGTTCCCCGCGTGCAAGTGCTGGTTTTAAAATATTTCCTGCATCCATTGACCCTTCGGCTGAGCCCGCACCCACAAGTTGGTGAATTTCATCGATGAATAAAATGACATTTTTTCTTTCCTGTAATTCACTGATCAATTGCTTCATTCGTTCTTCGAATTGACCTCTAATTCCAGTATTCGAAACAAGTGACGCGACATCAAGCATATATACCAGCTTATTACGTAATTTACCAGGCACTGAACCTTCAGCAATGGCTAAAGCCAGACCTTCAGCAATGGCTGTTTTACCAACTCCGGGTTCACCAATTAAAACTGGATTATTTTTATTACGTCTATTAAGGACTTCGATGACACGTTTTATTTCTTCATTTCTTCCGATAACCGGATCAATCAGTCCTGCTCTAGCAACATCGGTCAGATTGCGGCCATACTCTTCAAGCAATCCTCCGCCATCATTGTGTTCAACGGAATCCGGTTTAGGAACTTCATTATAATTAAATGGATTGAATGAATTTAGGGATCCGTTATATTGGAAATGCCCTGTATCCATTCCCCCCATCGCTGCTCCAAGTTTACTTCGCTCTTCTTTATAACAAGTGGAGCACAGTTTAACTTCATGCTCCTGACCATTCATATTAAGATGTACTTGAATATTAGCTTGGTTTACATGGCATTTTTCACAAAGCATGTAGTACTCCTCCTTTAGTATTAATATTGGTAATTTCACAAAAAACTTTGACCTTCTTTGACTTTCTGTTTTTATTATACATTGACCTTCTTTGACTTTCAAGATTTTTGTCTGGGAATTTTTTTGAAATAAATTAAAAACTCCCTCGGTTTGGTTTGCTAAGCATATTAAACTATCCATTTCCAGTCAAATAAAAAGATTCTATGTATCCTCTTAGTATATTCAGTCATGATTGATTACTTCGTTCAGGATAACCATAGCCTAAACTATTAACAAAACACCAATTCACCCTTTTTCAGGACTAATAATAGTCTTGTCCTCATGCCTCAGCCACTCTCATTTTTTAATACAAAAAAAGAGACTTCATTAAGTCTCTTACCGACTGTAGACAAACTCGATGAAAATTATCTACAATTTTTTAGGGTCTTTTCAAATTTGATCGTTGCCACCAGGCACTCGATTTCCGTAGGCGGTCCTCCCTCGGTGCGTTTTTCCTGCAGGAATCTCAAACACCCGTTCTAATCTACTTTGTTTTAACTTTTAGATAGAACACTTTTCCCTACAGTCTTTTTTGTTTTTAAAAATAGTAGTATTAAAACTTGAGGTCATAAAGATACTTTCTTATAAGTCCCCTCGTTGTCCAACCCATTCCATGCTTTCCTTATAACTGCTTCAATTCCAATAAAAAATCAAAAAGGTTTCGGAATGATACCATTCCGAAACCTTTTTGACTACAAACTGAAAGAGTTTTTTATATTAAGGTTGATTTTCTTCTATTATATACGTTTCGCACCAATATACTTTGGCTTCCAATAACTATTATTGGTTTTAGCATATGACACTCCTTTAGATGATGCAGAGTGTATGAATTCATTGTTTCCTATGTAAATAGCCACATGTGTAGGTTTTTTCGCTTTATTTGGTGCAAAAAACATTAAGTCACCTTTTTGCAGGCTTTTGACTTTCTTTCCTTTTTTATATATGTCAGCGGCGGTTCTTGGTAAATTCTTACCAGCCTTTTGATATGAATACTTCACTAAACCTGAGCAATCAAAACCTGAAGAAGAAATGCCACCCATTTTATATTTTGTACCTAATTCACTTTTAGCCACTTTAATCGCTTTTGTATGATATGAAGCAGCTTCCACTTGGTCCCCAGCAAAGGATGCGGTTACAAGCATGATAGCCAATGACAATCCGACGACAATTTTCTTAAACAAATTTTTTACCCCCTGATGTGATTTGCTAAACCTAATATACTAGAATGGGTATATCACTCGCATCACAGGATCTTTACAAATATGTTACATTTAGTAGATATAGGAAGAATGACCATATAAAACATAAGAATAAGTCGAATCAAGCTTCCAACATCCGCCTATTTGAAAGCACCTATTTTAAAACTTACTATTCCTCATGGAAAAACAGCGGTAAGAAAACCACTGTCAAAATTCTTTTGTGAAAAATGGTAGAAATAACTTTACCCCACGTTTGTTAAAAGGTAAACATTTCAAATCTGCAATTAAATGACTTATGTATCCGAATAAACAAGTAGTCAAAATTCCGTCAATCCCCATAAAGGCTTCGAATTGAAAAGCAATGATGCCAAAGAAAGCGATACCGGCAATCGAATGGGTATAACTTCTATGTGGTGTAAAGGATGCCAGGATTATATAGGCGCCTAACAGCCACAACCAGCTTTCCTGCAAAGATATACCGCCGCCTAAAACCGCTAATCCAGTCAAGGTCAGCATATGCCTTTGTCTCATGAATGATGAAATGATGATGATTCCGATTCCTGCTCCTACACCGATCCACTTTTCCTTATCAGTGCCTTCCAAAAGACTATAAATGATCATTAATATACCAATCGTTTGTGCTATCGTTCGGATAAACTTATGTGAAAAAGTAATCCTATTACTTAACTTCCCATCAATATCCATATCGGGCATAAGGCCTGAAATCCCCCCAATGCCAACCAAGAATAAAGTGGTCGTTGGATCTGTTTGAAGTGTGTTTGCCGTTAAGAATCCAACTGTTGCCCCTAATGCCATGTGTGCTGTACCGTTCACTGTCTCTCTCCTGTCCTACTAAGAAGTAATCGCTGTTACCAAGAAACGAATGTTTGTTCGAATCCCAGCATTCTAACTATACAATATTTTTAATAAAATATCTTTATATTTTATAAAAAAGCCGTAGTAATCAATAATTAGTGCTTATAAATTCCTCGTTCTAATTAAAATCAATTCTTCTAGAATGTCTATAATTCCTTTGCTTAGGTAATTTTCAACAATTAAAACCGCAAAAAATTTTTCTGTGAATAGAGGTATTTCATGAAATTTTATCCGTCATATGAATATACTAATCTATAAGGGGAGTGATTCAGATAGCTTTTTTAAATGCCTTCAATAATTTTAAAAAAGGGAAAAAGTCCAAGAAAATAAAGAACATGGATTTTCGGGAACAACACGTAAATAAATCGTCAGAGCTCATTGGAAATAATGTAATTGTACAAAATATTATTAACAATCACCTTTCCAAAAAAAATAACCACTTGTAGGGTGGTTTTTTTATTTATTATCGGAAAGCTCTTCATTTTTTTCCATTTTCTCGCTCACACCATAAATATAGTTATACTGTAAATAGTAATCATATATGACATTTTGCAGGATCTTAAGCAGTGATTTATCAAATGTATCGAATTCAGTTTGGTAGCTATTTAAGACAGTGACAAATTTCCCGTCCATGTTTTCAAAATAATGGAGAAGAAAATTTTTGTAAAATTCACTATCACTATTGCTTTTATTCGTTATGCACGGATCACCGGTTTGGATAGACTTATCAAGCATCGCTTTGATGGATTTAGGCAGCTTCGCTTTCTTGAACTGGTTCAAGGTATAGATATCATAGGTAAAGGAAAGTCCTAATTGATTGGAATAAAAGTCCATGGCACTGTCCAATGTATAGATTAAGGGGGTTTTAAAGTCCTTGCTGTTGGCAATTTCCTCTGATATTTCCAATTGATATTCCTCTGATGTTAAATACGCAGCAAATTTCATTTTCGAACTGCTCACGCTGAACACCTCATAAACGGCTGCATCTTGTTTTTCAATTTCAATTTCTATATTAAAAAACTTAAAGTGCTTTAAACGGTAAAAAGCAATCGGTGCTAATAGGAAAAGCAGTATCCATACAAGGTAAAGGAATAACGTGTTAAAGATAATTTGATAAAATTCTGAAGTTACGATCGGCTCGATGATTAATGTAATCAATGTATGTTCAAAGCCCTCAGAAATAGGGGGATTCTGTGTAATTACCGGACCAACAGCTTCCTCTGGCTTATTCCAAGTTTGGATACCTAAATGAGACATCGCAACAAGCGTATATACAAAAATTAAAATAGTTCCAATCACATATAATTTTGGCATGAACCCTATAATTCTGTCGAAAACAGAAATCCGCTTATCTTTCTGCTCTATAGCCAATGTGGTTGCTCCTTTTAAGATTAATAAATGCGGAAAAGTCCTACAGGGACTGAAAAGTTCCTGGAGACTACCTATTTAATTTATATGTTGGTAATTATGTTAAAATACGTAAAAATTGTTTATTGATTGACATATACCATAATACTTTCGACGTTTTCATTAAAATTAAAAAAAATTCGTCATTCAATAAAAACCCATCCCCTTCATTCATGAAATGTAAAGGATGGGCTTAAAGTGTAAGGTTTTATTTAGGATGACCCTTTATCGCAAAGTCTTCTACCTTCCTTAAAAATAGATCCATGGCTTTTGATGCTTCAAAGTCTAACTTTTTCACGATTGAAAAAGGTCTTATAATGGGTTCATTTTTCAAATGAAAGGTTTTCAATTCATTGGATTTCAATTCTTTTTGTACAGTCAAACGGGATAACAAGGCAATGCCAAGTCCGGCCATCACCGCTTCTTTCACTCCTTGGATACTGGTGAAAATAAAGGTTTTCTTTATGTTTAGTTCCAGACTGCTCAGAAGTTTATCCGAATATGTACGGGTCCCCGATCCTTGCTCCCTAAGCACCCATGTTTGGTTTTGGAGCAATGTGCCCTCGATGATATCCGTCTGTGAAAGTGGATGAACCGGGGGGACGACGACAATCATCTCGTCATTCATGAAGGGTCTGACATCGATATCTTTATAATCCGTTTCCCCTTCTATCAAGCCTATATCAAGCTTATTCGAACGTATTCCTTGTATGACTTCATTAGAATTCGAGATGATTATTTGTATGTCCACCATCGGATATTGAGCCGCAAATTCTGCTAAAACTTTTGGAAGGTAGTATTCCCCTATCGTGAAGCTTGCACCTATTTTCATCGTTCCGCTAACCACGTTATTAAATTCATTTATTTCTCTTATTGCTGTCTCATAATGATCAAGCATTTGCTTTGCATGTCTATATAAAATTTTTCCCGGCTCTGTTATTTGAACTTGTTTGGGAGAACGATAAATTAATTTCGTTCCTAACTCATTTTCCAGATTCTTAATATGGAGACTGACTCCTGGCTGCGACAGGTTCAGAATATCCCCAGCTTTAGAAAAGTTTTTCTGTTCTATCACGGTTACGAATACTTTTAAAGGATCCATGGTTACCTCCTTATTTACCTATGCATTCTATTTTATCATAAGTAGAAGTAATCATTGAAATAGCAAAAATATATTTCACTTATTCTTAATTAAGCTTTAAAGTAAAGGCATCAACATAGATGGAGTGATCACACTGGAACGAACAGAGGTTGAAACTAGAAAACTTGGATTTACAAAAGGAATAGCTTTAACTTTGCTAATTGCTATTGCAGCTAAATACTTAGCAGAGCTTCCATTCCTTCATATATTGGGACAGCTAGTCATTGCGATACTGATTGGTGTTGTTTGGAAATCGATTATCGGCGTACCCGCTTACGCCGTCGCTGGGACAAATTATTCTAGTAAAGTCCTTTTGAGAATGGGCATTATCTTATTGGGGATGCGCTTGAACCTGAAGGATATTTTTAACGCCGGCCCGAAAACGTTTGCTGTTGGAGCCATTAGTCTAATATTTGCTATATTGGTAGTTTATGGATTGACCCGTCTATTTAAAGTGGAAAAAAAGCTAGGCTTACTGACAGCTTGTGGTACAGCAATTTGTGGAGCAGCTGCAGTCCTCGCAATTTCCTCCCAAATTAAAGCAAAAGAAAAAGATACAGCAATAGCTGTAGCGACGGTTGCTGTTTTAGGTACAACCTTCACTTTCGGTTACACGATCCTTTATCCCTTTTTGGGGTTATCCGATCCAGGTTACGGTATATTTTCGGGTGCGACACTACATGAAATTGCTCACGTCATCGCTGCTGCAGCACCAGGGGGAAATGAAGCAGTCGACTTGGCAGTCATGGTCAAATTGACTAGGGTGGCCCTGCTCATTCCCGTAGCCCTTTTAATTGGATTCATCATGAGTTGGAAAGAGCGATCAACAGATAAGGGAAAGAGATTTTCCTGGAAGTCCATTCAGATACCTTGGTTTATTTTTGGATTTCTATTAATGAGTGCCCTCTACTCTACAGGGGCAGTTCCTGAACTAATAGCCGAAAAACTTGTTATGCTTTCCTATATCCTCATGGCTATGTCCATGGCAGGACTAGGATTGAATATTGACCTTATCACTTTTAAAAAATATGGCGGCAAACCTTTTATTGCTGGATTGATTGGCTCAATTTTATTAACGTGTCTCGGTTATGTATTGGTTCATGTTTTCCAGTTAAATTAATATTTCACTTAAACAAGCATCCCTTAATCGGCATGCTTGTTCTTTTCTGTTGGATGCGGGACATTGGCACCATAAAAAATTTCGTCCATCTCCGTTTGAAGCCTTTCTATTATTACCTGCCTTTCTTCTGTTTTCAGCTTTTCCTCTGTATAACCGAATAAGTAATTATTAATATCGAATCTTTTCAGCTTACATTTTGTATGGAATATATTTTCCTGGTATACATTCACATCAATCATGTCATATAAACCCTTTACTTCATCAGGAATATAGTTTTGAATGGAATTAATATCGTGGTCAATGAACAATTTTCGCCCATCTTTATCTCTCGTAAACCCTCTTACACGGTAATCAATCGTGATAATATCGGTATCGAAGGAATGGATCAGATAATTAAGGGCTTTAAGCGGTGATATTTCTCCACAAGTAGAGACATCGATGTCGGCCCTGAATGTGCTAATGCCTTCATTTGGATGGAATTCAGGGTATGTATGAACAGTAATATGGCTCTTATCCAGTTGCATGACCACATTATCAGGTAAGGGCCCTGGTGATTCCTCATAAGTTCCAGTAGGTACTTCGACGACAGGACCTTCTGAAACAAGAATGGTTACACTGGCGCCTTGAGGGACATAATCCTGCTTGGCCGTATTTAAAACGTGTGCACCTATTAAATCAGAAACGTTGTGCAAGATCTTCGAAAGCCTTTCTGCATTATATTGTTCATCGATATAATCCAGGTAGGCCTCTCTCTCTTCCCTGGTTTTTGTGTAGCAAATATCATACATATTAAAACTTAGAGATTTCGTAAGATTATTAAAGCCGTGAAGTTCAATACGCTGCTCTGGTGTAAGTTTCATGATTGATTCCCCTTATAATTTTTTACAACTATCCTTATAGTTACCCTTTTTCTGAAATAAAAAACTAAGCCGGTCAGTCCCTGCTTGTAACCTTTTAATCGGCAATGGTTATTTTTCTGGCCAAAAACCTAAGAATAAGAGCCATTGCAATAACATGCAATGGCTCTTTCAATGTCCTGGTTTGTTTTAGGCAGAATGAATTTTTTTCTTTTTTATCGGAGAAAGCAACCGTTCCAACCATCCTAGTAAGAGGTCTGACAGAATGGCCATCAATGCCGTCGGGATTGCTCCTGCAAGTATAATGGCCGTTCCATTAGATGCGTTCGTTCCCCTGACAATGATATCCCCCAGCCCTCCTGCCCCTACGAATGTCCCTACAGCAGTGACTCCAATTGCAACCACAAGAGCTGTGCGTAATCCAGCCATGATGACAGAGAGGGATAATGGCAGTTCGACCATTCTTAGTAACTGGAGCTTCGTCATCCCCATTGCCTTGCCAGATTCTAAATAAGCATGATCTATACTTGTAATTCCGACATAAGTGTTCCTAAGGATTGGCAGTAAGGAGTATAAAAACAATGATAAGATAACTGTATTTGTTCCTAGCCCCATCACTAGCATAAGAAGAGCAAGCATGGCCAAGGCTGGTGTGGTTTGAATAACATTAGTTATGGAAAATACCCAATTACTCAATTTCTTATGTTTCGCGATGAAAATCCCCATCGGGATGGCTGCGATTGCAGCAAATAAAACTCCATAAGCGGACATTAAAAAGTGGCGATAAAACTCAGTAAGTACATACATCCAATTTTGAGAATAATACGTTCCCAGCTGTTGTAAGGTTTCCATTAGTTTGCACCTCCCATTTATTCAAAATATTTATGTGCTTTAAGGAATTCCGAAGCTACGACCGATGGCTCTTTCAAGTTCCCATCAACTTCATAGTTCAGTTCCTGCATGGTTTCAGTATTGATTTCGCCAATTAACTTGTTAAGTTCATCTTCAATTTCAGGGTATCGTTCCAATAATTCTCCGGTAACGACCGGTGAACAATCATATGGAGGGAAATATTGTTTATCATCTTCTAGAAGCATCAAATCATTAACCTTAATCCGTCCATCGGAAGAGTATGCAAGTACAATATCCATCTGACCATTTTTGACTGCATCGTATACCAGGCCAATCTGCATCGGATAAGTTTCCCCGAATTCCAATCCATATGTATTTACGAACCCTTTATAGCCATCCCCTTTTCTTTTCAGCCAAGCACTATCGACACCTAACCTTAAATTATCTGCATCCTTTTCCAAATCCGATATTTTCTTATAACCTTTTTCCTCTGCCAATTCATTTGAAATCGTAAAGGCATAGGTGTTATCGAAACCGTATGAATCAAAAAATTTGAAACCATATTGTTCTTTGAATTCCCTTTGAACAACTTCCATTGCCTTTACTGGGTCCTTTTCAATTTCCTGTCCCAGGACACTCGTTAAATCCGTCCCTGTATATCGAGTTGCGGCTATATCTATATCACCGCTCTCCATCGCTTTTTGCTGAACGAAATTCGAACCTAAGTTTTTGATGATTTTCGTATCAAGATCCGTATTCCGCTCTAGGAGTTGAGCGATCATGTTCGCCAGAATTTCGGATTCGGTCATACTTTGGGCACCGATCTTTACTGTAGTTTCAGAAGATGACCCCAATCCAGGTAAAGAACAGCCACTGATGAATAATGAACAAACTATAAGGGCTATGAAAATTGAACTTCTCCTTTTTTTATACATGCTATTCCTCCTCATGCAACTTCCTTCATACCTTTTAATCCTTTTGGTACGACTTTTCGTTCAATGATCGAGAATACATAATCCACCAGGATAGCCATGATAATTACAGGAACTGCCCCTGCGACGATATATTCTGTTTGGTATAAATTCAATCCGATAAAAATGTAATCTCCAAGACCTCCTCCTCCAATAAAGGAAGCCAAGGTTGCCCAACCAATTAAATAAACGGAAGCCGTACGGATACCAGCCATAATGACGGAAAGTGCAAGCGGGAATTCAACCAGACGAATCCTCTCCCAGCTTGTCATCCCGATACCGCGACCGGATTCCAGCAGATTTTCATTTACGCCTTTAATACCTGTGTAAGTATTCCTGAGTATAGGTAAAACAGAATAGAAAAATAACGCAATAATTGCGGGTGTTTTCCCTACTCCGAGGAAAGGAATGAAAAAGGCTAGGACTGCCAGGCTCGGCAATGTCTGCATAATGTTTGCAATTCCGATTATAATGGATGCGCTCCTTTTCATTCGGGTCAACATAATGCCTAGTGGTACGGCGACTATTATTCCAAGTAAAACAGCGATCATGGATATATATAAGTGCTCCCATGCCTTATAAATGAATTCTTGCCAGTTCGTTTGTAAAAAATCGAGCAATGTTTCCATCTCATACACCTCCTAGAACATTTCTGCCACTTGATTTTCTACCTCTCCCCATATACTGTCGTATACGATGTCTACCAATGTTGCCCTAGTGACAATTCCGACCAAATGTTTATTCTGGTCAACAACAGGCACATATTTGAATCCCCGTTTTAATATCTTCTGAACGGAATCACGAATTAATGAATCCTGCTTTACTGAATAGACTTCAGTATTGATGACTTCGCTGATAAATTTTGCTTTTTTTCGGTATTCACTGATCGTTTCAACATCTACGAACCCTTTCAAAACATTTTGCTCATCGACCACAAGTAAAGAATCGACCCTTTTCTCGCGCATTATCGTAATAGCATCCGTAAGGGATTTTTCCTCAGTAATGGATATGGGATTCCGGCTCATGATCTGTTCTACCAATTCAACATTTGGTCTTGTTTGAAGCAATCGATCTTTACCAATGAATTCTTCCACGAACTCATTGGCTGGGTATCGGAGGATTTCATCCGGTGTTCCCACTTGGACGACTTCACCAGCCTTTAAGATGACGATCCTGTCGGCTAGCTTAATGGCTTCATCCATATCATGGGTAACAAAAACGATTGTTTTATCAAGTGTGCGCTGCAGATTTTTAAATTCCTCCTGAAGGGCATCGCGGGTGATTGGATCTAGTGCTCCAAAAGGTTCATCCATTAAAATGAGTGGGGGATTTGAAGCAAGGGCTCTCAGAACGCCAATCCTTTGTTGCTGCCCGCCGCTCAATTCGTATGGATACCTTTCTAAATACTCGGGTCCCATATCGACAAGCTGAAGCAATTCCAGTGCACGTTCTTTTTTCTTCTGGTCATTCCACTTAAGAAGTTTTGGAACGAGGGTGATATTTTCAAGAATCGTCATGTGTGGAAAAAGTCCGATTTGCTGGATAACGTACCCGATCTGTCTTCTTAACTCAACTGGATCTTTATCCATTATATTTTCCCCATTAATAAGTATCTTTCCTTCAGTTGGTTCGATTAGACGGTTAATCATTTTCATTGTCGTTGTTTTGCCACATCCACTCGGACCAATGAAGCAAATGAACTCTCCTTTTTTAATATCCAATGATATATTCTTTACAGCTTTCTTTCCTCCCTTATAGATTTTCGATACATTTTCAATTTTTAACACAACAAGCACCTCCATCATTCGCATACAATTACAATTTTTACAAATATGTTACTTTTTATATGCACAGTCTCTTATACCCAGAAAAAAACTACATAAACCATTTTAACAAAAAAAACTAGTTCATTTTAATTATATTGAATAAATGGAATAAAAAAACTACCTCATTTTAAGGTAGTTAATAGATTTAAGTTATTAAAAATGAATTATAACCCAATATTTTTAGCAATGAGGATTTTCAGGATTTCATCTGACCCTGTATAGAATGTTGTCACAGGAATGTCCCGATGACGCCGGGCAATTTTAAAGTCACCCATATTTCCGTATCCATCATGTAACTGCATGCACTTTTCAGATATTCGCTTAGACATCTCAGTGATCCAATATTTAGCCATCGATACTTCCGTTATGATCTTCTCCCCTTTCATATGTTTACAGATCAAACCATCAACAAACGTTCTTCCCAACTGAATATCGGTCGCTATTTCAACGATGGTAAACTGTGCATTTTTTAATTTACTAATTTTCTTACCAAATGCTTTTCGTTCTTTAATAAAATTCACGGTTAAGTCGAGCATGTCTTTAGCTGCCATTAAAGACCCAATCGCACACATAAGCCTTTCCTGCTGCAGTTTTTGCATTAAATATGAAAGGCCTTTACCTTCCTCCCCAAGAAGGTTCCCAATAGGGACAGAGGCATCATCGAAAAATAGTTCTGCAGTTTCTGAACTTTCCTGGCCTTCTTTGTCAAGTTTTCTTCCTCGTGAAAACCCTGGTGTATCTTTATCAATGAGCAACAAACTGATTCCGTCATGAGAAGGAACAGCATCTAGATCAGTTTTGCATGCTACTATCAAGAAGTCAGCGTTAAAGCCATTTGTAATAAACGATTTCGCTCCATTGACAATATAATATCCATCTTTCTTGATGGCTGTGGTTCGAATATTCGCTAATTCAGAACCCAGCCCTGGCTCTGTCACTGCAAAGGCAGAAATCATTTCTCCAGTAATGAACTTGGGTAAATATCTATGTTTTTGATCTATTGTGCCGAATGAAGCAATATATGGGGCCACAACATCAGAGTGAATTGATATTCCTCCTAAGGCTGATCCAACCATTTCCAGTTCCTCTGCCAGTACAACTGAATATCCAAAATCTGCTCCCGCCCCACCGAACTCTACATCAAGCCATGTACATAAAAATCCGTTATCCCCAATCTTTTTCCAAAACAAGCGGGGTATCCCCCCCTCTTTTTCCCACTGATCATAATAGGGGGAAGCCTCCTTGTGGAGAAATTCACGAATTGATTGTTTAAATAATAAGTGTTTTTCAGTGAGGAAGGAACGTGAATCCTCCATATTGATCGCCATCGAGCTAACCATGGGTAAACCTCCATTTGCCAATGATTTTTTTGATACAATCCATTACCATGAACAAGATAAATATGTTAATTACCTCGATGTATTCGGTTACAATAAAAATCATCAAACGGTAAATTGGCCTACAATATTCATGTTCAACAAAAATAATGAATTCCCTTTTAAAAATCTATTTTTAACAAGTGGAATTATTTTTTGATTATAAATGCTTAACTGCTAAATTATTTATTTATTTTATATTCTTACGAGGTTATTTTTGAAATATTTTGTCTTAATTTTTTTATAAGGGTAGCGTCACATTGCCATCAAGTTAAAGTTTTGCAGGATCCCCAGTACGAAATTTTGGACGTTTCTTGTAACTTATAAGCTCAGTTTATCGTTTTTGGGGGACGCGGTACCCTTTTTTATCAACTTACTGCCGTTTATAGTCTGATACAAAAATTTTTAATTCTTGTATCGGTATTTCCAAATTAATAACCCTTTTAATGAGTTCAATCCATTCTTTATCAAGTTCTTCTACTGTATCGTTTGCCTCCATACTTAGCATTTCTATTCCCCTATCAGAATCAGCGGGTAACCCCCAGGTATCTCTCACACCAGATTCACCTTCTTTTTCTTGATACCCCTGTGATTCTTCGTGTAGCAGTTCTGACTGCTCATATAGGCTTTTAGCTATCTGATAGTCATCGAAATCCACTTTTAAATCTATCTGTAATTTCCCTTTTAATTCGCGATTTGACTTTTTCCATTCCTCTAAACTTTTTATGTAAAAGAGTTTTGAAAACCTCGGTTTTATATTTTCCCAGTGAAAATAAATAAGATATCACACCATTGCAACAAATCTTCACGGTATTGTTTTTGTTCTTCTATAAACAGCTTTAAAAGCATATCCCGCATCGGCTAAAACGTGCTCAATGTTCAAAATAAGGATGCTGTTATGCCTTTAACCAAAGAATTTTTGCGAATTTTTTTCTGATTTCCGCAAAAAAAGACCACCCTTACTAAAAAGGATGATCGGTCCTGTTGAAAATAGACTTCTTACCTAATCTGCCCATTCCCACTCATCATATATTTAATCGTTGTCAGTGCAGGCAATCCCATCGGTCCGCGCGCGTGAAGTTTTTGGGTTGAGATGCCGATTTCTGCCCCAAAGCCGAGTGCTCCTCCATCTGTAAATCTAGTGGAAGCATTGTGGTATACTGCGGCTGCATCCACTAATTGCATGAATCGCTTAGCCGTATCATCATTTTCTGTAATGATAGCCTCTGAATGCTTTGTGCCGTACTGATCAATATGCTCAATGGCTTCATCTAGACTGTTGACCGTTTTAACTGCAAGATCTAAGCTTAAATATTCGTTGGCCCAATCTTCTTCGTTTGCAGGGATCACATTGAGCAAGACTGCAGCTGCTTCTTGATCACCGTGAATCGTAATGCCATATTCCTTTAACGTTTCTGCAAGGATTTCTTTATTTTCACTCAGCCAATCTTTATGAACGATAAGTGTTTCCGCTGCATTGCATACAGCAGGACGATCTGTCTTGGCATTGATAATTATGTTTAAAGCTTTTTCTGTCTCAGCTTCTTTATCAAAATAGATGTGGCAATTTCCTACACCTGTTTCAAGGACCGGAACCGTCGCATTTTCTACAACCGCCTTGATTAAAGAAGCACCGCCTCTAGGAATCAAAACGTCGATATGCTCCTTCATGGTAAATAACTTCTGAGTTGTCGCACGGTCAGTTGAAGCAATGAATTGCACGGCTTCTTTAGGTATCTTTGTTTTTTCAAGGGCGCGGTGCATCACTTCAACAATCATTTTGTTGGATGAAAGCGCGGATGATCCTCCTTTCAGCACAATTGCATTACCTGATTTCAATGCAAGTCCTGCCGCATCTGCCGTTACATTTGGACGTGCTTCGTAAATCATTCCAATGACACCAAGGGGAACGCGTACCTCTTGCACTTTCAAACCATTTTCAAGCGTCCAGTCGGAAAGAACATCACCCGTTGGATCCGGAAGACCAGCAACCTGGCGCAGTCCCTCTGCAAAGTCCTTGACTCTTTCTTGAGTTAGTGCAAGACGATCCATATACGCCTGGTCAAACCCTTTTTCTCTTCCTTTTTTCAAGTCTTTTTTATTTGCGTCCAAAATGATTCCATATTCTTTTTCTAATTCATTCGCTACAATTCTAAGTGCATCATTTTTTTCCTCAGTTGTCAGCATGCTTAATATTTTCGCTGCTTTTTTCGCTGAGATTGCCTGTTCTTCCACCGTCATTGGTTTAAGCGATGCAACACTCATCAAAACCCCTCCTGTAAGTTTTTAGCTTGGCACCTTCATTGAGAAATCGAGAGAACATACAAACGTCTCTTGATCAATAGCTGCCGCCGTTTCGTTTTTAGTTTCTTGTGTCAGCTGTTCAGTTGAAAAGTTGATTCTGCCGAGACCGAATTCTTCTCCCTCTTCGTCAAGGATGGTCACAACGGCCCCATCGTTAAATCTTCCGTTCACTTCTTGAATATCGATTGGATATATATTTCTCTGCTGATCAATTATGGCTGTTTTCGCTTTTTGAGAAATGATGATTTTGCCCTCAGGACCTGAATGAAACGCAATCCATTGCTTTTTCTTATCAAGGTTAAAGGCATTCGGCTCAAAATACGTACCTCTGGCAGTGCCCTTCACTGCATCCATCAGGATATCCCTTGTGCTTGATTTCCCTAAAAAGGACTGAATGCCGGATGCCATCGCAATTTTAAAGGCTGCAATTTTTGATTTCATGCCGCCTGTACCGACTGGGCTTCCTGTTCCCCCAGCTGCTGCTTCAATTTCAGGTGTGATGGCATCTACTTTTTTAAGCAATTTCGCATCTGGATTATTGTTCGGATTGTCATTAAAAAGTCCATCAATATCAGATAAAATAATCAGGAAATCAGCACCAATCAGCGCGGCCACCTTAGCAGACAGCGTATCATTGTCTCCAAATTTCAATCGATCGACTGTGACTGTATCATTTTCATTTACAATCGGAATAATTCCGCGTTCCAATAAGACATTCATCGTATTTTTCATATTGCCATAGCGTGTTTCATCGGAAAAATCACTTCTTGTAATTAACAGCTGTGAAGCGACGTATCCGTGAGATAAAAAGAGTTCTGAGTAAGATTCCATTAATAGACCCTGTCCGATGGAAGCTGCTGCCTGCTTTTCAGGTAAGGCAGATGGACGCTTGATGCACCCTAACTTACGATAGCCAGCTGCTACTGCTCCAGAGGAAACTAAAACCGTTTCATATCCGGCATCCTTTAGTACTACAATCTGATCCGCCAGCTTCTCAAGTTTTCTGCGGCTTAGCTCACCATGCATGCTGGTCAGTGAACTGCTTCCAATCTTAATAACAACTCTCTTTATCTGTTTCTTTTCTTTGAACATCCTATCCCTCCTGATTTTTCTCTTTTAAACCTACATTCTTAAACTCTGATTAAGACGTCACCAATGCTACTGCCATCTCTTCATTCAGCTCTTTCGAACGTTTCGCCGCTTGATGAATCGCCTGTGAAATGGCTCTGCCTCCATTATTTTTCCGTAAAGCAGCAAGTCCGGATGCTGTTGTTCCATTTGGTGAAGTGACTTTCTCTCTGAGACTTGCCGGTGCTTCGTCGTTCATCATAATCATCTTGGCTGCGCCTAAAATCGTTTGGGCGACAATCTCACGGACCATCGCTTCATCCATCCCCTTTTCAACGCCAGCGTGTTCCATATGCTCCATTAAATAATAGAAGTATGCAGGTCCGCTTCCTGCAATTCCTGTAAAAATATCCATTTGCTCTTCCTCAATTAAGAACACTTTTCCCATACAGCCAAGCAATTCTTTCACTGCTATCACATTGTCCATCCCTGTATGTCTTCCCGGACATAACGCAGTTGCCGACTCCCGGATCATGCTCGACGTATTCGGCATCAACCGCACAACCTGCTGTCCAAGCTGTAGATGATTTTCCATAAATTCAGTGGAAATGCCCGCTAATACAGAAATCACAACTTGATCCACTCTTACTTTATCTTTGAGTGCATCGAGAGCATCTGCTGCTCCCTGGGGCTTCATTGCCAAAATAAAGAAATCAACTTCTTCATATGGCAATGCATCCTGATGGACCGCATGAACTCCATACACGTGATTCATTTCCTCTAGTCGCAGTTGATTGCTGCGATTTGTCACATAAATTCTCTCTGCTGGTATGCTCCCAACCTGCACAATTCCTGAAATCATCGACTCTGCCATCGAACCGGCTCCTAAAAATGCAACAATTTTATCTCTCAACATTATGCCCCCCTAAAAATTCATTGTTCGTAATTCCGTTCGTATTTTTCAACCTTTTTATCGTAACATGCTGAGATTTAGATTCAAGGGAAGAGAGGACATTCATAAGGAAAAGGCCGAGATAGTGAAAGGAAGCGTTTTCATCCGGTGCTTACATGCCAGTAAGGTCATTTAATCAGGGATAATCCGCTGTAATCGGGGTATTTGCGGATATTTTAGGAAGAAAAACGAAATAAAACAATTCAGTAGCTGTTTTCTCGTTCGAAATAATATATTAAAAATTAGCGAACGTTCGAAAATGATTTTTGTGGGTTTACAAACGCTCAAAACAGTTGTTTTTAATCAAAAATTCCCCATTCATAAAAGTATCTTTTATGAACGGCAGCGACAATGCTATATTACCTATTTCAGAATTTTTATACGTTAAGAGAATTTTCAACTTAAAAAGTCGATCTCCACTACGTGAACTGCACCCCAATTGTTAGTTGTGTCTAACAATTGGGGTGCAGTTCAACGTTAAGAAATCGACTTTTTTTACTTTTTCTTAAAGAACAAACTCCCCCGTTAGCCATTTATGAAGCGCAAAAATCAGCGCTTCACCACAGAGAATGAAAATTGATCTCTATGTCGATACTGTTTTAATGGCTGGCGAAGTATCCGTTAGTCTACCTCCAACGATCCAACGTTATCATCGACTGTCGCTCCCTTTAAGGTAGCGCTCATGGGGGATTAATCCATTTTTTGTCGTCGCCCTAGCCTCTACTTAATTTGCTATAAATGGAGGTTTTTGTTTAACGATTTACCAAACTCAATCATATCGCTCATAAATCTCAGCCTTTTTATTGGGTCTATTTTGTTGTTGCTGTGGTTTTTTCTAGATTTTGTGCTTTTTTAATTTTCATGGGAGTTCATTAAGAAAAGCGAGTCTTCTTCAATAATCGCGTCTGTTTGTTAAAATATTACACTCGACATTTTTCACATTAAAACGCAGGTGGGGTAACTGAAAATAATACAACAGCATTTTGACTAAAATTATTTTCCCATTTATGTTTCAAATTTGCTGGTATTTTCACACTATCACCAGCTTCTAAAAGATATTCTTCTTCGCCTAAATACAGCTTAATTTTCCCTTCCAAAATAAATGCTACTTCCTCTCCTTTATGTTCTAGAAGATTTTCTGACGAAGAAATATTGGAAGGAACTTTCATAATCGCTGTTGCTAAATTACCCGTAAAATCAGGTGACAATAACTCATAAGACAAATTATCAATGATCATTTTCTTACGTTTACCGGATCTAACGATCAAGTCTTCCGTATTTATTTCTTCAAGTAAAAAACTAAAAGTTGGAACATTCAGGGTTTTAGCTAAAACCTTTAGGGTTTGAATAGAAGGATTCGCCAAACCTCGTTCAATTTGGCTTAACATTGAAGGTGTAATTTCAGCTAATTTTGCCAACTCTCTACTACTCAATCCTTTAGCTTTTCTATATTTTTCAACTTTCTTACCAATATCTATATTTTCCATAATCAATACTCCTTAACAAGTTGTTAAATTTCATTTAAAAAAGGTAAATATAAATTAACACAAAGATGATTATATGTTAAACTGTATTAAATTTTATTTAATTATAATTTACAAAACAACTTGTTACAAGAAATGAGGAGGATCAAGCAAATGAAAGAGATTGAAAGCAAAGAAATACAAACATGGAAAGACCAATATCCATTACTAAACAAGCTCATTTCGATGGATGAAGTATTTTGGCTGAATCCAAATGTCGAAAAATTTCAAACGGGAATAAAAAAATCCTCCCTTACTCAAGAAGATGTAAAAGATGCAGAGGAACGGTTGAAGCGTTTTGCTCCATATATCGCCAAGGTTTTCCCTGAAACAAAAGGAACGAACGGTATCATAGAATCTCCCTTAGTGAGAATTCCTGCCATGAAACAATCCTTAGAACAGGATTATCAACAACCTATTTCAGGAGAATTATTACTAAAATGTGATAATCACCTTCCTATATCAGGATCTATTAAAGCAAGAGGCGGGATTTATGAAATTCTCAAACATGCTGAAGAATTAGCTTTTCAACATCAATTGTTAACAAAACAAGATGATTATTCGATTTTAGATAGTGATAGATTCCGGACCCTTTTCTCAAAATATTCAATCGCGGTAGGCTCAACTGGAAACTTAGGACTTAGTATTGGCATCATCAGTGCAAAGTTAGGTTTTAATGTTTCTGTTCATATGTCAGCTGATGCAAAACAGTGGAAAAAAGACTTGCTTAGAAGCAAAAATGTCAAAGTTATTGAATATGAAGCTGATTATAGTAAAGCTGTAGAGGAAGGCCGAATCCAAGCAGATAGTGATCCAACATGTTATTTTGTGGATGATGAAAATTCTCACGACCTATTTTTAGGATATGCAGTGGCTGCATCTCGATTGAAAAAACAATTAGAAGAGCTAGAGATAATAATAGATGAAAATCATCCTTTGTTCGTTTACCTTCCATGTGGAGTAGGTGGTGGCCCTGGAGGCGTAGCTTTTGGTTTGAAATTATTGTACCAAGACCATATTCACTGTTTCTTTGCAGAACCTACCCACTCACCATGTATGTTACTCGGTTTAATGACTGGACTTCATGATAAAGTTTCTGTACAAGATGTTGGTATCGATAATGTAACAGACGCGGATGGACTTGCTGTAGGAAGGCCATCAGGGTTTGTGGGTAAAACTATGGAACCTTTTTTAAGTGGCAATTATACGGTTAGCGATGAACAGTTGTATAAGTTGCTAAAAGAACTAGTCGATACAGAGGGGATCCATTTAGAACCTTCTGCACTAGCAGGCATGATAGGACCAAGTAAATTATGTAAAGAGGGCATCAATTATTTACAAAAGCATAGTTTAACGGAAAAGATGAGTGAAGCTACACATATTATTTGGGGGACTGGTGGAAGCATGGTTCCTGAAGAAATGATGACGCAATATTATCAAAAAGGGTTGAAATTAGCGTTAGAGAAACAGAAGTAATTTTACACGAGGTAGTTTAACCCTGTCAGTTTGTAGACCAAAAGGTTTCGGAATGTTCTCATTCCGAAACCTTTTTGATTTTTTATTGGATTTGAAGCTGTTATAGAAAATAGCTGACCTCTCCATTATTTAGACCTTTTCTGGCCCTCGCAAGTCCAGTTGGCCCTCTTCTAAGAGAGCTTTTATGTTCTCTCTTAGCGTTTTATGGTCTGTACAGGTATGATCTATTCCGCAAGATCTTTCCCAAACAGGGGCCAGAACAAAAAACGCGCATATGGTACGCTGAGCAAATTTGAATATAAGATTGATTGATAAAATCGAAATCACGTCACAATCCATATACATCACGCTTTTGCTTATAATTTGAATTACATATGTTTTTATAAGGAGTTTGCCCAGTATGCCACTAGAATAATAATGATTACAGTAACAATAACAAGCAGTTTTTTACTGTAATTTCTATCTTCTTTTATATCCTTATTTTCTCTCTATATTTCATTTGTACCTTTTTCTTTTTATCATCTAATTTCATATTGCAGGTAGACTCCTTAATGAAGATTATTAAGTTGATTTTTTACCATAAAAAATCACATTCATACTTCAACTACCCTGCCCCTTTCGTGCCATAAAAAAAAGGCTACGGCAGCAACCTTCCTTATTGACGTAAAGCACCTTTCCAGTTGAATAACTAATTTAAAATCCATTACCATGGATACTATTCTCATTAATTCGATGGCAATAAAGTAAACGAAACCAGCAAATATACTAAGACCTAAAGCTAACTTTCTCCAAAGTCCTTTCTCACTGAAAAAGAAAAAGAGAACGATATAATGATTCCACATATCATTAATACACGAAAAGTTGTTACTCCAGGATCAATTACTTGTGTTATATTCGCAGTAAAAAAAACAAATAACCAAGATAATTAAAGCAATATATATATTCATTTGATTATCTTGCCCAATAGTTTCATAAAAAAAAGCTTCCTTAAAGACCCCTCAATTTTCAACGAATGCACCGTTAGCCATTCATGAAGCGCAAAATCAGCGCTTACCACAGAGAATGAAAATTGGTATCTATATCGATACTGTTTTAATGGCTGGCTGGCGAAGAAGGTCGTCGAACTATGTGCCTTTGAGCTCATCCGTTAGTCTGACTCCGGCGACCACGGTGTACCACCGACTGTCGCGCCCTTTTTGTGCTTTTTAAATTTTCATGGGAGTTCAACAAAAGCCTACCTTTAAATCCACTCTTTTCCATGTTCACAAATGAATTTAATATCGTTTTGGTAATGTTCAAGATGCCCTTCATCTTTCATCTTTTGAAATGCAATGTCACCTTCACTGGCTTTTTTTGTAATTGTTTTACATAACCCCTCTAATCGTAGCAATACCATTTCCAAATAAGCTTCGTCTATTCCTTCACCGTAAGATTCAAAAAACAATCTAACTCTTTGTTTTATACGGTTAGCATGCTGTAATGAATTATAATAAACTCTCTCACCTGTTTCAGAAAGGTAAAATCTACTTAAGGGGACGCAATTATAAAGAGTATAAGCCATGTCCCAAAGTCTTGGGCCAGGTCCAACAACATCGAAATCAATAATACCTATTGGTCTTTCATGTTTAAAAATAATGTTGTATATCGCAAAATCATTATGGCATAGTACCTCAAATTGTTGGGGGGTGTTATCTATCGATTCCCAGCTATCATCAAATGAAAAATCACTGACAGCATCATGATAAAGACGGAGCATTTTCGCTATTTCTATTAAGACATCATTAGACCGCATGTATTCTTTTAAGGGATAATTACCAGCTTCTCCTTCAATAAATGATAATATCTCCCTTCCTTTTTCATCAATACCTAACAACTTTGGGGCATAACTGAAACCCTTGTTCTCCAAATGCTTTAATAGCTTATGAATTTTGGGACTATCTGGCTTTAATTCTCGTCGCACAGTATCTCCCGAACGATAAACCCTAGAGACATTCCCTCCTGTTAGCATCTCTTCGTTTTCATGTTTTGACATTTAAATATCCCTCCTTGATATGACTTTCTATAAACCATAAAATAAATCCTGTTTGTTAAACTAATCTCTTTCAATTTATACCGAGACAAGGTACTGGAGATTCCGATTTCCTTAGAGCTGCCTCTAAAATGGATTAACCCCCGATCCATACTTTCCTTTATAATCGTTACAGGATAAACCTGCTTTTCTTCAACCATTCCCTGGTTGCAACAGTCTCCCTGTCCGTCATACCATTCAACAAAGATCATCTCCCATTCCCGTGACTTCATTAGGTGGGGCTATTTGGAAACGCGCCTTCAACCAGGTGTTATGTTTTTACCTTATACCCACAGCCTTAATGATTCCATCCTTCTTCAAATTGTTCTCTAATCCTTGAACCATATCGCGGATTCACTTCCAAATTCATGACTTTTATAAGCCCTTTGCCTCTCCTGTTATGATAAGCCCGAGATAGCCCCTACTCCTCTGGCGAATCCTCCATTGCCAGGACATGTACTGGATAACCGTTTAGGGTATCTTTACTTAATTGGATGGTATTCAAGAGTCTTTAATGCAGAGCAGCCCACTGCGGAACCATACAAGAAGTTGGCAAGCAATTCCCTGGACGAATGCTGCATTCATAAATACCAATTCGGATTTCCCCCCGCTACCCACAAAAAACAAAGGATTAAACTGCATTTGGCCAAACTTTCACAAAGTCTCCGTGATTTTCATTAATGAACCTCAAATTCTCTTTTTCTAATCCATATCGTTGTGAGCACAATCTAGCGTTTATAATAGTTCCTGTTCCATTACTTAATTAAAAACAGAAGTTGCCGAAACAACTAAAAAAAGCCGCCAATAATGGCAGCTGAGGAAATCTTTATATTTATATATCATATTGGCTTTTAAATTGGAAAATCTCATCGACAGCTTGATGATACCCACCCGATTTTTGAAAGGATTCACTAATATTTGAAACAGCTTTATGGAAGGATGGGTGGTTTAACAAATGATCTACCGCTTCATTAAGTTGATTTGCCGTCAAACTTTGCATTTGTAATTGAATACCTGCTCCTATATTGGCAACTTGCTTGGCAATTACCGGCTGATCCGCACTTTGCGGAATTACAATTAGCGGAACCCCGTAGTAGAGACCCTCATTGGTACTGTTCATTCCACCATGAGTGATAAATAATTTCGTGTATTTCAGCACCTCAGTTTGTGGAACATAATTTTTCACAATGAAGTTTCTAGGAATCTCCCCCAAGTCAGATATTTGAGCATTTTTCCCGATAGACATCAAGACAGTATGATCAGTGGCCTCGAATGCCTTAAAACATAGCTTATAGAAATCAATTTCTTGGTTAAAGACAGTACCCAGTGAAATGTAAATTGGGCTTTTTCCTTTGATTGAAGTAAGGTCGAGGTTTTCTTGCTTTAATCGTGTGGAGATGGATGGACCAACAAATTTGTAAGTTTGGTTGAATAGTTCTCCGAAAGGTTGAAACTCCCTAGTTGTATAAATGATTGTAAGTGGTGCAGGATTACAAAAAACTTCGTAAGGAGAATCGATCACCACATCATATTTTTCCTTCACCATTGCCGTCAGGCTTTGAAATTCATCGTATATAGGTTTAACTCTTTCTGTAGGGATTTTTTTAGAAAGTTGTTCCAACATTTTATCGAATGATGCTTTTGTCTGCGCAAAAGATGTACAAGAATTAATTGCCGGAAGTTTAAGTATTTCTGCAAGTAAATATCCACAACCAAACATGGAATCGTGGATGATATAATCAAAATGTTCTCCTTCGATTTGCTTCAGAACACTAGGTATCACGACATCTGCTGTATGCAAAAGACCGTTGATTCTTTCGAGTAAATAATTTCTTCCACCAGAGATAAAGGCTTTTACGAATTTTTCACCGTCTAATGTTCGTACAGTAGCTCCGGTCTTCTCAATACGCTCTCGAAAAGCTTCTATCGTAAAGTACACCACCTCTTCTCCACGCGAAATAAGCTCATGCACAACTCCAATAGTTGGATTGATATGTCCTTCTGATCCACCATTAATAAATAAAACACGTGCCATTATAACCACTCCTTAAGTAAAACGTTCACTTGATTTTGTAAGAGTATGGGGCACTGACCCATACCTTTCTTAACTATGTTAAAACTCCGTGGGTTCTTTTAGCAAGTGCAATCAAGTATCATTTTTAACTAAATTGCCCTGTTTAGTGAAAATCCTCACACTCTCTTCACCATTACCGATTTTCTTTAAATTGTTTTTCAATTACCTGTCCCAATACTAAATAAGAAAAAACATATAAACGGCCTACTTAGGGTTATACGCTTCAAGCATTACTGATTTCCCCATTAACTAGGTCACCTCTTAATTAAGAACAGTTAAATCCCAAGTTACAAGAACGATTATATATGACAGAAAAGAATGGACAAAATCCTTTTTCAGGTTTTAGCGATGTAGACATGCTACAGTGGTTTCTTCAACGGCGAGAGCATTTATAACTGCAACATGAAAAGTCCACCCGCACCTTCCAAGCCAATGAGCGAGAACTTCTTCAATTTATTGAACAATTACCCACTTATTCAATGGAAATCCATGTAGACTTGGAAAAAGTTGTGGAGGGTACCCTTTTTAAATCTTTATCTAGCCGGCACATTCGAAGGTAAAAAAGCCCCTATGTCTTAACAAAAGGAGCATATTCCGTTGCCACATTATCCAGAAAGACAACCATCATTAAGAGTTTTTTGAAATTCCTGTTCGGAAGCAGGCTATATCACGGAACCTATTCATGAAGGTTTCTTTAATGTTCATAAAGATGATCGGCCCAACGGGATTTGGGACCAAAGGAAATCATTCAGCTACTTGATCACTTCAGGGAAATTAACCACCCCATCGTTTTTTCGATTATTCATATCCTAACGATGACAGGCATGCGTAATGAAGAGTTTACAAGACTCCGAGTCAAGGATCTTCAATATGATTCCATTTCCAGTACGTATTTTTTAGAGGTCCTAGGTAAGGGAGTAAAAAAGGCAAATACCATTGAAAAAGGAATGAATAGTATTCGAATGTTCCGTTCCGCTAGAGGCATCGACGATATAGATGCAGCAGAAGGAGACGAACCTCTCTTTACGACCAATACCGGCCGTGCCTACTCTCCCTCTTATTTGTCTCAATTCTTAACAAAAGTCATAAAAGAGAGTGGATTGCTCTTTTTGAAGTTCCGTTCTTCTTCCGTTGGTCCTCATACCTTTAGGCATGCTTTCGCCATCATTTCTCACTTAAATGGAGTTAATGTCTATCAGATTATGAAGAGTCTGGGCCATGAGCAGCTATCCACTATAGAAATTTATTTGCAAAAGGTTTTTGAAAAAGAACGCCATGCGATTCATTTGTGTAAATCAGATGTGTTTGGAGAGTAAATATAATAGAAGAAAGTCGTCCTATTTAGAGAAGTTTTTGAAGCATATCGCTGATAACTAAGAACTTATTCGTAAATTTGAACAATCATTTCCTTGGAATCGTTCATGGTTATACCGCCTAGTATATTATGTTTAGGCTCTTTATTTAGAGCACATATTCTTCTTGTTTTTTTCTGCAAAATATAGTCCAATTACTTGAACTAAATTGAAAGGGTGGGAAAAAAGGAGCGCCTCAAGGGGACTAATTTAGATCCTTTTGGGTCGCTCCCTTTTTTGACGTCACTTTCTATTCGGTGATGCCGGTGTTCACAATACGAACCTTCATATAAAATTGAACAGGAACGGTTGGGTAGCGGTCTCTCCATGCTTCTTTATCAAAGTTCCGAAAATGGCTCCGGACTTTTTCGCCGATTCCGAGCGGATCAATCTTTAGCTCCTGAAATTTCCTCATCATTTTTTCCGCTCTTTCCGTCGTCTCTTTGCTCCATTCCTGCTCCACTTCTTTCATAGTGTTCCCTTTCTTCAATACGCTGGAAGCATCTTTAACCTCTCCTATCACCGAGACATGAACCGACACCCGCGGATTGTCTTGGCTGCCGGACACTTTATATTTCACTTTGGATCGAATATTTTCAGTAGCAATGTACTTTTTATTTTTGAAGCTTATTTCATATGTGCCTGTTTTAGTCTTTTCGTAAAAGAGTTTAAATATATAACTGTCCTTATTGGAAAGCTCTCCTACGTAGAGATCATCCTTAAAAAGAGCGAGACCTTTATATTGAATATGATCGTCTTTTTTCCTAATAATAGGTAGAAAAGGATCTTGATTGAACCCTTCATATTGATCCAGGAAAGCATGAACAGTTGGCTGAGGAATAATATCCTTCAGATTTCTCTCCATGAAATCGGAAAGATATTCAGCAGATGTCGGCGCATTAGGATACTCAAAAGTTAACAGTTCCTCTACGCTGCCGTCGACGACCGCCATGTAAACATCTCTGCCAATATCGGTAGAGCGTCCAAGCGGATCAGTAAGCTCGGCGACTCCGTGTTTTGCCAGCTCTTTACTAATCAAAAAATTTTGCAAACGTCCCGTGGCGAGCTTTCTTTGGGCCTCCATCTGCTGCTTTTGTAAGATGTCTAGAATGGTATGTCCGACCGCCGTAAAGAAGGCATTGAGCGGCTTAACATCTAACCCCGCAGGATAAAAAGGAGCGGCGGCTGTTCCCTTCATCCGGTCCCCGTCCACATAGTCATAACCAATGGCCGAAACGTGCTGGATATCTTCAAGTATCTTTGTTTCAATGGAATAATTGAACAGCAAGATGAGCGTAAAGATGCTCCAATAGAGGTACTTTTTCATGACGTTCGCCTCATTTTACTTTTAATCATTTGGTAAAAGAAGAGAAATGGAATATAGGCATAAATGACGTAAAGACTCACGAAGCCAATTATTGTATTTAGCTGCTCGATCTGCTCGCGGTTTTTCAAGAGAACAGCCACCACAGCTGTCATGATGAGGACTACAATAAGGCTATGTTTTTGCTTCACGGTAAACAGCTGCTTCAGTCCTCTCGTGCCGGCCCAAATAAGCAAACAAACACTATTAAGTACGTTAAACAGCCAAATGGAGATCCCCATAAACTCAAATCTTTCAAGAAAAGGAAAATCAGCAATTTTCCAAAAAGTTAATGTCGGCCAAATCGACTCAATTAATTGAGCCTTAGTAAAGTACATAAGGGAAACGATCATTATTACTAAATAACAAAAAGTACTGAACGCCGCTCCATAATGCACCCACTTTTGCGAGCATGGAGCATTTTTTATAAAAGGATAAAAGAAAAAAAGTGTTTCAAATCCCGTTAAACTATACGTCATCTTTTTAGAGGCGGATAAGAACTCAACTGCCGTATGATCCAAAATAGGCAAAAGATGAGAAAACTGCACGTGCCGTAATGGGAACTCTAACATTATAAAAAATATAGGAGTCGTTAAGATGAAACTGAGGAAGCAAATCCCAACAACGACTCGAAAGCCTCCGATTACATACACATAAACGAGCGATGAAAGAATCAGGGCCATATACCATGTTTCCAATTGCGGAAAGATCCAGACTTGAATCAATTCGATATAATTACGGAACACAGAGACAGCCAAAGTCAGCAAATAAACAATCAAAGCCAAACTGAGGAGCCCTCCAAGCCCTTTTCCAAACAGTTCCTTGTGGATAACAGTAATATCATTCGTTCCTTTATTTAATATTTGATAAATCATCCACAAGACAATGTGAATCGAGAGACCGGCGATAATAACAGCAATCCAGGCATCATTGCCCACAGCTTTAACAATATACCGTTGAAAGCTGAAAACGCTCAAGCCAAATTGCGCCGAGACAATAAGATAAAAAACAAAGAAAGGAGAAACTTTCCGGCTCTCCGGCGGTAAGGGCAGCATACAGCACCTCCATATGCAATTTAGTCGTCAATATCCCAATCTTTTTTTTGCGGAGCCTCCTGCTGAAATCTCACACGGTCTTTTGCTCTTATTTGGAGGGGCCGTGGTGCTTGCTTGGTGAATGGCAGTCGAATAATAGAGTCTTTAAAATCCTCCACGCGCAAAGGATAGATCGGCTCAAGAAAAGGACGACCGAGAGAAGTCAGCTTTAATAAATGAGACATAAGAAAAGCAAAGCAGACGGCGACTCCGACAAGGCCTAGCAGCTGGGCAAGCATGATAAATGGAAAGCGAATCAGGCGGATCGCGTTGCTGAGCTGGTAGATAGGAGTAGTGAAAGAAGCAAGTGCGCCTGTGGCCACGACAATAAGCAGTACATTACTTGTCAAACCTGCTTGAACAGCCGCTGTTCCGAGCACAATTCCGCCTACAATCCCAATCGTTTGGCCAATCTTTGTCGGCAGCCGAGCGCCTGCCTCCCGCAAAAGCTCAATCGCCAATTCAAGGAGAATAGCTTCCAAAAAGGGTGGAAACGGAATACTTCCCCTTGATGTAATCAGCAAGCTCAGTACATCCCTGGGGATCATTTCATAATGATAAGTTAAAACGGCTACATATGTCGATGAGGCTAAAACAGAGAAAATAACCGCAAAGAGCCGGAGAAGCCGGAAAGCGGATGCGACATTCCAAATGGAAAGATAGTCTTCAAATGCCGCGAAATATGTAATTAATGATACGGGACCTGATATCGCAGTGGGCGATCCGTCCGAAAAGATGGCAACTTTCCCTTCAGCTAGTACTGCGGCAAGCCTATCAGGCCTCTCTGTGTCGATGAACTGTGGGAATGGAGAGTTTTTATTATCGGCGATCATTTGGCTGAGAAACGAACTGTCTACAATTTCATCGTATTCAATCCCTTGAATCCGCTGGATGACCGTATTCACGTTTTCCGGGTCAGCGATTCCTTTCACGTACACGACCGCGACCCGGGTTTTTGATAACTTACCGACCATCTGTTCTTTTACCTGCAGCTCGAGAATCGGCAGGCGTTTACGCACGAGATTTAAATTTGTATCGAGTGATTCAACAAAAGCTTCCTTCGGCCCAACCACTGAGTATTCCGTTTCCGGAGTGGATACTTGCCGCTTTTCGACGGCTAGTGCCGGAACAGCCAGGCAGGCAGGCTGCCCTTCTTTCTTGTAAAAAATCAAATTTCCAGTCATTAATTTATCTTGAATATCCGGTATATTGTCCGTAATAGAAAGATCCCCGATTGATAGCTTTTCTTTTATTTCTCCTAAAGTATAAAGCTTATCTTCTTTAACTGTAGGGAGAATATCGTGGTGAATAATCTCTGGTTTAACTAAAGTTTTAAAATAGGCAATGAAAAAGGGAGAGTTTTCATGGAGCCTGAAAGTAAGAAAGTCTGCTGACTCTCCGCACGCTGTTAAAAGCTTGGCAAGCTCGCTTTTTTGAAAAGCTGAATCTGGTTTCCGCATTGGAAATTTAACACCTCCCTTTGATATTGCTCTGGGGAAAAGTAAATTCGATAATTTTAATATGGATATAGCAAACAATATTTATACACTTATCAATGTTGAATAACATAGGGCTTGGTAAACTACACAAGAAAGGAAGATATGTATTTTTTAAAAAAATCTTAGTAGCATTTGATGGCTCGACGACTTCGTCTCATGCCCTGCATCATGCAGCTAAATTAGCCAAAAAGAAGGTTGGATCTGAAAAGTTGACGATACTGCAGTGAATAAAGATCTTCCCTTGCAAGAAAACATTTTGAATGTCAATCTAGACCAACTACTAGATGAGGAAAACAAGGAGATCATAACCCCTGCAATCCAGTTAAATTTGGAATTTCCAGACTGGTGCCCGGCCTCAGCATACGAATCCTTGCGAACTCCATTGAACGATTATTGAATCAGTTCCATAAGGTCTTCAGCGAGAAGTGGAATAATTGTACACCAAGCTCATTGCGGAAATACTAATACATCCATCGGATGGAGATCCTTAATAGTAAACGAGCAGATGACACTTATACCGTATACCCCAATTTACAGTTCTCCTTGTCCTATTGTGTTATTAAAGACTGATTTTTCATGAATTTTACCTTTTAAATGGACAGTCGTAAATAAAGAACTATATAATAGGCAATTAATGGACTATTACTCCGATATTAGAACGTTTTGTAACTCTAGAATATTTACGATAGTCCAGTAAAAAAATTCAAGTGCAAACTTTCATGAGAGGGGTTATATTATGTCTGAAGATATGAATGCAAAACCCGAACTTGAAGATTTTGAAGTCGAAAAAGTGTTTGAGAATCGTGTTCATGAGCGACACGCATTCGCTTTTAAGGTCGAAGGCGATGAATTCAAGGGGCATTTTCATGATGATGAGATCTATTGGCTCCACCCACACCCGAAACAAATGATTGGTGAAAGTAAGGTAGAAACAATTGAATCTACCATACAATCATTAATGCGGCACAATGGAATTCCAAAAGAGATTACAGACCTTGAATTAAAACCAGCATTTGAAGACCGGGTACATGAACGCCAACAATTTTCTTTGCAAGTGCAAGGAGAGGAATACAAAGGATTTGTTCACGAAGGAGAAATACAATGGTTCCATCCTCAGCCCAATCAAAAGATTGAGGATGATCTTATTGATGTAATTGAAACAGAAATTCACCAAAAAGTAGCAAAACAAGTAAATGACAGCAAAGAGAATGTTTAGCATTAGGGAGTATAAGAAAGGAGGTCTCTGTTATAAACTGTACCCTATGTAAAGGACAATTTTAAAAAAAGGTTAGGCTATCTCTAGAAGATGATCTCTGTATTGAACAGGGGTCATCTTTTTTAAATCCCACTGATATCTATACTGGTTATAATAAGTCATATATTCTTTGATTTCCCTTCTTAACTCCCCTAAAGTCTGGCATGGCTTTATATAAGCTTCGTCCTTAAAATGTCCAAAGAATGATTCTTGCGGGGCATTGTCCCAACAAGTCCCCCTTCTGGACATAGACTGGCCCAATTTATACTTTTTTACTAACCTTCGAAAGTCTGTGTGTGTATAGTGGGTTCCTTGATTGGAGTGGATAAAGGCACCTTTAGCCAACTTAATCTCCCTAAAAGGGAGTTTGTTAGCAAAAAAATTATCAATGCCTGAGGGAGTCCAAAACTTTAACAAATTAAGGGACAGACTGGAAGAAAAGAAAAAAAGCTTAAAGAACTAACTGATACTTTACTTCAATAAGGAAGGTTGCTAGGGCAGCCTTTCTCTTATGGCACTAAAGGGACAGTTTAGTTCAACAAGGAGTTATAATATATTAAATTCAGAAGCTTGTAAAAGTGCATAAAAAGTAACGAGTATATGTTTGTAAAAAAGACGCGAAGCTTTGAACAAAGTTGCGATGTTTATAAAAATGATGCGATGCTTTATCTCTTTGATTGAAGAATTTTAAATAGTTTGGATATAGGATTAGGTGAAAATGATTCACATATTGCATTCCGTATAAAAGAATGTTATTTTAAAAATAGAATTATGAGAGGACTGATGGTTGAATAATGATTAACTAATCTATATTTTAATTTGAAATTAATATTCAAACTAAAAAAATAGGGTTGGTCTATCCATTTTTATAAATCAGTTCATACTTTATTTATCATGATTCCAATGATTAATAAGGACTTATTTAGTATGAGTGAAAGACTAATCCTTCCAATTATAAATTGGGAGGTTTTTTTTATTCTCTTATAGATAAGTCGATATTTATTAATCCGTAACTTTAACCCCACAAACAAAGGAGAGAGAAAAATGAGTAATTCAGACACTATTGTTACACATGTAATGCTCTATATAAGTCGTTAGTATCCATCAAACTTATATGGAGGAATTAATAAATTGATGGATATTCCGACTTTATATGAAAAGTGTCGATATATAAAGGAGGAATTATTATGTCAATGATAAAAGTTCAAGACTTAACTTTTTCATATCCAGGTAGCTTTGATAATATTTTTGAAGGTGTAAACTTTCAAATGGATACGGATTGGAAACTAGGATTTATCGGTAGAAACGGACGAGGAAAAACGACATTCTTTAATTTATTATTAGGGAATTATGAGTATAGTGGGAAAATCACTTCTTCGGTAGAATTTAATTTTTTCCCTTACCCAGTTTCAGATAAGAACAAGTTTACTCATGAAATCCTTGAAGAAATTTGTCCCCAAGCAGAAGATTGGGAATTTCTTCGTGAAATATCCTATTTAAATGTTGATGCCGAGGTCATGTACCGACCATTTAAAACATTATCAAATGGAGAACAAACAAAGGTATTGCTTGCTGCACTGTTTTTGAATGAGGGTCAATTTCTATTAATTGATGAGCCAACAAATCATCTAGATACTGATGCACGAAAGATGGTTTCTGATTATCTAAGGAAGAAAAAAGGATTTATTTTAATTTCACATGACAGAATCTTTTTAGACGGGTGCGTTGACCATATCTTATCTATAAATAGAGCAAACATTGAAGTCCAAAGTGGTAACTATTCTTCTTGGAAGTTAAATTTTGATAGACAGCAGGAACACGAAGAAGCAACAAATGAGCGGCTACAAAAAGACATAGGGAGATTAAAACAGTCTTCAAAGCGTTCAGAAGGTTGGTCTCATCAAGTGGAAGCCACTAAAAACGGGACAAGGAATTCTGGTTCCAAGTTGGACAAAGGTTTTGTAGGGCATAAAGCGGCCAAGATGATGAAGAGATCGAAGAACCTTGAATCAAGGAAACAAAAAGCTATTGAAGAAAAGTCAAAATTACTAAAAAATGTAGAGAAAACTGATTCGTTAAAATTAGAACAATTGAAATTCCAGTCAAATGAATTGGTTGTTTTGGCTGATGTATCTGTTAAGTATGATGACCAAATAGTGAATGAGCCAATTAGCTTTATAGTTGAACAAGGTGACCGAATTGTACTTGATGGAAAGAATGGAAGTGGGAAAAGTAGTATCCTAAAACTAATTCTAGGACATCCGATACAGCATACAGGCTCAGTTAATTTAGGCTCAGGACTCATCGTTTCCTATGTCCAACAAGATACTTCTCATTTGAAAGGATCGTTATCAGATTTTATTGAAGAGCATGAGATTGATGAGACATTATTTAAATCTATCCTACGTAAGATGGATTTTGAGCGAATTCAATTTGAGAAAGATATATCTCATTATTCTGGTGGACAAAAGAAAAAGCTGCTTATCGCTAAAAGTTTATGTGAAAAAGCTCATTTATATATATGGGATGAACCATTAAATTTTATTGATATTTATTCGCGTATGCAGATTGAAGAGCTTATTCAACAATTTAATCCCACAATGGTTATTGTTGAGCATGATCAGGCATTTCAACAAACAGTTGCAACAAAAACTATATCTATGTAGTTCAAAGTGAATGATTGAAAGTATAATCAGTAAATCAAGTCATTAAACTATAAGGCGCTTTAATGAAGTAGTGAAAAAAGGCCTAATTCCTCTACAATAAATTGAGAAATTAGGCTTTTTATTGGGGAAATAGGAAATACTTTAACGAAATGCACTCATATATGGGAATATATAAGACCATTAGGTTTTCCTGCTATTAAAGAAGATGTTTAAGTTTGAATGACACAGGATTAATTTTGTAATATTCAATTTTGAAGATAAAATAAAGTCACGACTTGATTAAACTTATTTATACAAAAATAGTTTGTTAGAATATTTCAAGAGCAAGTTTTGATCAATCTTTTTCAAAACACGCACTTTCTTTTTGTTCTTTTATCGAGGTTATTTGCATTTATTTGAACCAACTTTATTCTAAAACAACATTAAACTTTTTTATAAAAAATCATTCACTAGCAAAAAACAACCCAAGCATTTTGACCAAACTTTTTTCAAAATGTTTGGATTTCTTCTGTTGAAAAATCAATTTTTGAAGCATGCCTTTGATCAAACTTTATTACAAGCTAACAACGAAAACCACCTATAATAAGTGAGGAAAATTGAATTGAACATATGGAATGCTGCCCCCTTTAGCATTCCTGTAGAGCATTAATTATCGGCTTTGAAAAAACAGAGCCCCTCAGTATGAACTGCACCCCAATTGTTAGTCACAATTAACAATGATACGCTCCCCAATAAGTAGACAGATTAAAAAATAAAATCTGTTTGCCTATTGGGGAGGTTTTTTTATGAGAAAATATTCGTTAGAAACTAAGCTAGCTGCCGTTCATTTTTTTATTGAGGGTCATGAATCTTTTAAAAATGTAGCTTAGAAGTATGAAGTAAGCAAAACTAAAAGGATTGAGTCCTGTAAAATACAGGATCCAATCCTTAGTAGCTGCTTAAAATACTTTGTCTAACTTATTGGGTTCACTTCACAATACAGGGATCATCTGTTCAATGCTTTCTAGCTTTTTTTTAAATACCCTTTACAAGGGATACACTTTAAATACGAGAACCACCTTATTATTTATAAAGTAAAATTTTACCTACAGTACCGTCAGCACTTTGGCCAACTACGCGAACCTTTAGTCCGAATTTTGGAATATTACGGCCAACGTCAGGAGCTTGGGTATTACTGTAATTCTGATTATCATCAAACATGGCATTGCTTTGAGTAAAGTTATCTTTCAAGTAGAAAGAAGAATCACCAATGGTCACTTTACTACCTTTGTTTAAGCTAAATGCTGCATCATGCATTTGATAGCTGTTTGACCCAAGGACTTTATTAACATCATATACACCGTTTGGATCCTTCCAGTCCTTATTATGCCAGATATTATTGTGCTGGTCGGCGTCGACAACACCTAAGAAACCATCACCAGGGTGGTAGTCTGGACCTGTCCAGTTGTTATCGTAGGAGTTATCAACATACCAAACTACTAAACCTTGATCATAAGATAACATGGTTCCTTTACGGTTCACATTGGCTAAACCTGAATCAGAACCGTTATGGGATCTCCATTCAAGAAGGTAATACTGACTTGCATGTTTTTTGCCATCAGATTTGGAGAAACCTACAAAAGTAAATGGTGAAGTTCCTTCCGCATCATCGGACAGAATTGTGCTGCCACCCGCACTTACCTTGATATCATCAACATAAAAACCAGCCATTGCCAATCCGCCATCAGTGACATAATTGAAGCTTAATTGGACTTTTTGGCCAGCAAATTGAGATAAATCAAATGTTGCATCTACCCATTTGTTTCCGGAATCTCCTGTAATACCATTGCCTGGATTTGACCCTTGAGGATCATCCTTCGTTGTGATGTTACCATGAACCGTTTGACCATTGACACGAACAGTAGCATAATCATAATCTTGTTCGATAGAGTACCAGGTTTTAAATGTAAGCTGAGCAGAAGTAGCATTGGATAAGTCAATAGTCGTGTTCATTTTGTTACTTAGATTATTTCCACTCCCACTGAAGTACTCTGACTTCCCACTTGCAGGCGTATTAACTAATATCTCCTTTTCAGGAAGATTTACTTTAACAACATCATCATTTGTGCCTTTTGTACTTGCTTCATCAAGCAAGTACTCTGTTCCTTTAGAAGTAACATCATTTACGTTTATTTGACTTCCTGACTGCCAGTTTGGCATAAAGTCATTTGTTGTCATCGTTTGCTGTAAAAACTCTTTATCATATGGACTGAAGCCAGATGGTTCCGTACCTGGAATTTTCCCTGTCCAGCTTCCACTTGACATGAGTGACCAGTAGCTGACTGGTTCACCTAAACCGCTGTAAAGGGTGTCATACTCATCCGGCAAGCCTAAATCGTGACCGAATTCATGAGCAAATACGCCCGCAGCTCCATCTTCTGGTTCAATGGTATAGGCTAGTCCTAACAAATTATCGACACCAAAATAGTTTACATCCGCTTTTGTTTCGGGAATTGGGTAGAGACCGCCTAGATCCCAGCTGTGAGACCAAATTGCCTCTTCACCAATTTTACCGCCGCCTGCTTCTTCCCCGACACCAGAGTGAATGACCATGACATGGTCAATGATTCCATCTGGTTCGCGCATATTGCCGTCACCGTCCAAATCAAACTGATCTTCTTTGTCATATTGATTCAAATCAATTGAAGGATCTTTAGCCGCATCAGCAAGGGCTTCCCGAATAAGTGCTCTTGGATTTTTATCATTACCGGCATTTTCATCATGAGCACCGTAATAAGCAGCTGGATGTTTGGCTGTATACCAGCCGGCAACCTTACCATCCACCGTATAACTGCCGCCGGACTGTTGCTCGTAATACTGTTTCATGGAGATCTTCTTTTTACCATCCGGACCGACATAGCCATTTTCACCGAAAATCATATCCTGATAATGTTGGTTGGAATATGCATCGGGTCCGCTATAATACATGTCTGTTTCATCGGAAGTTAATTGTCCGTGTGGAAGATTAGGAAAATCAATTAATAGAACGAGGACCTCGTCTTTCCTTTCCGTACCATCCCAATCTTCTTTTTTGACAGAGGAAACAGTATTTTGCTTTGCTTGCCCTGACTTGTTTCCTTTTCCCTCATTTAGACCGTTACTATCCATTTTTGCTTTAACTTGTTCTTTTAGTGCGGCCTGCTTCTTTTCAAAAGAATTTTCTTTTTTATTAGTTTCCGAGGCCGTCGCTAGCTTATGTAAATACTTTTGTAATGCCTTATCTGCTTCTGTGGCCGTCGCATCTTTTGGAATCGTTCCATTTTTCTTTAACATCTCAATTAGCCGGTCATCATTTGCAATCCCTAAATCAATTGGTGCTCCCTCTTTTCCAGAAGCCTTAACTTCTTGAGATAAATTCACATGACTTATAACTCCGGGTGTAAACGCACTAAATGCAAGTCCAGCAGATAATAATGGCATGCTAATTTTCTTTTTCCAATTCAAAGTCCATCCCCCTTAAAAAAAGTCTATGAAACTAATTGCGAAAAGAAAGAGTTTCATAGAATTTTATACTACAGGCTACAAAATGGCAATGGTTAATATATTGATTAATCAGATAATTAAAAATATTTTCTCAATAAACATTCTTAAATTTAACACTCGAGACCAAGTAGGTTACCACTTGCATTAAGGTAAATTACTACAGATACATATTTACAGGTACAACTATGAAAACTGATTTATAGCAATGAACGTACCCTTTATTCTTAAACTATTGTTAATCCAAAATTACAACTTATTTAGTTCATATTTCAGCTTTTTTCGCCTGGATCATTTCTTTGATTTTATCTATAAACTTTTCATTCGTGAAGATATCCTGTGTGGTTGTTAAGTGTCGTTTGGCATGTCTGGAAAAGTTAGTCGCTGCCACCCACTGACCACTATAAGGACATGGAAGCTGTGCGTCTACTTGCCATTGTGTCGTTACGAATCTATTTGTATTTGAATTACATCTTTTGCAATCTTATTGACTACCTTTGTATTTACATTGACTACATCATCATTCATTTTGTATTTGTCCTTGATTGCTAATTCTCCAGATATCCTGTCATTTCACGTTCTTTCAGCAGACAAATCTCTTCACTGATAAATAAATTCGTCACAGTAACCTTTGAAATCACCGTACAAGCTTTCTGGAATGAGTGCGGTTAATACCTCGGTCTTTTCCCTTCTTCTCCGATTACGTACGAATTGTTTCAAGTATGTCATCCAATTCTCTCCTAAATCCACTTATTGATTTATCGGTGCACATCACCATACCTCCTTTAATTGATTACGTATACAATTCGAATCACAATCAAATCATTTTAAAACATTTATATTAGGTCACCTTGTAAACTTGAGTATTAGATTAAAATATATATTCTATCGAGGTTATTCCTAAAATAATTAAGAAGTAAACTTCACTATAGTAACTAATAAATTTGTCTCCTAGTCTTTGATGATTGTTCTTTTTGACGCTCATACCGAGTAGTTTTTTTAAAAATTACTTATGTATTTCACTAGAACGATGCTACGTTGAATAAGAGAATATGTAATTCAAAACCTTTATTCTGAGTGCAAAATAAAAACGACAATTAAGTCGCCTTTTCTCTAACTTTTTAATAAAAATCTCCAAGCTGCAAGTTTTGTTGTCCCACCCTATCCCCCTTCGTAAATATTTCAGAAGCATCCTAACCACCGATTTATTTGGAGAACTTTAATAGGGTGCTGCTCTCTTTTTCAAAAAATTGAAGTTTGCGCTTTATTTAATATGGTCTTTTTCCTGATTATTAGTGTTTAATTTTCATGGTAGTTTAAGTGTAATTCTTCACAATCCTGTTTTTGGAAAAAGCGGCCTCCATCTTAAAGGATCGCACGATATATAATAAAAATAATCAATAACCTATTGTGCACAAGGCTGCAAAATAACCTGTTTGAGGACGGAACAGGCAGCCGTCGCCCCCGTTTGAGATCGGGATTGTCACCCCGCTAAAATTTTGGCATGCTAGTAGGCCGTAGCCCACCGCTATGGCTTTTTCATTTTCTTTCAAGCTTTTTTTGGGTTGTACTTTCTGACTTTTTCATCACTGGCCCGTAATGCCACTCAAACGTAGTCTCCTCTACACTTGTCGTAATATTTTTTTATATACTTGATGGAGTCTTTCCTTGGATGTTTAGCTACATAATCCGGCTCCTGAAGGATTTCAGGTCAAAGAGGTATTCATTACCCATACTACAGACAAAAAATAAACATATACTTAATGATACTTGTGATCAGATTAGAAAGGAGAAATCTGCTTTGACAAAATATCGGATTATGTCCTTTGATGGAGGCGGTACCTTAGGTGCTTTAAGTTTACAACTTTTGAACAGACTGGCTCGGCAAAACCCAAAATTAATTAGTCGAACCAATGTTTTTTCGGGAAATTCAATCGGTTCATTCACTGCCCTTGCGTTAGCAAGTGGAAGATCGCCGAAGGAGACACTCCAGTTTTTTAAGGATGAAATCCTACCGGCTTTCAGCGTTTCCCGACCAGGTGGACCTGTTTTCAACCAACAATTGCCATATTCTGGTTTCATTAAAGCGGTACAAACATTTTTCCCATCAGATCTTCTCCTCAAAGACTTAAAAAGACGAATTGTTGTACCTGCATTTCATTTATTCTCACCGGAGCTGAATCGTTGGACTCCTGTGTTATTCCACAACTTTCCTGGCTCTCCCTATTTAAATGAGAAAGCGAGTGATGTAATACTACGGAGCAGTGGTGCTCCCGCGACACAACGAGCCTATCAAAACTACGTGGATGGGTATACAGTAACAACCAACCCCAGTACAGCCAGTATCGCATTTGCGGTGGGGAAGGCCAAACAGCCGTTGGATCAAATTGCGGTATTATCCATTGGAACAGGTGAAGAGCCGACTCGATTAAGACGAGATACGAAGGGATGGGGGATGGTAAGTGCAGATAACATACGTCCCGAAAATATGAAGAACCTTCCCCCAAATTGGGGAGTTCTTTTGGACCGATCTCCAAATGAACCCTTACTGCCATTTCTTCAGATTGTCGCTAGTGGATCCGGTTACTATGAATCCATGGTCAGTTCTCAGCTTCTAGGAGATCGTTTTTTTCGGTTAAATCCACGGATCCCTAATTTCTCCAAAACGGACCCTTCTGTGGTTCCCGCTGTCATTTCAATTGCTAACAAAACAAATTTACAACCTGCAGTTCAATTTATAGAGAAAAACTGGAATTAATCAAATTATCCCATAAATCCGATTGGGTGATTGAATTTTTCGTTTTTATTGAAAGCATTTGGATTTTTTATAGAAAAACAGCCATAACCTGGCTGTTTTAGACTGTAGACAAACTCGAGGAAAATCGAGTTTGTCTATTTTTTATGAGTTGTACAATTTGGCCGTTGATTTCTACTCCAGGCACTCGCTTTCCGCG